>DATIAY010000193.1:0-4398 GCA_035457825.1 Candidatus Methylomirabilota bacterium
CAGTTCGTGGGCGCCGTCATGTCCGCGCCGGGTGGAATGGCCGCACGCGCGCCGGTGGGACGTCGGTTCCGGGATCGACTCACCGAGGATGCCCGGGTCGCGCTCGACACTCTCGCCCGCCTCGCCGCCGCTGCCGCCGTCCGGGCCTTCCTGGTCGGGGGCACCGTGCGGGACGCGCTGCTGGCCCGGTCCACCGTTCGTGACCTCGACATCGTCGTCGAGGGCAACGGCCCCGCGCTGGCTCGGACCTTCGCCGCCGCGCGGGGCGCGGCGATCGTGGAGCACGCACGCTTTCTCACCGCCTCAGTCATGATGGGGGACCTCGGACGTGTCGACTTCGCGACGGCCCGCTCCGAGCGGTACGAGCGACCGGGTGCCCTGCCTCGGGTGATGCCATCCACCATCACCCAGGACCTCGGCCGCCGCGACTTCACCGTAAATGCGCTGGCGGTCGAGCTTGCTGCCGACGGGTGGGATTTGCTCGACCCCTACGGCGGCCGCGGTGATCTCGTCAACCGGCGCCTGCGCGTGTTACATCCGCTGTCGTTCGTCGAGGATCCCACCCGCATCTTCCGGGCCGCCCGCTACGCGACGCGTCTGGGCCTGGCCCTCGATGCCTGGACCGCGCGCGCCCAGGCCCGCGCTCTGCGCCTGGGTCCGTATCCCGCGCTCTCGGGCCAGCGGCTCGTCGCGGAGATCGAGCTCATCCTTGGCGAGACCCGGCCCGCCGACGTCCTGCGACGGCTGGGACGTGGGGGGACTTTCCGTCTGTTCGATCCTCGCTATCGCTTCTCGCGCCGCACGGCCGCACACGTCACCGCCTTGCCCGAGGCGCTCCGCTGGAGTCGGCAGCGCGGGCTGCCGATCGCGCCACTGGAGCTGACCGTGCTGGCGCTCGTCGCCGACCAGGGCCGCGAGGTCGCGTCCTCCGTCCTCACCCGTCTGGCGTTCAGCGGTGAACCCCTGGCGCGGCTGGTTCGGGCGCTGGAGGCCCTGCACGCGGTGGCGGGCCGGTTGACTCCGATCGGCAGGGCGAGCGAACGGGCCCGTCCCCTGTGGGACCGTTCGGACGTGGAGCTGGCCGGGCTCTGGCTCGCCGGGACGGTCGGGGTGCGATCCACAATCGACTGGTTCCTCAGCCACGCCCGGGGCGCCCGGCCGGCGCTCAACGGCGACGCCGTGGTCGCGCTCGGGGTCCCCCGGAGTGTCGAGGTGGCGCGGGTCTTGAGCGATCTCCGCGACGCTCGGCTAGACGGCGTCGTGACCGACCGGGATGGCGAGGTGGCATATGTGGAAGACTGGATCAAGAAAGGAGGGATGGCGTGGCTCCCAAGTACATCTTCGTAACGGGCGGCGTCGTGTCCTCGCTGGGCAAAGGGCTGGCGGCGGCGTCGATCGGGTCCCTGCTGGAGGCGCGCGGCTACCGCGTCACGCTGCAGAAGATGGACCCCTACATCAACGTCGACGCCGGGACTATGAGCCCCTATCAGCACGGCGAGGTCTTCGTGACCGATGACGGCGGTGAAACCGACCTCGACCTGGGTCACTACGAGCGGTTCACATCGGTGCGGGTGACGCGGGACCACAACGTCACCACCGGCAAGGTGTACTTCTCGGTCATCCAGAAGGAACGACGGGGCGACTACCTGGGGCGAACGGTGCAGGTGATCCCGCACATCACCGATGAGATCAAGGCCAGTATCCGGCGGGTCGCCGGCGACGTCGACGTGGTGATCGTGGAGGTGGGGGGCACCGTCGGCGACATCGAGAGCCTGCCCTTCCTGGAGGCCATCCGCCAGTTCCGAAAGGACGTGGGACGCGACAACGTGCTCTATATCCATCTCACGCTGGTGCCATTCATGCAGGCGGCCCAGGAGCTCAAGACCAAGGCCACCCAGCACTCGGTGAAGGAGCTGCGGGCCATCGGTATCCAGCCCGACATCCTGCTCTGTCGCACGGATCGCTACCTTCCCCCCGGCATCAAGTCGAAGATCGCCCTGTTCTGCGACGTCGAGGAGGAGGCCGTGATCACGGCCAAGGACGTGGACACCGTCTACGAGGTGCCGCTCGTGTTCCACCGGGAGGGGCTGGACCAGATCATCGTCAAGCAGCTCGGCCTGGATCCCCGTCCCGGCGACCTGGGTCGTTGGGAGGAAGTCGTCAAGCGCGTGAAATCCCCTCGTCGGGAGACCCGCATTGCCGTGGTGGGCAAGTACATCGACCTGAGAGATTCCTACAAGAGCCTGGTCGAGGCCCTGGCCCACGGCGGCATCGCCAATGAGGCGCGGGTGGACGTGACGTGGGTGGACGCCGAACACATCGAGCGCGATGGTCCCGAGGCGCATTTCCGCGACACCCACGGCATCCTGGTGCCCGGGGGCTTCGGCGACCGCGGTATCGAGGGCAAGATCGCGGCCGTCCGCTTCGCCCGCGAGCAGGGCACACCCTACTTCGGGATCTGCCTGGGGATGCAGTGCGCCGTCATCGAATTCGCGCGTCACGTGTGCGGGCTCGCCGGCGCCAACTCCACCGAGTTCGACCGCGCCACCCCCAACCCCGTCATCGATCTCCTGCCCGAGCAGCGGGCCGTCGCCGATAAGGGCGGCACCATGCGGCTGGGCCTCTACCCGGTGGTCCTGGCCGAAGGCAGCCTGGCCGCCCGGCTCTATGGCCAGTCGATCATCCACGAGCGGCATCGTCACCGTTACGAGGTCAACAATGAATTCCTCCACCGGCTGGAGAAGGAGGGGCTGCGGGCGTCGGGGGTATGGGCCGAGAAACAGGTCGTGGAAATGATCGAGCTGCCCGACCACCCGTATTTCGTGGCCGGTCAGTTCCACCCCGAGTTTCGCTCCCGGCCATGGGATCCCCACCCTCTCTTCGCGGGATTCGTGCACGCGGCACTCGTCCACCGGGGGCAAGGGTGAGCACTCCCATGCGCCAGGTGCGGGTCGGCTCCATCACCATCGGCGGCGGGCAGCCCCTCGTGCTGATCGGCGGGCCTTGCGCGATCGAGGACGAGAAGCACGCGTTGATGACGGCGGAGCGGCTGGCCGGGATCGCCGCCGAGCGTCGCGTCCCCTTCATCTACAAGTCCTCGTACGACAAGGCCAACCGCTCCTCGATCGACGGCTACCGGGGCCCCGGGCTCAGGGAAGGCTTGCGCATCCTGCGCCGGGTGCGGGACACCGTGGGCGTCCCCGTCCTTTCGGACGTCCACCAGGTGGAGGAGGTGGCGCCGGCCGCCGAGGTCCTCGATATCTTACAAATCCCCGCGTTTCTGTGCCGGCAGACGGATCTGATCCTGGCCGTGGCGCGCACCGGCAAGCCCGTGAATATCAAGAAGGGACAGTTCCTGGCGCCGGGGGACATGAAGAACGTGGTGGACAAGGTGCGGTCCACCGGCAACGAGGCTATTCTGGTGACCGAGCGCGGCACCAGCTTCGGCTACCACAACCTCGTGGTGGACATGCGCGGACTCGTCCAGTTGCGCGCGCTCGGATTCCCGGTGGTCTTCGACGCTACGCACTCGGTGCAGCTTCCCGGGGCGGCGGGCAGCCGTTCCGGCGGCGAGCGCCGGTATGTGCCGGCCCTGGCCCGGGCCGCGGTGGCGGTGGGCGTGGACGCGCTGTTCATGGAGATGCACGAGGACCCCGACCGTACGCTGCCCGACGGCCGTCCCCTCTCGGATGGCCCCAACATGCTGCGGATCGACGATCTGCCCCGGCTGCTGGACGTGATCGGGGCGATCCGCACCGCCGTCGGCCCATGAGCAGCTGGCGTGAGCTGGCCGAGCGCGTTTTGCGCCTGGAGGCCGAGGCTATCGTCGCCCTCGTGCCGCGCCTCGACGAGCGCTTCGACCGGGCCGTCGAGCTGCTCTTCCGCTGCCGGGGGCGGGTGATCGTCACCGGCATGGGGAAGTCTGGTCTCATCGGCCGGAAGGTCGCGGCCACGCTGGCCTCGACGGGTACGCCGGCGTATTTCCTGCACCCGGCTGAGGGCGTGCACGGCGACCTCGGCATGGTGGCCCGCGGCGACGTGGTCCTGGCCCTGTCGAACTCCGGCGAAACTGACGAGCTGCTGGCAATCTTGCCCGTGCTCAAGCGCCTGGGGATTCCCATCCTGCTCCTCACGGGCAGCCTGAGCTCTACGCTGGCCCGGCAGTCCGAAGTCGTCCTCGACGTGGCCGTCGCCGAGGAAGCCTGTCCGATGAACCTCGCTCCGACCTGCAGCACCACGGCGGCCCTGGCGATGGGCGACGCCCTGGCCATGGCCCTGCTCGAGCTGCGCGGGCTGCGGCCCGAGGATTTCGCCGCGCTGCATCCGCGGGGCACCCTGGGTTGGCAGACGCTCTTCCGCGTGGCTGATCTCATGCACGGCGGTGACGAGGTCCCCGTC
>DATIAY010000194.1:0-7137 GCA_035457825.1 Candidatus Methylomirabilota bacterium
CCTCGCAGATCAGGGGATTGAGCGCCCGACCCACCTCGTCCACGATCGTGTACCGGGTCAGGGTCACCTGGCCCGTCTCTGGATCGACCTCGACCTCGCACGCGTGGGCGGCGTTGGGAAAGTTCGGCGGCTCGGACCCGAAGCTCCCGCTGGCCTCGAGGCCGATCCCCAGCTCGGCGAGCGGGCCGGCCGGCGCGTACGAGGCCCGCGCCACCGCGGTGAAGGGCATGGCGCGGTCGGTGCCTACCACCCGGAAGGCCCCGTCCGCGAAGACGATGTCGGCGGCCGCGGCCTCCAGCAGATGCGCGGCCACCCGCCGGGCCTTCTCGATGAGGGCCTCCGTGGCGACCCGGAGCGCGTTGCCACCCACCAGCGAGCTTCGCGAGGCGTAGGTGCCGCGACCGAAGGAGACCTGGTCGGTGTCGCCCTGCACGAACCGGATGCTCTCGAACGGCACGCCCAGCCACTCGGCGACCATCTGCGCGTAGACGGTGGCGTGGCCCTGCCCGTGCGAGAAGGTGCCGGCCACGATGGTGACCGTGCCGCTCGGGTCGCAGCGCAGCTCCATCCGCTCGTTGAAGACGCCGCTCTCCTCCAGGGAGTACGCGAGCCCGCGGCCGCGGAGCTTGCCGTGCCGGGCGCTCGCCGCCCGGCGCACCTCGAAGCCCTTCCAGTCTGCCAGGTCGAGGCAGTGGTCCATGACCCGCGCAAACTCCCCACTGTCGTACGTGAGGCCGGTGGGGATCCGGTAGGGCATGGCCTCGGGCCCGATGAAATTGCGGCGGCGAATCTCGACCGTGTCGATGCCGGCGACCTGGGCGGCCCGCTCGAGCAAGCGCTCGGTCAGATAGACCGCCTCCGGTCGGCCTGCTCCGCGGTATGGCGCCGTCGGCGAGGTGTGGGTGAAGATCGCCTGGGTGGTGAGGAAGACCGTCGGCACAGCGTACGCGCTGGGGACGAGCTGCACGGAGAACAGGAGCGGGGCGACCGCGGCGCCGGCCACGTAGGCGCCGAAGGCCTGGCGGGCGCGCGCGCGGATGGCCAGGATGTGGCCCTGCGCGTCGAGGGCCATCTCGCCGTCCACCACCTGGTCGCGTCCGTGGGCGTCCCCGAGCAGGCTCTCGGTTCGGGTCGCCGTCCATTTCACCGGCCGCCCGCAGCGCCGCGAGGCCCAGAGGACCAGCGCGTCCTCGGGATAGCCGTCGCCCTTCATGCCGAAGCCGCCCCCGACGTCCGGCGCGATCACGCGGACCTTCGTCTCCGGCAGGCGGAAGACCTTCTGGGCCATCGTCGTGCGCACGCCGTGCGGGTTCTGGGTGCTGGTGTAGAGCAGGGCGCTGCCATCCGGATCCCAGGCGCCGATCGCGCAGCGAGGCTCGAGGGCGTTGGCCGAGATGCGGTTGTTCTCCAGGCGCAGCGACACGACGTGGCGCGCCCGGGCAAAGGCCGCGGCGGTGGCCTCGGGGTCGCCCATCCTGAGCTCGACGCAGACGTTGCCCGGTGCGTCGTCCCAGACCTGGACCGCACCGTCGGCGACGGCATCGTCTACGTGCACCACGGCGGGCCGGGGCTCGTAGTCCACCTCGACCAGCTCGGCGGCGTCGCGGGCCTGGGCAACGGTCTCCGCCACCACGAAGGCGACCCGATCGCCGACGTGCCGCACCCGATCGGCCACTAGAATTGGCCGGAAGGTCCGGTGGCCCTTGGGGCCGCCCCGATCCTCGGGCATGAACAGCGGGGGCAAGCCCCCGAGCCCATCGGCAGCGACGTCGGCGCCGGTCAACACGGCCAGCACGCCCGCGGCGTGTCGCGCGCGCGAGACGTCGATGTGCCGGATGCGCGCGTGCGGGTGGGGCGACAGCACGACGGCCCCGTAGGCCTGACGCGGCAGCGTGATGTCGTCGACGTACCGTCCACGGCCGGTCACGAGGCGCTGGTCCTCGACGCGCCGCACCGGCTGACCGATGCCGAACCTGGTCATGGGGCCGTGCGTGACGCGCCGAGGTGGGCCCGGGCCCCCTCCAGCCACGGCGTGTCCTTGGGGAGCAGGACCGAGGCCGGGCGAATCCGGAACGAGGCCGCGTCCCGGCCCGGCGGCGGCGTCCCCCGGTCACGCAGGGCGATCGCCGCGTCCAGCAGATACTTGCGCACCCGGATGATCCCGGTGTCCGCCCGGCCCAGACGTTCCCGGGTCCGGTCGTAGATGGGACGCTGACTCTCGGTGATCGCCTTGTCCTGCGCGCCGACGCCGGGGACCCCGAAGATCTTGGTGGCGCCGTGGGCCTGCCAGTCCATCTCGTAGTCGTTTCGCTTATCGGCGCGGGGCCGGATGTCGCCGTACGCGTCGCCGGTGGCCGGCGCGTAGTCGAGGATGTGGATGCTCAGGCCGGCGTCCATCGACGCCCGCTCCTCGGCCGTCAAGGCCCGCGAGCCATGCCAGGAGATGCACCAGTTCACCAGGTGCTCGTCGTCAACCGGCACCCAGACGTGGGAGTGCATGAGGGGATCCGGCTTGGGATCGGTCGGCGGCAGCGTGTGAAACGGCATGTGGAACTGCGTGATGCGCCAGTAGCACATCCCGTTCCCGGCGTCGCGGCCGGCGGCGATCAGTACACCGTACTCGGCGTCCACCACCTCCAGGCGCGGAGCCCGCTCGAGCTGCGCGGCCAGCGCGAAGCCGGCGGCGGCCCTGTCGAGCTCGCCCCGGAGAGCATCGTCGCCGGCATCGACCACTCCGTGCAGGAACGAGATGTGCGAGGGATCGATCCCGCCCTCGAGGCCCTGCAGGTAATTGCACTCCTGGTAGAACTTCGAGACGAAGCGCTGCTCGTCGGGGACCAGCGCCCACTCGAGGTCGGGCAGCGCGGGCCGCGGATCGGCCGCTCCCAGGTACGCCCAGATGACCCCCCCGCGCTCGGCGCAGGGATACGCCGGATGGCTCACCTTCTCCGGGAAGCCGCTTTCCGGCGGCTCGTTGGGCATCTCCCGGCACCGGCCGTCGAAGCCGTACTGCCAGCCGTGGTAGACGCAGCGCAGGCCATCGCGCTCGTTGCGTCCGAAGTAGAGCGAGGCGCCCCGGTGTGAGCAGAACTCTCCGAGCAGCCCGACCTGACCTGCGCGCGACCGGAACGCCACCAGATCTTCGCCCAGCAGCCGGACCCGCTTGACCCGGCCGCCCGGGGCCAGCTCCGCGGAGAGCAGCACCGGGATCCAGTACTGGCGCATCAGGTGGCCGATGGGGGTACCCGGGCTTACCCGCGTGAGGAGCTCGTTCTCGTCCCTGGTCAACATGGCCCGTGCCCTCCGACTACTCCGCCTTCAGCACGTACATGGCGCCGACCACGCTGGGCGCATACCGTTTCGGCGCGAAGGCGCTGGCCAGGGCGGCCTTGGCCCGCCAGCCTGTGCAGTGCCCCGGCGCCACCACGCGCGGCCGCACGCGCTGGTCGAGGTCGGCCACCGTGGCCGCGATGCGACGTTCCATCGCCTTGCCGCTGAGGTGAAAGCCGCCCAGCACCAGGTCGAGCGGCGCGCCCCCGAACGCGTCCCGGGCGCCGAGGCAGGCGTTGACCATGCCGGCGTGCGAACAGGCCGAGAGCACGCTGACGCCCCGGCCGCGCACGTGGGCGGCCAGGAACCGCTCGTCGAGAATGAGCGGATCGGCCTGCCCCTGGCCGTCGCGAAAGCTGAGATGGCCCACCAGGCCCTGCTCGTACGCGGTCACCCGCTCGACGGTCCCGCTGGCGAAGAAGAAGCCCTCGCCCAGCGTGTGGGCCTCGGCGTGCCTGGCCACGCGGGCGCCGGCAGCCTCGATGGCCTCGAATGTCGGTTCCGGGACGAGCAGCCGGATCGTCCCCGTCGGCAGCAGAACTCCCCGCTGGTCCGGGCGGTCGGGGTGCAGATCGGCGATCAGGGGCGTGGCCCGCCCGGCCCGTCGTCGAGCATCCGCCACGGCGGTGACGGCGACCGGCAATGCGCCGCTGTGATCGAAGTGCCAGTGCGAGAGAAAGACCGCCTCGACGCTGGCCAGGTCGATGCCCAGTCGCGCGGCGTTCGCCGTCCACAGCTCCGGATACGGCCCGGCGTCGAAGAGCACCGTGTGCTCCTCGTCGCGCCGGCGCCCCGTCACCAGAGCCGAGAAGCCATGCCCGGCCCAGCACTGGCGATCGATGATCACCTTGCCGGGATGGCCCTCGTGCACCCGGCTGGTCGGAATCCGCGCTTCCAGGTGGGCCAGCTCGGAGACCTGGGGCAGCCCCTCCTCCACGCTGGACAGCGTGTCGGTCTCGTTGTCCACGATCACGAGCACGCGGAGCTCGTCGAGCGCTTCGGTCTGAGTCAGCGGCATGATGTCCTCACCGTTTCTTGAGCCGCACCTCTTCCAGGGGCGCCGACCACGGATAGGGGTTGATCAGGAGCAGCGCCGGCTCTTCCACGCGCGGCCCGATCCCGCTGGGCCAGATGTACTCGTAGATCGGTGCGATCCTCACCCGCTCGTGAACGAGCTGCTGGATCTTGTGCAGCATGGCCTCGCGCTTCTTCTTGTCGGTCTCCCGGCTCTGCTGCTTGTACAGATCATCGATCTCCGGGTAGCCGCCGTAGGCGTAGGTCCCCTCGCTCGGATACACCTCCGACATCCGCGAGGCCGCGTTGCCGTAGAGCGCGCTGGTGCACACGCAGACGCCTTTCAGCTTCTTCGTCCCCAGCGCCGTGTAGTAGGCGGCTCGCTCCATCGGGCGCATCTTCATCCTGATGCCCACCCCCCCCAGATACCCGATGATGGCCTCGCCCAGCGAGAAGTACGGGGGGAGCTGGTGCAGCTCGCCGGCGTCGAAGCCGTTGGGGTAGCCCGCCTCGGCCAGGAGCTTCTTGGCCTTCGCAGGATCGTAGGGATCGGGCTCGATGGGCAGGGCGAACTCGAAGCTGCGCGGGATGAAGTTGCCCGCCGGCTTGGAGGCGCCCAGCGTCTCCGCCTCGCTCAGCAGTTTCCGGTCGATGGCGTAGCTGGCCGCCTGCCGCACCCGGCGGTCGTGCCAGGGCGACTTGGGATCCCACTGCTCCAGGAAATCCAGGAAGAAGACGGCGATCCCCCCCGAGAAGGCCAGCTTCAGCGCGGGATCGCGCTTGACCTCCTCCGCCTGCGGCGCATCCAGGAGATACGCGATGTCGACCTCACCGCGCTTGAGCATGGCCAGGCGCGTGGTGGCCTCGGGAACGCTCTTGAAGACGATCCGCTTCACCGAGGGCACTTTGCGCCAGTACCCTTCGAAAGCCTCCATCACCAGCTCCACCCCCGGGGTGTGGCTCACGAACTTGTAGGGGCCCAACCCGATGGGGTGTTTCTTGAAGCCGTCATTGCCGACCTGCTCGACGTACTTCTTGGGCACGACCCAGCCCACTCCGGTCACCACCGTGCCATAGAAGGTCATGAAGTCCGGCCAGGGCTCGTGCAGGGTGAACCGCACGCGAACGGGACTGACGACCGTCACGTCCTTCACCTTGCTCTGGACGAGCTTGCTCTTGGCCCGGTGGAAGCTGAACTTCACGTCCTCGGCGGTGAAGGGATCGCCATTGTGGAACTTCAGGCCCTCGCGCAGCTTGAACTCATAGACCCGCTGGTCGGGGCTCACCGTCCAGGACTCCGCCAGGCTCGCGCTCATGAGGTTGCCCGGCATCGGCTTGACCATCGCGTCGTGCAGGGCGTAGAGGATCCAGAACGGCGTGAGCGCGCCCACCACCTCGCCCGGATCGAACCAGTTGGGGGAGAGCGTCACGTAGAGGGCCCAGCGCATTTCCCCTTCCGGTTTGGTCTGGGCCACCCCATCGGCGATGAGAGGACCGGTGAGGAGCACCGCGACGAGCGTGACGATCATCAGCTTGGACGACCCCTTCATGTTCCCCCCTTAGTTGACGACCCTGATGCTGACCGAACCCAGGTGCGTGAACCTGGCGCGAATCGTATCACCGGCCTTGGGGCGCAAGAGCTTGGAAATGGAGCCGGACATGACGACATCCCCGGGCTTCAGCGCGAGGCCGCGGGCGGCCAGATGGTTGGCGAGCCAGGCCAGCGCGTTCAGGGGGTTGCCCATCACCTCCGCGGTCCGGTGGGTCCCCACGACCTCACCGTTGTGCTCGTACACGACTTCTTCCTGCGCCAGGTCCAGCCCGGCGAGCGGCGTGAAGGGAGGTCCGAGCACGATGGCTCTGGCCAGGACGCTGTTGGCAATGAAATCGCCCGCGCGAGGCTTCCCGGACAACAGGAAATCCGGCAACTCGAGGGCCGGCATCGCGTCGGCCACGGCCGGCGCGGCCGTGGCCGCGGTGACGCCGGGGCCGACCAGTCGCGTGCGCATCCTGAAAGCCACCTCGACCTCGACCACCAGCTCGGCGAATCTGCCGACCGATACCTCGGCGCCGCTGGCGTACTGCTCCGGGAATAGAAAACCGACCACCGGATGCTGCACGCCGACGAGGGCCTGGGTCGGCGCGCTCGTGGCCGCCAGCTTCCAGCCGATTGGCTGCTGGCCACGCCGTTCGAGCTCGGCCCGCAGGGCGTCCTGGATCGCATACGCGTGCTCGAGCGTGAGGTCGCCATGGGTCTCTGAGAGCGGCGGCATCGCGCGGCGGCGGGAGCGCGATTCGAGCAGGCGCTCGACCGCCAGTTGGGTGGACAGGATCATCAGCTGTCTACTTTAGCTTGGAGCGACCACATGGCCGCGATCCACTGCCGGGGCCGCCTATCTCCCCCCTGGCCATGGCGATTCTGCTCGGCCGGCAGTGCTCCAGCTCCTGGTGGTAGATCTCCTCGCTGACGAAGATCTCCCGGCTGATGATCCCCCGGTCGACGTCGACCAGGGCTTCGAGGCTTCCCGGTTTGGGGCTAGGCATGGCACCGACCCTCTGGGTGCGGCTATCATGCTGTCCCGCACACTGTTAGACAAGAGGAGGCTCTCGCCGGCGCGTTCGTTGCGCCGGGTGACCGGCGTCCGTACACTGCGTGCCCATGAAACAGGGAACGTGGCGGGGCGGCGCGCACTTCAGCATCGATGAGGTCCCCGAGCCGGTACCCGGGCCGGGCCAGGCGCTGGTCGCCATCCACGCTGCCGGCATCTGCGGGACCGACGTGCATGCCACGCA
>DATIAY010000195.1:0-20034 GCA_035457825.1 Candidatus Methylomirabilota bacterium
GCGCTGCTGACGCTGACCATCGCGCTGGGGCTGATCGGGCTGCTCGCCTATACGAGTGAGTCCGTTCATCCCGCCGGGGGATCGACGCCCGCGGAGCGGGCTCGCGCCCGCAACGTGTCCGCGCCCGCCGAGCGCGAGAGCGGCCCCACCTTTCATCGCAACGGGTTGCTGCTGACCCACTGAGCTCCCCCCGCCCGTGGCGGAGGCCCGGGTCCTGGTGTACACTGAGCCCCGATGCGCCGCCGCCGGCGGTGCCCCCGCCTCCGATATTGGCTCTTCCGAGTATTGGGGCGCGTACGAAGCGGAAGAGCGACCGAAGGAGAACCACATGGCTGCGAAACTGTACGTGGGGGGTCTGTCCTATTCCACGACCAGCGAGACGCTTCGGGAGTATTTCGCCCAGTGCGGCACCGTGGAGTCGGCTTCCGTGATCACGGACAAGTTCTCGGGCCAGTCCCGGGGCTTCGGCTTCGTCGAAATGGCGACCGCCGAAGAGGCGCAGCGTGCGATCTCCGAGCTGAACGGTAAGGACCTCGATGGCCGCAAGATCACCGTGAACGTCTCGAACCCGCGGGCGCCCGGATCGGGTGGCGGGCGCGGACCGGGCGGACCCCGCGGCGGCGGCCGGCCGGGCGGTGGCGGGCGTGGCGGCGGCGACCGCGGCGCCTACGGTGTCCCCCCGTCCAAGAAGCCCTTCCGCTGGTAGCGCGCTGGACCCGGACCGGACGCACCGAAGGGGCGCGGTAATCGTCACCGCGTCCCTTCTCGCGTTCGAGCGCCGGCTCCGTCGGCGAGCATCCCGGGGGGAGGTCTCGGAGGTGGCCTCGAGGCCTCCTCCGATTACAGGATGCGGTCGTACCGGCCGTAGTCGTGGGCCGCGTCCATAAACCACTTCACGATCTCGGGATTCGACCGCGGCGGGATCTCGCACGACGTCGAGAGGATGAAGCCCGAATGGCGGGCCGCGGTGTCGATGCAGCGCCGCACCTCGCCCTCGATCTGCGGGCGGGTCGCCTTCTCGAACATGGTCGCGTCCACGTTGCCGATCGCCACCGCTCGCCCCTTGGCCACCTGCATGAACCGGTCGAGCTGGTCCACGTGCAGGGCCGGGTCGGACTGCTGGTCCAGGTCGAAGGAGACGGTGGTGAACCCGCAGCCGATCAGGTCCTCGAAGATCGGGTAGGTGACCCCGCAGATGTGCGTGGTGACGCCCACCTTCTTGGCCTTGAAGTGCTCAACCAGCTCCTTGTGATAAGGGGCGATGAACTCCCGGTAGTTGTCCGGCGAGACCAGGCTGATCGAGGCGGTTGGCTCGGAGAACGAGAGCCCGATCCGGGTCTTCACGATGGCGTCGCCCCAGAGCTTGCAGAAGTCCGTGGTGAGCCGCATGACGTCGTGGATGAACTGCGGGTCCTCGAAGGTGTCGAGCAGCATCATCTCCGGATTGCGGAGCAGCATCGCGATCGTCCAGGGTCCCACCGCGACCGCGCCGGTGGCGGCGGGGGGCGCCGCCTTCACGAGCGCCTCGCACTGCTCGAGGAAGCCGGGCAGCCGCGACGTCCGGTAGGGGTCGGGCATGGTCACCCTGGCCAGCGCGCCTTTGTCCTCGGCCAGCACGTGGGCGTCGATGGACGGCACCACGTAGTCGGAGTACTTGACCCGGCATCCGAACGCCTCCGCCTCTTTGGCCAGGTCGTTGTAGGCGAGCACCACGTCTGGCTGGTAGCGCTCGTAGTAGTTCAGCATGGCTTTGATGGCCTTGCCGGGGCTCGTGCAGTACTCCTCGATGGACAGGCCGTCCAGCGTGCCCGCGAAGGAGGCCACGATCGGGTAGGTAGGCACCCCATCGGCGAAGGTGCGCTTGTAGGCGGCCACGACGCGGTCGCGGGGCGAGTAGGTGGCGCGGCCCTGCTCGGCGTCCCACACCCGATTGGCCTCCATGTACTTCGGGGGCAGCTTGGCCTCGTACTCCATGAACTGGGTGATGGGATAGCGGATCCCTCCCGCGTGGGTACCGCGCAGGCCCTCGAGGATCTCCTCCATCTGGCTCCAGGGGATGGTGAAGGCCATCTCGTGGTCCTGGGTTTGCCCGAAGATCCGATCCCCGGAGCAGGGCAGGATCACCTGGGGACGATCGGTGCGCATGGTGGTGACGATGATCTCCGAGCAGTCGACGCGACCGCCGAACGCCGAGGCGATTTTGCCGCCCTGCTTCCACAACGCCGCCTGCACCAGCCGCATGACCTGGGCGGGGTTGGCGTAGATGCACACCAGGTGTGGCTCGAACGGGGCGCGGTCGAGCGGCGCCACCAGCAGGGTCGCGAACTCGCCGGGCCCAAACCGGTCGACCGCGGCTTCCGAGCGCTGACCCGCCTCTTTCGTCTCCGTGTACATGCCCTCGCAGAGCGTTCCCGAGGCGTGCAGGTGGGTGGGCTTCTCGAAGCCGAGCGCGGCGATGCCCAGGGAGCAGATGTGGTCCTCGCGGGTCAGCGCGATCATCCAGCCGTACCGGCGGGCCATGTCGATGACCTGGCAGTTCATGCTGAGCTTCTTGAAGTCCCGCGCCGGGCGCTTGGCCTTTTCGGGGATGGCCTCGCCGGGCCTCAACATCCGGATGGCCACGGGGAACGTCTGGGGCCGGATGTAGGTCGTCAGCTCCCGGTCGGCGGTCTTGACGTCGATCATGCGCCCTCCTCGCTCCGACGAGCGGTTCGGCTGAGCGTACTACGCGGACGCAACGCCTCGCAAACTGTCGTCGGGGCCCGCGAAGCCACCGGAAGGCGGTAGAATACCGGCCAACTCAAGCCAAGAAACGGAGCGGCCCATGATCAACGCCCCCAGCGCGAGCTACAGCATGACGGTCCGGCTCGAGATCACCAACCGCCCGGGCATGTTGGGAAAGGTGACGTCGGCCATCGGCAAAGCGGGCGGCGACATCGGCGCGATCGATCTGGTGGAGGTCGGAAAGACGACCATCACCCGGGACCTGAGCTTCAAGGCCAGCGACGAGCGTCACGCCCAGCAGGTGGTCGACCGCGTCCGCGCGGTGTCGGGCGTCCGCGTCGTCAACGCCTCGGACCGCACCTTCCTGATGCACCTGGGCGGCAAGATCGAGGTGCGGGGCAAGGTCTCGGTCAAGACGCGTGACGACCTGTCCATGGCCTACACGCCCGGCGTGGCCCGCGTCTGTATGGCCATCCACCAGGATCCCGAGAAGGCGTACGCCCTGACCATCAAGCAGAACTGCGTGGCCGTGATCACCGACGGATCGGCCGTGCTCGGGCTCGGCGACATCGGGCCCAGCGCCGCGCAGCCGGTAATGGAGGGCAAGGCGCTGCTGTTCAAGGAGCTGGCCGGGGTCGACGCCTTTCCGCTTTGCCTGGCTACCCAGGACGTGAACGAGATCGTGGCTATCGTGAAGGCGGTCGCGCCGGTCTTCGGCGGCATCAACCTGGAGGACATCTCGGCGCCCCGCTGCTTCGAGATCGAAGAGCGCCTGCAGCGCGACCTCGAGATTCCCGTGTTCCACGACGACCAGCACGGCACCGCCGTGGTGGTGCTGGGCGCCCTCCTCAACGCGCTCAAGATCGTCAAGAAGCGTCTGAGCGACGCCCGCATCGTGTTCGCCGGGGCGGGGGCCTCGGGGATCGCGACCGCCAAGCTCCTCATGAAGGTGGGCGCCGGGCACATCGTGGCCTGCGACCGGGCCGGCGTCCTCTACCGCGGACGCACCGAGAACATGAACCCGATGAAAGAGTGGTTCGCCAAGCACACCAACCCCAAGCAGCTGCGCGGGTCGATCGGTGAGGCGCTGGCCGGGGCCGACGTGTTCATCGGTCTGAGCGGGCCGGGGGTGGTGTCGGTCAAGGACATCAAGGCCATGCGCCGGGATTCCATCGTCTTCGCCATGGCCAACCCGGTTCCCGAGATCCAGCCGGAGGAGGCGGGGGCCTACGTGCGGGTCATGGCCACCGGCCGCTCGGACTACCCGAATCAGATCAACAACGTGAACTGCTTTCCCGGCTTCTTCCGAGGCATGCTCGATGTGCGAGCGCGGCGGGTCAACGACGCCATGAAGATCGCCGCCGCCGAGGCCCTGGCGGGCATTGTCGCCAGGGACGAGCTTGGCGAGGAGTACATCACCCCGTCGGTCTTCGACCGGCGCGTGCCCGAGGCCGTGGCCGCAGCCGTGGCCGAGGCCGCCGTGCGCACCGGGGTGGCCCGCCGCCGACCTCGCTCGGTTGCCGGCCGGTCCCGTTAGAAAACCGTCTGGCATGGAGGCCAGGCAGCTCCCGCCCCGCGGCGCCCCCGACCGGGCACCGAGCGGCTGATCGTCCCGCCCGCATGGACGCGCCGGTTCCGGGCGAGCTTTCGCTCTTCCGCCATCGCGTCCGTGACCTCATCCGGCGTTCCCCGGTGGGCTGTGGGCCAGATACCCCCATCGTCGACGTGGCGCGTCGCATGCTGCGCGAACGCGTGGGGTCCGTGCTGGTGACCGCCGATGATGGCGCGCCGCTCGGCATCATCACGGATCGGGACTTGAGAGCCAAGATCGTGGCCGAGGGCCGCGATCCCAGCACTACGCGGGCCGCCCAGATCATGTCCTCACCGCTCGTCACCGTCGGTCCCACCGCCTTCGCCTTCGAGGCGGTGCTGGAGATGACCCGCTGCGCGATCCACCACGTCGTCGTGCTGGAGGATGGCCGGGCGCGCGGGGTCCTGTCCAGCTACGACTTCGTGGCGCTCCAGGCGGCCCATCCGGTTGGTCTCGCCCGCGATATCACTCGGGCGGGATCGCTGTCGGAGCTGGCCGGGTACGCCAGCCAGGTCACGGTGTTGGTGCAGCGCCTGGTGGACGAGGGGGCCACGGCGTACGAGCTGGGGCAGCTCGTATCCGAGCTGAACGACCGCATCGTGCGACGCGTGCTGGGCCTCACCACGGGCGCCCTGGACGCGGCCGGGGATCCGGCACCCCCGGTACCGTTTTCCTGGCTCGTATTCGGCAGCGAGGGCCGGCGGGAGCAGACCCTGCGCACCGACCAAGACAACGGTCTCGTCTACGCCGACCCGCCCCCCGAGCTGGCGGCTCGGGCGAGCGCCTACTACACGCGGCTCGCGACCGGCGTGGTACAGGGGCTGCAGAGCGTCGGCTTTCCTCCATGCGATGGCGGCTTCATGGCCTCCAACCCGCAATGGTGCCGATCCCTGGGGTCCTGGCGCGACTTGCTGGCCGGCTGGATGGACAACCCGTCGCCCGAGCAGGTGCTGGGCGCCTGCATCGTGTTCGATCTCCGCGCGCTGGGCGGGACGACGGAGTTGACCGCCGCGCTCCGCGCCGTGCTCGCCGCGGCCCCCCGCCATCGCTCCTTCCTCCGGCTCATGGCGCACGACGTCGCCGAGCGGCGTGTTCCGCTCACGATGTTCGGCAACGTAGCGGTCCAGCGCCGGGGAGCCCGGCGCGGGCGGGTCGACGTCAAGGCGGCGGGGAGCATGCAGCTGGCGGGGGCCGGCCGCGTGCACGCGCTGGAGCTCGGGTTGGAGGCGACCAACACCGTCGACCGGTTCCGCGAGGCCGGGCGCCACAGGATCTACGTGGATGAGCAGGTGCGCGAGATCACCGATGCCTACCAGCATCTGCTCCGCCTGCGGCTGGTCCACCAGCTCGGTCAGTTGGCCCGGGGGGAGACCCCCGACAACTTCGTGGATCCCCGGGCCCTGTCCCACGCCGATGCGCTCCTCTTCCGCGACGCCCTCAAGACGGTGACCCGGGTCCAGGCCGGCATCCGCGAGCGTTTCGCGACCGATCTCGTGCCGTCGTGAGGCTGTGGTCGCGTCTGGGGCGCTGGTTCACGGCCCACCACGGGTTGCCGGTGGCCGCCCTGCGCGACGTGGGATTCCTTGCCGTCGACCTGGAGACGACCGGCCTCGACACCCGCCGGGACACGATCGTCGCCCTGGCGGCGATTCCGTTCGTCAGCAGTGAGCCGGTCCCCGGGTTCGTCACTCTCGTGGATCCCGGGCGCCCGATTCCCGTGGCTTCGACCGCGATCCACGGTCTCACCGATGCGATGGTGGCCGGGGCGCCGTCGGTCGACCGGGTGATCGGGGACCTCGACGGGTTATTCGACGGCCGCATCGTGGTGGGCCACGGCGTCGACTTCGACCTCACGATCATCAACCGCGAGCGGAACCTCCGCGGCCTGCCGCGGCTCGCCAATCCTGCGCTCGACACCCAGCGCCTGGCCGCAGCTATCTGCCCGGACTGGCGGGACTACGCCCTGGAGACCGTCGCAGCGCGGCTGGGCGTCGAGGTCGTCGGCCGCCACACCGCGCCGGGAGACGCGCTGGCCGCGGGCCGGGTGCTCCTGGCCCTCCTGCCGTTGCTGGAAAGAGGCGGCGTCAGAACCGTGAGTGAACTCATGTGGCTGCAGCGCCGGCCCGTTGCCCGCTGATCGACAGGTTATTGCTCGATTTTCGCCACCTGGCTCAGAATCCTCCAGGCAGACTGGCACTCCTGGGCGCATTCTGCCCATTGGGCCACGTCACCTACGCGCTCCCGGATTCGACCTACCTTACTGAATTCCCAATGAATTAATGGCCTGCCTCCCCCGTCAAAGCAGTCGGCACCCAAGTTGCACTCCCCCGGGTGCCGTCAAGGAGGATACGGAGGGGGCCATGAAAGAGATCAAGGAGCGGTTGGAAGAGGATCTGATGACCGCAGTGGGGCGGCTCCGCCAGATGGACGGTGCCGTCGCGCTGGAGGAAGTTCCGGGACCGATTGCGGCGGTCGACGGCGATGAGTTCGACGAGATCCAGGAAACCGTTCGTCGCGAGATCGGATTTGCAACGCGCGAGCTCCTGGTCGCGCGCGTCCATCGTCTGCAGGCCGCGCTCGAGCGGCTCCGCGACGGAGGCTACGGCACCTGCGTGGAATGCGGCGAGCCGATCGCGGTGGCGCGGCTACGGGCGCTGCCGGAGGTTCAGACCTGTGTGCGTTGCCAGGATCGTCTCGAGCGACTGGGGCGGCGGCTCGAGGCCGTGGAAGTAGAGCTCGATTCCACTGAAGACGACGACGACTAGACGTCGTTCGGGAGCATAAGCCAGGCGGGGTCGGGGTAACCCGGCCCCGCCTGCTTTTTGTGTACTGTATGGGTGTGCGCACGCCTGTCCTGGATCTGTTCCGCCCTTCGGTGCATGCCTTCAGCCGCTTCTACTTCCACCTCGACCTCCACGGCATCGGCAACGTCCCACCGCACGGGCCCGTACTGATCACGCCCAACCACCAGACCTATGCCGACCCTCCGCTCATCAGCATCCCCATCCGGCGGCCGGTGTACTACATGGCCTGGAGCCGGCTGTTCGAAGTGCCCCTGTTCGGCCGGCTCATTCGCCGGCTTCGCGCCTTTCCTGTCGACATCGACTCGGCCGATCCCCGGGCGACGCGCGAGGCCGTCCGTCTGCTCCAGGCCGGAGAAGCGGTGATGATCTTCCCGGAAGCCGGCCGCAGCCTGGACGGCCGGGTCGGCCGCTTCAAGATGGGCGCCTTCCGTCTGGCCGTATCGGTGGGCGCGCCCGTCCTGCCGGTGACGATCGTGGGCGGGCACGAGGCGTGGCCACCGGGACGGCTCCTGCCGCGACGCGCACAGATCACGATCACCTACCACGCGCTCGAGCGACCCGATCCTTCGCTGGAGCCGCGAGACGCGGCGCGACAGCTCGCCGCGAGGACGCAGCAGGCGATCGTCAATGCCCTGCAGCGTCAGTGCGGTCGCTCCGCCTGACGATGTGATCCCTCTGTAGCACCCAGCGGAGGCCGACCGGCGTCACCACCGTGGTGACCAGCACCATCAGCACGATTGCCGAGAAGATCCTGGCGTCCAGGAGTGGCCGCTCGGCCACCACGAGCCCGGCACCGATGCCGGCAAAGATCAGCCCGACCTCCCCCCGCGGGACCATGCCGATTCCTACCGCGAGCCGATTGGCTCCCGGCTCGACCACCCCCAGGGCGCAGGCCAGCTTGCCGGCCACAGCCCCGAATGTCAGCAGGGCGGCCAGCGCCAGGACAGACGCCGACAGCGCGAGCCCGAGGTCGATGCGGGCCCCCATCAACACGAAGAACAGCGGACCGAAGACGGCCGAGAGTGGGTGCAGCATCTCCGCCAGCGTGGGCTGGTCGGCGCGCGCCCGGACCCCTTTGCCGTAGGGGTCGAGCATCATCCCGGCGGCAAAGGCGCCGATGATATCGGCAAGCCCGAGATGCTCGGAGGCCCAGGCCAGGCCGAAGCAGAGCGCGAGGCCCAGGACCAGCATGGTTTCCCGGCCGGTACCGCCAGCCATCCGGACGATCGGCGCGGACAGGAAGTGCCCGAGCACGGCCGCCGCGCCCAGGAACATCACGGCCCGCAGCAGGATCCCGCCGATGGCCGTCACGTCGAGTCCACCGGCACCTGCCGCGGCGGTGGCCATTCCGCTCACGACAGCCAGGACGACGAGGCCGAGCACGTCGTCCAGGATGGCGGCGCCGATGATGATCTGAGCCTCGCGGCTCGCGCTGGCGCCGAGGTCCTTGAGCACTCGGGCGGTGATTCCCACGCTGGTCGCGGTGAGCGCGGCGCCCACGAAGACGTGGGCCAGGCCGGACGACCCTGGCAGCCACCACACGGCGACCACCCAACCCAACAGCCCCGGCACGACGATGCCGATCACCGCGACCAGGACCGCGGAGCGCCCGACCCGCACGAAGGCGCGCAGGTTGGTCTCCAGGCCGACGTCGAAAAGCAGCAGCAAGATACCGAGCTGGGCGAGAAAGGCGAGCGTGGGGTCGCCACCGACGAGCGCTCTGGTCTCCTCACCCAGCAGGCGGGGAACCAGGTTGCCGACGACGATCCCGACCACGAGCTCGCCGAGCACCGCCGGCTGTCCCCAGCGCTGGGCCATGAGACCGGCAGCCTTGGCGGCGGCGACGAGGAGGGCCAGCGCGGCCAGGAGCGGGCCGAACGCCCCGGCTCCGGCGGCCGCTATCACGGCGAGCATGGGCGGGCTACCCGGGCCGGCCCAGGTCAGATTCGGCGATGCCGACGAGGACGATCTTCTGAAAGAGTCGCTCACTCATGCTGCCGCTCCACCGCACGGTAGCCGTCGGCAGCCAGCCGCTCGCGCAGGCGCTCGACGTGGGGCCGGCCGGAGGTTTCCAGGGTGAGATCGACCTCGGTGTTACCGATTGCGGCCTGGGAGAATGCCCGGTGGTGCTCGATGTGCACGATGTTCGCGCGCTCGTCGGCGATGAGCGCGGTCAGCCGCGCGAGCTCGCCCGGGCGGTCCTTGAGCAGCACGCCCAGCCGGACGAGCCGCCCGTCCTTGACCAACCCACGCTCGATGATCCGCGAGAGCATGGTGACGTCGATGTTGCCGCCCGACAGCACGAGCACCACCCGGGCTCCGCCGAGCCCCAGCGCCCGGTTCACCAAGGCGGCCAGGGGGGCAGCGCCGGCGCCCTCGACCACGGTCTTCTCGATCTCGAGCAGGAGCAGGATGGCGTTGGCCAGCTCCTCCTCGCTCACCGTCACGACGTCGTCGAGCAGCTTGCGGGCCAGCTCGAAGGTCAGCTCGCCCACCTGACGCACGGCGATGCCATCGGCAATGGTGGAAGCCGTCGCCAGCGTGACGCGCTCGCCGGCGTCCAGCGAGCGCCGCATGGCCGGCAGCGCGTCCGCCTCGACGCCGATCACGCGCACCTCGGGCCGCCGGCTCTTGACGGCCATGGCGACCCCGGTGGCGAGGCCTCCGCCGCCCACCGCCACCAGGACGGCGTCCAGGTCCGGGCGCTGCTCGAGCAGTTCCAGGCCGATGGTGCCCTGGCCGGCGATGACCCGGGGGTCGTCGAAGGGATGGACGAAGAGGAGTCCGCGGCTCTCCTCGAGCGCGCGCGCCCGGGCATAGGCCTCGTCATAGTTGGCGCCGTGCAGGATCACCTCGGCCCCGTGGTGACGGGCGGAGGTGACTTTGATCAGCGGCGCCCACTCCGGCATCACGATGACGGCGGGGATGCTCAGGCGGGCCGCGTGGAAAGCCACGGCCAGCCCGTGGTTGCCCGCGCTGGCCGCCACCACGCCGCGCCGCCGCTCGGCGTCGTCGAGCTGGAGCAGCAGATTGGCCGCGCCGCGCTCCTTGAAGGAGCCCGTCATCTGGAGGTTCTCGAGCTTTACGAAGCACCGCGTCCCGGTCAGCTCGGACAGCGTCTGGGAGTAGGCGCACGGCGTCTCGCCGATGGCGCCGCGGAGGCGTTCGCGCGCGGCCTCGATCTCGGCGATCATTGGACAGGGCATGGGCGCCCGGGCTTTGCCACGCCCATGCCCCCACGGAATCTCACATTGCGATTCATCATCCACCGATGCGAGTTGCCACCACCGTCAGAATTCTACCCGGGGGGCTTCGAGGGCGGGGGACATCCAGGCGACGGGCATGAGAGGGGTCGAGTGGGCCCAGCCCAGACGCCCGCGCCAGTCCACGAGGATGAGACCGCCGTTCCCGCTACCGTCCTCCACCAGCAGGTCCACGGCGACTCGCGCGGCATAGTCGGCGGCGTCGGCCTCCTTGAGGTACTCGAGGGCCCGTCGGGCCAGCACCACGCGGATGATAGCTTCGCCGTCGCCCGTGCATGAGGCCCCACCCAGCGTGCTGTCGGCGTAGGTGCCGCAGCCGATCAACGCGCTGTCTCCCACGCGGCCCGGGAGCTTGCCGGCGATGCCACCGGTGGAGGTGGCGGCCGCGACCGTGCCGCGCCGGTCCAGGGCCACCGCACCCACCGTGCCGCCGCCCGCCCCGGCCCGCACGAGCGCCTCCCGATGGCGCTGGCGCTGACACTCGGTGATGAGCGTCTCGGGATCGCACTCCGGCACGCCGGTGGCACGGGCGAAGCCGAGGGCGCCGTCGGCGACCAGCAGGACGTGCCGTCCTTCCTCCATGATCCGGCGGGCCAGCGTCACCGGGTTCGCGATACGCGACACGGCGCCCACGGCACCACAGCGCAGGCGGTCACCCTCCATGATGGAGGCGTCCATCTCGACGGTTCCGGCGGTGGTGAGGACCGAGCCCCGGCCAGCGTTGAAACGGGGGTGGTCCTCGAGGACGCGGACGGCGGTCTCGACGGCGTCCACCGCGCTGCCCCCTTCGCTCAGGCGGCGCCAGCCGGCCAGCGCCGCTGCGTGCACGCCGGTCCGGAGCTCGTCCCGCCCCTCGACGGGGTCGGCCCCGGCGCCGCCGTGGACGATGAGGGCCGGCACGCGTGCCCGGCCGCCATCGCGCCCTGGCATCATGGCCCCCACCGTGTCACAACACCGAGACAAGCGCCAGCCCCGGATTGATCGTCCGGAGCGTCGCGGTGGACGTGTCCGCGCGGTTGCACTACGATGCTCCGAGACGCGAAAATCAGGAGAATCACGGTGACGAACCAGGAGTTCACCCGGGCCGTCAAGGCCGCGGTGGGGCACGCCTACGATCGGTATTTCGCTCGGCTGCGACAGCTGAGACCCGAAGACACGCCCGCGGAACACGAGCTCGCTGCCCTGTCGCAGGAGACGGTTGCCGAGATCATCCGGACCATCGATTCGGCGCCCGCCACTGCCCGCCTCGGGGCGAGCAAGCTCGCGCTGGCGATCACGATGCGTTGGGCTCTCGAGATGCTGAACACCACGCAGCGCGTCGACCGGGAGGCCGCGAAGCGGCGGCGCCGACTCTCGGACAACTGAGGCGCGGCGTCCACCGCCGGGCGGTGCCCATGCGCCCTGAGCAGTCGTTAACGGCCCTCAACGCCCGCATCGTCCGCTGCCGTCGCTGCCCCCGCCTCGTCGGCCACCGAGAGGCGGTGGCGGCGCAGCCACCACGGCGTTTTCAGGGCCAGGCCTACTGGGCCCGTCCGCTTCCCGGGTTCGGCGACCGCCGGGCGCGGCTGCTGCTCGTGGGCCTGGCTCCGGCGGCGCACGGCGGCAATCGCACGGGACGCATGTTCACCGGCGACGAGAGCGGCAACTGGCTCTACCGGGCGTTGCACGAGGCCGGCTTCGCCAATCAGCCCGACTCATTGCACCGGAACGACGGCCTGCGCCTGCGCGACGCCTACATCACGGCGGCGATCCGGTGCGCCCCACCGGGGAACCGGCCGCAGCCCGACGAGATCGCCAACTGCGAGCCCTATTTGCTCGAGGAGCTGCGCCTGCTCCGGCGCCTGCGCGTGGTGGTCGGGCTCGGCCGAATCGGCTGGCAGGCCTATCTCCGCGCGCGCCGGGCCCTCGGCCTGTCGCTGCCCGCGCCATTGCCGAAGTTCGGCCACTGCGCAGTCACGACATTCTCCGACGGCCTGGCGCTCATCGCCAGCTATCACCCCAGCCAGCAGAACACGTTCACCGGCAAGCTGACCCGCGCGATGCTGCGCGACGTCTTCGTCACGGCTCGCGGTCTGCTGAAATAGCTATAATGCAGTTATGAGACGTGCCCTCCTCGCCCTCGTGCTCCTCGTCGCGGTGGCCACGCCGGTGGCCGCTCAGGGCCCCTCGGCCGGCACCGGCGCCGTGCTGGCGACGACTCTCGACAACGGGCTTCGCGTGCTCCTGCTCGAGGACCGGCGCAGCCCGATCCTGTCCGTGCAGCTCTGGTACCGGGTCGGCTCGCGGAACGAGCAAGCGGGCTCGACCGGTATCGCGCACTTTCTGGAGCACCTGATGTTCAAGGGCACGCGCCGCTACGGGCCCCGCGAGTACGCCCGGCTGATCGAGCAGAACGGCGGCCAGGACAACGCCTTCACCTCCCAGGACCTCACGTCGTACTTCGTCAACATCGTGGCCGACAAGCTCGACCTCGTGCTCGAGCTCGAAGCCGACCGCATGCGCAACCTGCTGCTCGACCCCAAGGAGATCGATGCCGAGCGGCAGGTCGTGATCGAGGAGCGCCGCACGCGGACCGAGGACGACCCCGAGGGTTTCCTCGGCGAGGAAGTCGCCTCGCTCGCCTTCAGGGCCCACCCCTACGGCGCGCCGATCATCGGGTGGATGGAGGACCTCAAGCGCATCACGGCGGCCGAGATCCGCGCCTTCTACGACGTCTACTACGTTCCCAACAATGCGATTCTTGTGGTGGCCGGGGATTTCGAAGCGCCGGCGGTCCTCGAGAAAGTGAAGCAGCGCTTCGGGGGCATCGCCCGGGGCGCGGCGCCGCCGCCCGTGCTCATCACCGAACCTGTCCAGAACGGCGAGCGGCGGGTAGTCGTCCAGAAGCAGGCCAAACTCCCCATCGTCTATCTGGCCTGGCATGTCCCCAGCCAGAAGTCGGCCGACGCCCCGGCGTTGGAGATGCTGTCGACCATCCTGTCCGGGGGCCGAGCCTCCCGGCTCTATCGCAGCCTCGTGTACGACCGCCGCCTGGCGCTGGAGGCCGGAGGCGACTACTCCTACTTCTCGCTGGATCCGAATCTCTTCTGGTTCTGGGCCACCGCGATGCCCGGCCAGACGCCGGAGACCCTGGAGAAAGCGCTGCTGGAGGAGATGGAGAAGTTCCGGAACGAGCCGGTCACCGCGGAGGAGCTGACCCGGGCCCGGAACCAGATCGAGGCCCAGTTCGTGTTCCAGCAGGACTCCGTGTATCGGCGGGCCGCCCTGCTGGCCCGATTCGAGACGATCGGCGGCTACCGGCTCCTCGACTCCTACGTGGACCTCATTCGTGGTGTGACCGCCGCCGACGTGCAGCGCGTGGCCCGGACCTACTTCCCCGTCGATCGCAAGAGCGTCGGCATCCTGCTCCCCACGCCCTGACGGAGGACGAGTGACGGCATGAATCGCCTGTGGAGTCGGGCCGGGCGCGCGGTGGGCGTGGTGCTGCTGGCCGTCCTGGCCCTGACCGCGCCGGGCCCCTCGGCCGCGAACGGAGCGCTGGCGCACCGTGAGACGCTGCCCAACGGCATCGTGCTGCTCGTGGCCGAACGGCCGGCCGTCCCCATCGTCGCCGTCCGCGTGCTGCACCGCGCCGGCGCAATCTTCGACCCGCCGGATCGCTCGGGGCTCGCCAACCTCACCGGCTCGTTGCTCACGCGAGGTGCCGGCACGCGCACGGGTCGGGAGATCGATACGGCCATCGAGTTCGTCGGCGGGCGGTTGGAAGCCGGCGCCGGCCGCGATGGCCTCACGGTCTCGCTGGCGGTGCTGGCCCGGGATCTCGGGCTCGGGCTCGACCTGCTGGCCGACGTCATCCTTCGCCCGGCCTTTCCCGAGGACGAGGTGAAGCGCAAGACGGCCGAGATCCAGGCCGCCATCCAGCGATCGGAGGAGAATCCCGAGGTCGTCGCCGCCCGCGCCCTGGCCCGCCTCGTCTTCCCGGGGCACCCCTATGCGGTCCCGGTGGAGGGGACGCGGGAGTCTGTGGCGCGGCTCGGTCGCGATGACGTGGTGAAGTTCTGGAAGGGGTATGTGCGCCCCGACACTACCGTCGTCGCGGTCGTGGGGGCCGTGAGCATTGCCCAGGCCCGACGGGAAATTCTCGCCCGGTTCGGGGCCTGGCCGCGTCCCGGCGGCGCCGCCCCGACACCACCGTCGCCGCCGGTGGGCATGACGGCACGCTCGGAGACGATCAAGCGGGAGCTGACCCAGGCCACAATCCTGCTGGGCCGCCACGCCGTAAACCAGCGGCACCCCGACTACTACCCGCTCAGCGTCGCCTCCTACATCCTGGGTGGGGGGTCGGCCTCGCGGCTGTACGGCCGCGTGCGGGACGAGGGCGGGCTGGCCTACTCCGTGTTCGCCTTCCTGGCCCCGGGCAAGTACGGCGCCTCCGTCAGGTTGACGGCCCAGACGCGCAACCAGGAGGTCCCGAAGGTGACCCAGATCCTCGACGAGGAGCTGGCGCGCCTGGCCCGCGAGCCGGTCGGGGAGCGCGAGCTGGAGCTGGCCAAGTCGTACCTGATCGGGAGTTTTCCCCTGCGGCTGGATACCTCGGCGAAGGTGGCCGACTTCATCGTCGGCGTGGAACAGCTGGGGCTTGGTCTCGACTACGCTGACCGGTACCGCGAGCGCATCGGTCGGGTGACAGCGGCCGACGTCCAGCGGGTGGCTGTGAGATATCTGGCGCCCGCCGACTTCCACCGCGTTGTAGTCGGCCAGTCGCCGTGACGCGGCGAGCCCGGGTGGCGTGGCTGGCGCTTGCGCTGGCCGCGACCGCGCCCACCGCGGGCGCAGCCTCGCTCACCCTGGGCGACCGCGAGCAGGCCGAGGCGCTGCGTGAGGGCGAGCGCAGCGTGAGCAACGACGCGTTCGGCGACGAGTGGCGGGTGGTGAGCAGCTCCGGCGAAAGCGTGACTGTCCTCACGCCCTTCCACCGGCTGGCCTTGACCGCGCGGCTGGCCGCCTTCCGCAACGAGCCCGTCAAGCCCCAGGAACGGCAGCGCGCGCTCCGGGATCTCAGGGACCGCCTCATGCTGACGGTCCACCTGCACGGCGCCCGCGAGGACTTCGCCAGGCACCTCCGGCCCCGGTTGCTCGTCGCCGACAAGGAGATCGCCCCCACCCTCGTGCAGAACGAACGCACGGCCGTTCGTGGTGACGACGGCCGGTTCCTGGCCCGCTGTGACTACTGGTTTCCCACCAGGGAGCTGAGCTCCACCTCCAGGCTGACGCTGGTCGTCGGCGACCCGAACGGCAAGCCGGTGGCCCGGTTCCCCATCGACCTCGCGAAGATGCGGTGAGCCAGGAAGCATCGCGGCTCGACGTGCCAGTGGTGTCGGGCAAGATCCACGGCGAGGTGGTACTGCTCCTGGGCTGGGGGAGCGCGATCCTGCTACAGTTCGCGCATCCGCTGGTGGCGCGTGGGGTCGCCGACCACAGCGGGTTCCGTCAGGGGCTGCTAGCGCCGTGGCGCCGATTGCACCGCACGCTCCACGCGATGGTGACGCTGACGTTCGGCGGCCAGGACGACGTGACCGACACCGCGCGCGCGATCAACGCCGTGCACGATCGCGTGCACGGCACGCTCGCCGAGGCCGAGGGGCCGTTCCCGGCGGGCACGCGCTACACCGCGCACGACCCGGCTCTCCTGGGCTGGGTGCACGCGACCTGCCTGTACGCCTTCATGCGCGCCTACGAGCTCTACGTGGCGCCGCTGCGCGACGAGGAGAAGGACCGGTACTGCGCCGAGAGCAGCGCCGTCGCGCCGCTCCTGGGCATTCCCGACGGTGTTCTGCCGCGTACCCGGGCCGAGCTGGACGCCTACCTGACCCGCATGCTGGCCAGCGGCGAGATCGTGGTGACGGCCACTGCGCGTCGGCTGGCCGGGGAGCTGCTGGCGCCGCCGGGACTGCGTCACCTCTGGCCCCTGCCCGGGCTCCTCTGGATCACGGCGCTCGGCCTGCTACCGCAGTCGGTCCGCGAGGCCTACGGCTTTCGCTGGACCGCCCGGCACCGCCGTGCCCTCAGCGTGCTAGCCTGGCTCGTGCGCCACGGGCGGCCGCTCGTGCCACCGTCGCTGCGCCTGTGGCCTTCGGCGCGGGCCGCCCGCCGACGCGCCGGGCCGGCCCGGGCGTTCGCGCGCCCGGTGCTATAATTCGCCCGCACGCCGCGGACTCTCTCCACCAACCTTGAGGAGGTCGGTCGATGAAAGCCGTTCGCATCCACACCCCTGGCGGTCCCGAGGTCCTGCGTTACGAAGACGTGCCGGAGCCGACGCCGAAGGCCGGTGAGGCCGTGGTCAAAATCGACGCGGCCGGGCTCAACTACATCGACGTCTACTACCGCACCGGACTCTACAAGGCGGAGCTGCCGTTCACGGTGGGAATGGAAGGGGGCGGCACCGTCACCGCTGTGGGCTCCGGCGTCAGCGACGTCAGGGTGGGTGACAAGGTGGCCTACACGGGCGTGGCGGGATCCTATGCCGAGTACGTGGCCGTGCCGGCCGCGCGTCTGGTCACGCTGCCCTCCGGCGTGAGCACCAAGCAGGGCGCGGCCGCCATGCTGCAGGGGCTGACGGCTCACTACCTGGCCTGCTCGACGTATCCGCTGAAAGCGGGAGACACCTGCCTCGTCCACGCGGCTGCCGGCGGCGTGGGGCTGCTCCTCTGCCAGATCGCGAAGCTCAGGGGTGCGCGGGTGATCGGCACCGTGTCGACGGAGGAAAAAGCCAAGCTCGCCCGCGAGGCCGGTGCCGAGCACACGGTGCTCTACACCCAGCAGGATTTCGAGGCCGAGGTCAAGCGGATCACCGGGGGCAAGGGCGTGCAGGTCGTGTACGACTCCGTCGGCAAGACCACCTGGGACAAGAGCCTCAACTGCCTGGCCCCCCGTGGCCTCATGGCCCTGTTCGGCCAGTCCAGCGGTCCCATCGGCCAGATCGACCCCCAGATTCTCAACCAGAAGGGCTCGCTTTACCTCACGCGTCCGAGCCTCTTCCACTACATCGGCGCGAGGGAAGAGTTGCTCACGCGGGCCGGGGAGTTGCTGGGCTGGGTCCGCGATGGCAAGGTCAAGCTCCGCACGGAGTTCACGTTCGCCTTCAAGGACGCGGCGGGCGCCCACCGTGCGCTGGAGAGCCGCCAGACCACGGGCAAAGTGCTATTGCTGCCGTAGACATCCACGTACCCCGGGCTACAATGAGCGCGGGAGGAAGAGCATGAGCCGACGGCAGTGTCTGCCCGTGTTGAGTCTGATCGTGATCACACTGCTCCTGGCGGCCACCACGGATGCCTGGGCCCGCGCCCGGAGCGGTGGCAGCCGCGGGTCACGGACGTACTCGGCGCCCGCCCGGCCGGCACCGGCGAGCCCCGACCTCCCGGCGAGCCCGAGCCGGGCCCAGACGCCGTCCCCGTCGCCTCAGCGACCCGGCCTCTTCGGCGGCCTGGGCGGTTTCGGCGGCATCCTCGGTGGCCTGCTCCTCGGCGGTCTGCTGGGTGGGCTGCTCTTCGGCGCCCACGGCTTCGGCATCGGGTTGCTGGACATCCTGCTCGTGGGCGGGGGTCTGTTCCTCCTGGTGACCATGCTCAAGCGTCGCCAGGCCCGTGAGCCGGCATACGCGATGGCCGGGCAGCCCGCGATGGTGGGACAGCCGGCGACCGAGACCGGGTGGTCGCGTCCCGTCGCCGTCGCAGCAGCCGACCCCGAGGTCTCGGATTTGGCGCGGGGAGTGAGCCATCTCCGCACGCTCGATCCTGCCTTTGACCCGGCGACGCTCGCGGCGCTCGCCAGCCGCATCTTCATCCGAGTCCAGGAAGGCGTGATGGCTCGAGACCTCACGTCACTCCGCGACTACCTGAGCCCCGACATGCTGGCTCTGCTCCAGACCCAGTGCGATCAGCTCAAGAGCAGCCGGCATACGAACCGGATCGAGCGCATCGAGGTCCGGGGCGCCCAGGTGACCGAGGCCTGGCAGGAGGGTGGTCGTGACTATGCGACTGTCGGGATACGGGCCTCGCTCGTCGATTACACCGTGGACGACGCCACGCGCAAGGTGATCGATGGCTCGCAGACCCAACCTCAGGAAGTCGAGGAATTCTGGACCTTCACCCGCCCGGTGGGACCGCAGGCGTGGCGCCTCGCGGCAATCCAGACGGGGTAGCCCGCGCGGCGGTACGGCATGAAGCGCGTCGGGATGTGGATCGCCGTGGCCGTGGCGGCGATCCTCGTCCTCGTACTCGTCGCGCTGGTGGCTGTCCCTTTCTTCGTTGACACGCCCCGTATCCAGGCGCTGATCGCGAACACCGCCACGCAGGCGCTGGGGCGACCCGTCAAGTTCGCAGGCGTCTCGGTGTCGGTGCTTCCCCGGCCCGCGGTGGTTCTCAGAGACCTCGAGGTCGCCGAAGACCCGGCCTTCGGCCAGACGCCGTTCTTGAAGCTCGAGCGGGCCGAGGTCCGGCTGCGCTTCTGGCCGTTGCTCCTGCTCCGTGTCGAGCTCGGTGATTTCATACTGAAGGAGCCGGTCATCTCGCTGGTCCAGAGCCCTGATGGCCGCTGGAACGTTGCCAGTCTCGGTACCGGGACCGACGCGCGCCCCCCGGACCGGCCGCGCGGCAGCGCCGGCGGTGGGCCCGGCGCGGCGGCGGTGATCGCCTCGCGGGTGAGGATCGAGGACGGTGTCATTACGTACGAATCGCGCGCCGGCGCCCGGGCTCAGCGCTACCGGGTGGAGAACCTCGACCTCACGCTGACGCCGAGCCCCGGACCCCTGGCCTTTCGCGGGAACGCCCGGATCAAGCCGGGCGACCTCGTCCTCAAGATGAGCGAGGGCGCCGTCGGGCTCGACGGCGCCCGACCGCTGACCGATGCGCCCCTGCGCGGGAGCATCGTCCTCGACGGCAAGGACATCCGCGAGCTGGTGGCCGCCGCGCTGGGCCCGGAGCCGGTCATCTCGGGCGGCCTGACGGGGAAGCTGACCCTGGGCGGCACGGTGGGTAAGCCCCGGGCGGCGGGCGACGTCGAGCTGAGCAATCCGACGGTGACGCAGACGAACCCCCAATGCCCGGAGCCCAGGAAGCGCACGCTCGCGCTGGGGCCCGTGAAGCTGAGCCTGACGTACGAGGCCCCCCGGCTCGCGGTGCGGCCGGTGGTCACCTCGATCGCCAGGGGCACGATCAGCACGAATCTCGTGGCCACGCTCGACCAGGGGATGGGTGTGGAGCTGGGGGACCTGGCGATCAAGGCGGTGCCGGCCGAGGCCGTCCTGGTGGATTTCCTCTGCCAGGGCTACGCCGTCGCGGGACCGCTCGACCACACCGGCTCGGCCACCGCCCGCCTCGGCGAGATCCCGACCACGCTCAACGGCAAGGGCCAGGTGCGCATGGGACCGGGGAAGGTCGTCGGGAACCAGGCCATCGCGCTCCTCAACAACGTGGTCAAGCTCGGCGGCGCCCTGGAATCCGTGTTGAGCCGCGAGGTGCCGGGGGCCGCGCTGGCCTCGAGCCTGGAGTACGACTCGATCACCGCCACCTACACGATCACCAACGGCGTGGTCTCGACGCGGGATCTCCTGCTCAGCGGCCGGGCCCTCAAGGCCACCGCCGCCGGCACGTAC
>DATIAY010000196.1:0-3633 GCA_035457825.1 Candidatus Methylomirabilota bacterium
GGTTTCCACGCCGGCCTCGCGCAGCGCCTTCTCGATCAGCGGGCGCGAATGGGGGCCCATCGCCGGCGCGATGGCTTCGTTGCGGTCGACGATGATGACGCGGACGTTTGCCTTTGGCCCGAGGATGGCGCGCAGGCGCGACGGCATTTCGGTGGCCACCGCGATGCCGGTGAAGCCGCCGCCGCAGACGACCGCCGTGTCGCGGGCGGCAGAGGATGGCCGGTTCGCCAAGGCGTTGAGGTGGTGGTCGAGCGCGATTGCGTCGTCGAGCTGATCGACGGTGAAGCCGTACGTGGCAAGGCCTGGGATGTCCGGCTTGAACCCTTGGCTGCCAGCAGCCAGCACCAGGCGGTCATAGGGCAGCGAGCGCTGCACCCCGTCGGGCCCGACGATCACGGCCGACTTGCTGGCGGAGTCGATGACGTCGACACGGCCCCGTTCGTATCGGACGTCGACGGCGTCGAACACTTCCGCGAGCGGTGCCACCATGGTCTCGGGCGCGCGCTCGTAGGGCATAGGCGGCACAAAGGCCCAGTTGACGGAACATGCGGTCTCAGCACGCCCGACCCCCAGCACGCTCAGCCGCCCCCCCCCAGGCACAGCAGTTGCGGGTACGTCCGGGGATACTCCTTCGTCTCCCCCTCCGGGGTGAGATACGTCAGGGTGACGTGCGGATTGGCGATGATGGTCTGCTCGATGCACTCGTCGACCGAGGCCCGCCCCTTCTGGTACCGGCCCTCGACCTCCAGGGTCACCTGATGCCGATGCCCTGCTGCCCCCGGCTCATGCGCAGCCGGTGGAACTTGGACCCGTACAGGAGCTTCGCGAATATCCGGGGAATCTGCTGGCGAATGATCCCGGGGCCGTTGTCGGTGACCGTGATCCGGAACCGGCTGGCCTGGCTGGGAGGGGGCGGCGCCTCCCCGTTGGCGACGGCCTCCACCTTGACGATCACTTCGGGAGGATTCCCGCTTCCTCGCAGGCATCCAGCGCGTTGTCGCCCGCCTCTTTCACGCAGGTAAGCAACACCTTACGCGGATTGTCGAACCCCAGGAGATGACGGTTCTTGGTGAAGAACTCCGACACCGAGATCTCGCGCTGGCGCGCCCCCATCTCGACGGCGGAGACGGCGGGTCTGGCCGGCGGCGCGGGAGGATTCGTCTTCTTCGCAGGGCTCTGCTTCGTTCGCATATGGGCAACATGAGAGCAGAATCCGATGCCGGGGCCAAGTTTTTCGGATCGGGCCCGGCGGTTAGACCTCCTCGAACTCGGCGCTGTACTCGACGTTGATTCCCCGCCGTACGCTCTGGCTGGCCGGGCAGCCCTTTTCGTGAACGCCGAGCGCGCGCTCGGCCTCGGCGCGCTTGCCCTTCGGGATCTTGCAGGTGTAGCGGACCCGGATCGTGGTGATGAGGGGGACGCCGTCGACGTTCTCGATGATACCCTCGACGTGGCCGACGAGGTTATCCGGCGAGCTCTTGATCCCGCGCGCATCCAGCGCGCTTCCCATATTGCCGGTCAGTCACCCGGCCACCGCCATCACGAGATGATCCAGGGTCGCCGGCCGCTCAACCTCCGGCTCGACCTTGTAGAAGTTCTTGATGCCCCCGTGGATGCCGTAGGGGATCGGCGTGTCGGGGAAGGCGTCCAGGTAGGCGGTCTTCATGCCGCGCCCCGGTTCCTTGACGACCCGCGCCCTGGTCACGTGGATCACGTCGCCCATGCCACACCTCCTGGTGTTGCGCTCACGGTTTCGTCTCGCGTCGTTGCCCGGGGATCAGTCCAGCACCGCCAGAATCTCCTTGACGATGTCCTCCAGCACGGCGCGCTCGGGAAACGTCTTGGCCATGACGGAGAGACCCTGAGCGCTGCTGGTCAGGAATCGGGCCAGGGCCCGCGGACTCCGCGCCCGGTCGATCTCGCCGGCCTTCTGGGCGCGGACGACCGCGCGATGGAAGCCGGCCTCGATCTTGGCCAGCACCGAGCCCACTTTGCTCGCCGTCCGGCGATCGTGGGCGGCCAGCTCGGTCGCCGAATTGGTCACCAGGCATCCGCGGGGGCGGCCGGGCGCGAGGGCCAGCTCGACCTTCAGACGGAAGAAGCGCCGGATAGCGGCCTTGCCGGACGCCTCCGCCTCCAGGGCGGCCAGGAGCTTCGCAGTCACCACGCGGTCGTAGCGATCGATGGCGGCGACGAAGAGCCCCCGCTTGTCCCCGAACGCGCCGTAGAGACTGCCCCGCTGGATCCCCATGCGAGTCACGAGGTGCTGGACCGACGTGGCCTCGTAGCCGCGGGTCCAGAACACCCGCATGGCCCGGTCGAGGACCACGTCGTCCTTGAACTCCCGCGGGCGTCCCACGAACCCTCCGATACCAGTTTCTGAACGGTCGGTCAAGAAATATGCTATCGTCCGGCGGCGAACGTCATCCACCCGCAAGGAGGGCGCCATGACCCTTCAGGAAACGCTCGACACCCTGCGCGAGGCGTCGCGGACGCGGATCCCGTCCGAGACCCGGGCCGTCATGCAGCGGAGCATCGAGGATCTCCGGGCCTCGGGGATCATGTCCCGGATCGCGCGAGTCGGACAGCCGGCGCCGGCCTTCACGCTGCCCAACGCCAGCGGCCGGTCGGTCGGCCTCCAGGAGCTGCTGGCCCGGGGACCGGTCGTGCTGTCGTTCTACCGGGGCCGCTGGTGACCCTACTGCAACGCAGAGCTGGAGGCTCTGCGGCAGGCCCTGCCGGACATCGTCGCCGCCGGCGCCACCCTCGCGGTCATCTCACCGCAGGTGGCGCGCACTCCTCGGGAGACGGAGGAGCCCAAGCCATTGCCGTTCGAGATGCTTCGGGATTTCGGTAACCGGGTGGCCGAGGCCTACGGCCTGGTCTTCACCCTGCCCGACGATTTGCGTGAGATCTACCTCAAGTTCGGCATCGATCTGGCACGGGGTAACGGCGACGGCACCTGGCGGCTCCCCGTGCCCGCCCGCTTCGTGATCGATCAGCAGGGCATCATTCGCTCGGTCGACGCCGACCCTGATTACACCCGGCGGCCGGAGCCGGCGAGGACGGTGGAGATTCTCAAGGGACTGCCCGGACGACCGGCCGGGAAGGAGCGCTCATGAGCCGCGTGCCCGAGGGGCTGGACCCCAAGATTCAAAGCCGGGAAATCGTGTTCGAGGCCGACGTCGATCTGGTCACGCCATTCCTCAAGCTGGCCACGGTCAGCCGCGGCGGCGCCGGCCACATGACGTTCGCCTCCGACGAAGGGCCCAATCTGGGTGGCCTGGCCTCGGCGCCCACGCCGCTCATGTACTTCAGCTCCGCGCTGGCGTTTTGACTGATGACCCAGGTGTCCCGGTACGGGCACATGCTGAAGGTCACGGTGAACAAGATGCGGATGAAGGTCACTGCGCGCTACCGCGTGGACGGCTCGGTGCTGAACGACACCATCCGGGGTCAGATGCTGGGCGCCGAGACCGTCCTCGAGATCGACTCGCCGGACCCGCCGGAGCGGGTGGCCCGGGTCGTGCGCAATGCCGAGCGCGGCTGCTTCGTGATGCAGGCGCTGGTGAATCCGGTGCCCGTCACCGGTCGGACCCTGCTGAACGGCGTCCACCTGGGGGAGTGACGGGG
>DATIAY010000197.1:0-14991 GCA_035457825.1 Candidatus Methylomirabilota bacterium
CCCGCGATCGGGCACGCCTGCGGCCACAACGTCATCGCGGCCGTCGGGGCGGGGGCCGGCGCGGCGCTGGCCGCGGCCAGGGATCGCCTGCCCAGGGGCCGGATCCAGGTCATCGGCACCCCGGCCGAGGAGGGCGGCGGCGGCAAGGTCAAGCTGATCCGGGGCGGCGTCTTCCGGGGTGTCGATGCGGCGATGATGGTCCACGGCTGGGCGGCCTGGGTCCCGCATCAAGACCTGCTCGGCATCGTTCGGGTGGGTTTCGAGTTCACTGGCAAGGCCGCCCACGCCGCGGCGTACCCCTGGGACGGCGTCAACGCGCTCGACGCCGTGATCCAGACCTTCAACAACGTCAGCATGCTGCGCCAGCAGATGCGGCCCGACGCGCGCATCCACGGCATCGTCACGCACGGTGGCGTGGCGCCTAATATCATCCCCGAGTTCGCGGCCGCGATCTTCTACGTCCGGGCCCCCCGACTCGACGACGTGTGGGACCTCCACCGCCGAGTCGTCGCCTGTGCCGAGGGCGCGGCCCGGGCCACGGGCTGCACCCTCAAGGTGATCGAAAGGCAGGAGACGGCCTACGAGCCCTTCAAGCGAAACCCCGCGCTGGTGGACACCTTCCGCAGAAATCTGATGACATTCGGCGTGACCGAGTCGCCGGAGGACAAGGAGCACCTCGGGTCCTCCGACGTCGGCAACGTGAGCCAGGTCGTCCCCACCATCCAGCCACTGGTGAAGATCGCCCCCGACGGCACCCCCATCCACTCACGCGCCTTCGAGGAGGCCGCCGTCAGCCCTCTCGCTCGCGAAGGTCTCCTGATCTCGGCGAAGGCCCTGGCCCTGACGGCCTACGACGTGCTGGCCGACACGGTCCTGCTGGCCCGGATACGAGAGGAGTTCGCGGCCGGATGAGCGTGGGGGCCGACGCCCTCAAACTCGCGCTCGGCCAGGCCGTCGACGGCCTCGTCGACGAGCTGGAGCAGCTCTCCCATCGCATCCACGACCACCCCGAGCTCTGCTTCAAAGAGGAGAAGGCGCACGCCTGGCTCACGGATTTCCTGGAATCCCACGGCGCCCGAGTGGAGCGGGGTGTGGGGCTGCCCACCGCCTTTCGCGCCACCATTCCGGGCACCGGGCCGGGACCGACGGTGGCCATCCTCTGCGAGTATGACGCCCTGCCCGGCATCGGCCACGCTTGCGGCCACAACGTCATCGCTGCCGCCGGCGCGGGAGCCGGCGCCGCGCTGACGCGAGCGCTGGGTCGCCTGCCCTTCTCCGGCGAGATCCAGATCATCGGCACCCCCGCCGAGGAAGGCGGGGCCGGCAAAGTGAAGCTGCTCGCAGCGGGTGTGTTCCGAGGGGTGGACGCCGCCCTGATGATCCACGGCCGCTGTGGCACCCGGGTGTGGCGGCCCAGCCTCGGCATCGTGAAGGTCAAGGTCGAGTTCTTCGGCAAGGCCGCCCACGCCTCTTCGTGGCCGTGGCGCGGGGTCAACGCGCTCAACGCGGTGATCCAGCTCTTCGTGGCCATGGACAGCATGCGCCAGCAGATCCGGCCGGACGCGCGCGTGCACGGCATCATCGCGAACGGCGGGGCCCAGCCCAACATCATTCCCGAGTACACGAGCGCGGAGTTCTATCTGAGATCTCTGGACCGAGATTACTGCTTCGAGCTGCTCCGGCGGTTCCAGGCGTGCGCCGAGGGCGCCGCCACGGCTACCGGCTGCACGGTGAAGGTCACCGCCGATCCCACCGTGCACGAGCCGCTCAGGCCCAACGCCGCGATGGCCCGGCTCTTCGCGCGCAACCTGACTATGATCGATGCGCCGGAGGATCCCGAAGACAGCGAAGCCGGCTACGGCTCCACCGACTGCGGCAATCTGAGCCAGGTCATCCCGACGATCCATCCCTACATCCGCATCTCTCCGGACGGCGTGCCCGGCCACTCGCGGGAGTTCGCCGAGTGGGCGCGCTCACCGCTGGCCCGGGGTGGCATCGTAGTCGGGGCCAAGGCCCTGGCCATGACCGCGCTGGATTTGCTCGCGTCACCGGACGCGCTGCAGCAGGCCAAGGACGACTTCGCCCGCGGCGGCAGCGCGCCGTGAGGGCAGGCAGCGACCCCTGCGACCTGAGGAGGAGACCATGACCGTACGGCACCGTCCGCGTCTCTCTGCTTGGCTGGTGGCCTCCACGCTGGTCCTCGGCCTGGTCCTGCCTGCCGGGGCGGGCGAGGTAGAGCTGACCGTAGTGAACATCGAGACACCTCAGGGGGTCAAGATCTGGGAGCCGTCCTCGGTGATGGCCAAGAAGGGCGACACGGTGAAGCTCAAGCTCATCAACCGGCACGCTGACGAGCACGGCTACGAGATCGCTGCGTTCGGCATCAAAGAGGTCGTCGACGGCAACAAGACCAAGGACATCAGCTTCACGGCGAGCCGAGCCGGGATCTTCCCGATCAAGTGCCACCTCCACCCGGCCCACGTCGTGGGGCAACTGGTCGTTCTCGACTAGCTCATCGGCATGCGCCCTGCGGCGCGGGCGGTCATCCTCGGCGTCCTGCTAGGCGCAGGCGCCGGGGCTGCGCCCCGGACGGAGGCCGCCGACCCGGCGCTGGGCCGGCGGACGTACGAAGAGAACTGCGCCATCTGCCACGGCCTCGAGGGCGATGGTCGCGGGCACGCCGCCCAGCACTTCGTCTCGCCGCCCCGCGACCTCACCGCCGGCCGATTCAAGCTCCGCTCCACAGGCTCCGGGCAGCTCCCAACCGATGATGACCTCAAGCGCAGCATCGTGCGGGGGCTGCCCGGCACCGGTATGGTTCCCCAGGATCACCTGAGCGCCGCCGAGATCGACGCGGTGGTCGCCTACATCAAGACTCTCGCGCCCAAGTTCGCGACGGCGCCCCAATCCCCGGCCCTGCCCATCCCTCCCGCCCCGCCCAATTCCCCGGAGGCGGTGGCCCGCGGGCGAAAGGTCTACCACAAGGCCGAATGCCACGAGTGTCACGGGGAGCAGGGGCGCGGTGACGGGCCGTCGGCGAAGGACCTCAAGGTGAAACCCGTCGATCTCACCCGGCGGCCCTTCAAAGGTGGTTCGACCCCGGAGGAAGTCTTCCGGGCCATCGTCACGGGATACGACGGCACCCCGATGCCGTCCTACCATCTGATCCTGGACGACGCTGAGCTGTGGGACCTCACGTACTACGTCGTCTCGCTCGGCGGTCCTCCCGAGACGACGGATGACGAACGCGCTGGCTGGCACGTCGTCCGGCACCACCAGCGGCGACGCTAGCTCGAACGATCCTGCCGCGCGTAGGTGATGGTGTGGTGCGTCAGCAGGCGTCCATCAGCGCTGACGCACTCGGCTGTTCCGTGGATCAGACGCCGCCCGAGCTTCATCACGCGCGCGGTGCAGAGGAAATCCTCGCGACGTGCCGCGCTCAAGAAGCTGGTCGTCATTGCCGAGGTCACCGAACGGTCGGCGACCCCCAACCGGGTCAGGATGGCCAGCCACATCGCTACGTCGGCGGCGGCCATGAACACCGGGCCGCCGACCAGGCCGCCCGGGCGCTCCAGCGCCGACTGGAAGGGCACCAGGAGGGTACAGAGGCCGGGGTCGATTCGGCTCAGGCTGAAGCGGTAGTCGCGGGCGAACACCGCCTGCTCCATCAGGGCCCGGAGCTCGGCCTCGCTGGCCGCCGGGCTCATCGGGCGGCCAGGACCTTCTTGGCCTGACCGAGGTGGTCGAGCACGTGCACTCGCCACACGGCGGCGTAGGCCTTCCAGTCGAGCTCCTCGATCCAGTGCTCGGGCGTGACGCCCCCATCGGGGCCGGGAACATTGATGACCATGACCAGCGGGGCCCGGGCGTCCGACTCGAAATCGGCGGGGACGTTCGCCAGGGTCTCGAGGATGTCGCGGTGAACCCGCGCGAGCTCCGCGCACAGCCAGGGCCAGGGTCGCAGCAGCGGCGCCTTGGATTGCAGCCCGGCCGGGATGGCGGGGCCGGGCGGCCGCTGCCCGGCGAGCAGGCAGCGGAGCTCGTCGAGTCCAGGACGATGCGTCTCGAGCAGGTGGTCGACGATCTCCTGCAGCGCCCACTCCCCGGGCAGGGTGCGGCGTGTCACCGCGGCCGGCGGGACGGCATCCAGGAAGTCACCCAGAGCCGCGAACGCCGCCCCCACGCGCTCGTGGATGGCAGCGGGCGTGGCCAGGGTCCCGCGCGTCTTCAGATACTCGCGCGCCTTTTGCCGGAGCATCGCCGACCGGGCGTCCATCGTTTCCTCCTCAGCGGGCCAGATACCGCCCCAGCGCCTCCTGGCAGAAGCGGGTGGCCGTCGCCACATCGAAGGCCTTGGGGTCGAACGTCACCTGCAGGGCGACGCCGTCGAGGAGGCCCAGGACGACCGCGGCGGCGCGGGTGGGCTCCACCGGTCGAAACTGTCCGCGACGCGTTCCCTGGCGGATCAACGCGCCGATCAGCCGCCGCATCCTCGTATAGAGCCCGGCGTTGATGGTCCGCAGTCGGTCGTCGTGCATCATCTCCCCCCAGAACTCCACGAACACCACCCACACCTCGCGGGCCTCCAGCGCGGTCCGTAGGCTCGCCTCGATCAACGCTCGCAGTCGCGCCACCGCGTCCGGACCACTACGCGCCTGGGCCGCGCGGATCCGGGCATCGAGATCTTCCATCACCGCCCCCAGCGCGGCGACGAGGATGGCGCGCTTGTCCGTGAAGTAATAGTGCAGAATGCCCTGGCTCACACCCGCCTCGCGGCTCACCTTCCTCATGGTCAGCCCCGAGTAGCCTTCGCGCGCCAGGCACCGGATGGTGGCCCGCACGATCTGCTCCCGCCTGAGCGGGGCTACGCCCACCTTGGGGCTCACGCCGTGCCTTCGGTTCTTGATTGGATGACCAATTATCTATCGATTGGCCGCAAACACAAGCGGTGAACAGGGGTCGATCAGGCCGGCGGCTGGGAGCCGGTGGGGTCGGAGCTCGTCACGCCCCCGCGGCGGCGCTCGGCGGCGCGCTCGGCCTGTAGACGCTCGAGCGCGACCTGGGAGTGATCGGCGAAGCTCATCGCGGCGGCAATGGCGCGGTGGCCGGCCCGCTCCGCGATCAGCCCGTGCATGACCTGAGCCAGGTGTCGGTAGGTCGGGTGCCCCTGGGGGGCGCTCCGAAGCTCGATCACGTGCATCGCCTCACGCGCGTTCATCTCCATGTAGAACCGCACACGGTAAGCCATAGCCACCGCGTAAGAGGCGACGTCGGGCAGGCCGCGGGCGGCGATCGCATCGTGCAGTGCCGCGGAGGCTTCCATGACGCGCTCCCAATCGGCCCGGGCCCCCACCTCCTCCACCGCCGCCGGGATCACGGAGCCGTGATAGGGCGTGAGACGTTGCCACTCCAGCGTGAGCAGGCGGTGGCGCTGCAGATCCCGGAACGCGCCGTAGTCGGCCAGCACGTCGAAGCGGTAGGCCGTGCGTTCGAAGGCGCGGCCCGGCTTGTGCCGGCGGTTGCGCCGCTTGCCGACATAAGCCTGAAGCACGGCGAGCCGTTCCTCGGGACTCAGACGCCGGGCCGCCGCGAGCAGCTGGTCGTCGGGGAGACGGGAGGCCGCGTACAGCGCGGCGGCAACCACCTTGACCTCGCCCTCGGGATCGAAGTCGGTCAGCGTCACCTCGTCGCGGAGCTCCGGCGCGGCGTCTCCCAGCACGTCGTCGCTTATCCGTTGGGTGGCCTCCCGGGTCTCGGCGAGATATGCGGACCAGGCCCCGCCACGATCAGCCAGGTCGACGCGCCGGAGAAAGGCCGGGATCACCTTCCGCAGCTCGCGCAACATGCGGTCGGCGCACTGGCGGACTTCGGCGAGCGGGTGCACGCGCATCCGCAGCAGAAGCTGCTCATAGGCCTGGCCGGTGCCGTAGATACCGACGTTCGAGATCGTCGCCGCCGGCAACAGCCCGCGCAGGGTGTCCAGGGCCTTGGCGCGGATGGTGAGCCGGTGCACCTGCTCGGAGTCGCCGGCGGCGCGCGGGAACCGCGCTTCGTAGAAATCCCGCAGTCGCGGCAGCCAGCTGCGGTACGTCTCGAAGGCCTGGTCCAGCGTGGCCACGTACTGGCCTCGCAGGGGTCCGTCCAGCTCGGCCGGGACATGGTATCGATAGCGGCCCCCCGGCCGATCATCGTAGGGAACGTAGCGCGTCGATTGCTCGAGGTACGCCATGAGGCGCCCCCACTCGAGTACCTTCGTGAGGATGTTCGACGCGCCCTCGCAGGCGAGGTGGACGCCGCCCAGTTGAGCCACCGAGTCGTCCCCGTATTCGAGGAACACGCGCTCGTACAGTGCCTCGGCCCGGCTGCGGGTAACAGTGGTCTCTCGCGGTGGGGAGGACGCCCCGGTGGCCTCCTCCCGCGCGAGCCGGGGAGATGGGAGGGACTCCTCCGTGGGCGCACCTCGCGCGAGCCGGGGGGGAGATGGGGGGGGCGTCTCGCCCCCCACATCGTCCATAAACTCGTCCAGGAACAGGCGACGGAGCGACTTGGGCGAGCGCGAGTAACGGGCAAAGAGCGCGCCCTTCACGACCTCGGGGAGATTCACCAGCGCGAAAACCGGGCCGTCGAGGTCGGTGAAGTACGGGGCGAGAGCGGCGCGCTCCTCGGGCGTGAAGGCCTCCGTCATCTACGGATGATCTTACCCCAGCGCATGGATCACGGCGACGGCGGCCACACCCGACCCCGGAGTACAATGCCGCTCGCGAGGAGATTCTATGGCCCGATTGAGAATCGGCTTCATCCCCATCGAGGGCGGCCATTACTATCGCGAGGCGCTCGAAGAGGTGAGCCGTGCCGAGGAGCTGGGATTCGATTCCGTGTGGATGGAGGAGCACCACTCGGTCACGAACCACTACTGGCCGTCCCCGCTCACCGTCCTGGCCGGCTTCGCCACCCGTACTTCCCGGCTGATGCTGGGGACGGACATCCTGGTGGCTGCCTTCTACCACCCGGTGCGGCTCGCCGAGGACGTGGCCCTCCTCGACGTGATGTCCCAGAGGCGCTTCACGCTGGGCATTGCCATCGGGTACAAGCCCGATGAGTTTGCGCTCTACGGTGTGGATCTCGAAAAGCGGGGCGCCCGCTTCGAGGAGCAGCTGGCCATCATGAAGAGCCTCTGGACCCAGGAGCGCGTGCACTTCAAGGGCCGGTACTACACGGTGGACGGACGGCTCGAGCCCGCGCCCGTGAGCAAGCCCCACCCACCCCTCTGGATCGGCGGCTGGGGCGAAATCACCTTGAGGCGGGCTGCGACCCTGGCCGACAACTGGATCCCCGGCCCCACCGCCGACCTCAAGCGGCTCCTCGAGGGCAAGCGACGATTCCTCGACCATCGCAAGGCGGCCGGTCGCGAGGCATCGCCTGGTGAGTGGCCGCTCACCCGCGACGTCATCATTGCCGACACCGACCGGCGGGCCCGCGAGCTGGCCGAGCAGCACATCATGGTGGCTTACCGGAAGGAGTACGCAGGCGGGTGGCGTCACCCTTTCATCGATGCCTCCGTCGCCACCGACCTCGACAAGCTCATGGAGGATCGGTTCATCATCGGCGGGCCCGAGCAATGCATCGCTCGGATCGGCAGGTTCGTCGAGCAGTACGGAATGACACACCTCATCTGCCGGATGTTCTTTCCAGGTATGCCGCATTCCCAGATCATGCGGGGGCTCGAGCTCGTCGCCCGCGAGGTCATGCCCGCCTTCCAGTAGTGCAGCCGTCCTAGGACTTCGTGTCCCCTAAAGATGCGGATTTAAAGGTCTGACCAGCCCCGCCATGAATCCTAAATATCTGATATACTTACATTTACTTGGCCCCCTGTCCGATGAAAGGAGTGGTGAGTCGCTGTCTCTGGTGTATCGGACGGATCGCTCATACGCCTGGAACTATGCTCACTCCCCTGTGCTGCCGCGGATCCGTCGCCTGCCTCTGTCGGCAGGCGGACAGTTGCTGGGCTATAGCCTGGACTCGACCCTCGGGATCGCTGCCGGGCCGCTGCTGAACTCGAAGTGGGTCGAGGGTTATGCCCGCCTGGGGTTCGACGTGCTCACCTATGCGACGGTCCGGTCACGTCCCCACCCCGCGCACAACCTGCCCAACATCCGGCCCGTCGACAGCCGCCGGGAGGTCGCCATTGCCGGCGGGCGCGGTCATCCCGCTGACGGCACAACCATCGCGGTGTCCCTCGGGCTGCCCTCAATGGAGCCTGAGGTCTGGCGCAGGGACATCCGACGGGCCAGGGAACGGCTCCGTCCCGGGCAGATCCTCGTGGCCAGCGTAGTGGGAACGCCCGTGCCCGGCGAGGGGCAGGAGGCCTTCATCGCCGACTACGGCCAGTGCGCGCAGTGGGCGGCCGAGGCCAGCGCCGATGTCATCGAGGTGCACCTGGCTACCCTCAACCCGTTCGGCGAGCCAGGGCAGATGCTGTACGAGAACGTGACGCTCTCGGCACAGATCCTCCACCGGGTCCGCACCAGCGTCGGCGTGCCGGTGCTCGCGAAGCTGGGGATCTTTCGCAGCCCCCGCGCGCTGCACGACACAGCGACCCGGCTCGCCCCGTGGACCAACGGCTTCGTGCTCGTCCACGGCATTCCTCGACGCGTGGTCGACACGTCGGGCAACGCGGCCTTCGAGGGCAGCGGCCGCGAGTGGGCCAACGTCGTGGGGTGGGGAACCTTCCCGGTGGCCTACCGCCACATCGCCGAGTTACTGGCCTGGCGACGGGCCGGTGAGTGGCCCCATGCAGTCCTGGCGGTGGGCGGCATCGCCACGGCAGCTCGAGCCCAGCAACTGCTTCGCGAGGGAGCCAACGCCGTCCTCGTCGCCACCGCCGCGCTGGAAGACCCTCTGTTCGCCACCCGCTTCCGGCAGACGGCAGCAGTTTCCGCGGTCGCCTGAGCGGGCCGCGGCCGCCGGTTCCCACACTCCCTGTGCTAGGCTACCGCCGATGCGCTGGCTGATCGCCCTCGGTCTCGAGCGCGCCGGCGATTTCGGCGTCGACTTCCGGGACGAGCTCGCCGCGATGGGCCACGAGGTGCGGACCTTTGCGTACCGCCGGGAAAATCTCCTCTACCGGAACCGGCCTACCAAAGCGGCGTACCAGCGGATAATCCTCGCCCGTCTGGAACGCGAGTGTCGGGATTGGCGGCCTGCCATTGTCCTCGTGCTCAAGGGGGGACCGATCACCGCCGAGCTCATCCATCGCGTCAAGGCCCGCACCGGCGCGCTCTTCCTGAACGTGTTTCCCGACAACCCCCTCCTCATGATGCCCTTCCCGCACATCGAGCCCTACGACGTATTCTTCACCAAGGAGCGGTACGCGATGCGCCAGCTCCAGCTCGCCGGCCTGCGTAACCTCTACTACCTGCCGCTCTATTGCGTGCCCGCGTTCCACCATCCGGTCGAGCTGACGGACGAGGAGGCCCGCACCCTCCAGGGCGTCATCGCGCTCGTCGGGCGTCGCTATCCCTACCGCGAGCGGCTCGTCGCCGAGCTCGCCGATTATCCGCTCGGTGTGTGGGGACCCGACTGGGCGCGGACCCGCGATCCCCGCGTCCGCGCCGTGGTCCGTGGCGGGGGCGTATGGGGTCGCGCCAAGCTCGCCATCTATGCGGGCGCCCGACTCTCGCTGAATCCTCACCATCCCTTGAACGACATCGTGGGGGTGAACATCAGGACGTTCGAGCTGGCGGCGGCGGGAGCCTGCCAGGTCGTGGATCTCAAGGAGGACCTGGCCACCCTCTTCAAACCCGGCGAGGAGGTCGTCACCTACCGGGACCTCGGCGAGCTACGGCGCCAGCTTGACTATTACCTCGCGCACCCCGAGGAGACGCGGGCGATCGCCGAGAGCAGCCGGCGCCGGGCGCTGGCCGACCACACCCTGCGACATCGCATCGAGGAGATACTGGCCGTCGTCGACGAGCGCTTCGGCGTGCGATGACCGACTCGCTCGCCCAGCAGCTCGTCTGCATCGACTGTGGCACCGGCGCCTCGCTCGGTTACCGCCTGGAGTGCGGAAAGTGTCGGGGACTGCTGGAGCTGCGCTACGACATCGACGCGCTCCGGCGGCGCGGCCCCGCCCTTTTCACCGGCGTCGGCCTCTGGCGCTACGCGCCTGTGCTCCCCATTCCCGACCCCGCCCACCGCGTGACCCTCGGCGAGGGCGGGACACCCTTGTTGGAGTGCCCGCGTCTGGCCGCTCAGCTCGGTGTCCGGCGCCTGCTGATCAAGTTCGAGGGCGCCAACCCCACGGGGACCATCAAGGATCGCACCTCGGCCACGGCGATCGCGGCAGCCTTGCAATTCGGCTTCCGGGCAACGTCCGTGGTGTCCTCCGGCAACGCCGGCTCGTCGATCGCGGCGTACTCGTCCCGGGCCGGCCTCCGCTCGCTCATTTTTGCCTACGAGCGCGCCTCGGCCCCCAAGCTGCTGCACATGGCAGCGACCACCAGTGACCTCGTCCTCTATCAAGGCGTCTACGACGATCTCATCCAGATCTGGGACCGGCTGGCCGGCGAGCAGCTCTTCTTCGACTGCGGTGCCTCGCGCAACCCGTACAAGCACGAGGGCAAGAAGACCCTGGCCTACGAGATCGCCGAGCAGACGGCGTGGGCGCCGCCCGACGTGCTGGTGATGCCCGTCGCCGTCGGCGAGAGCTTCATCGCCGCTGCCCGCGGCTTCCGGGAGATGCACGAGGCGGGGTGGATCTCGCGGATGCCCCGACTGGTGGCGGCCCAGGCCACTCGGGCCAATGCCATTGCCCGGGCGTTCCGCGAGGGCCGACCGCTGACCCCGCTCAAGATCGGGTACACGGTCGCGGAGGGCCTGGCCGCCGGCGACCCCGGGCGAAAAGGTGAGTGGACCCTCCGCCTCCTGCGCCAGCACGGCGGGCTGGTTGGTGACGCCGAGGACGAGGAGATCCTGGCCGCCCAGCGGTTGCTGGCGCGGACCGAGGGCATCTGGGCCGGGCCGACGGGCGTGGCCACCCTCGCCGTGCTGATACGGCTGCTGGCCGAGCGAGCCCTCGACGCCGCCCAGAGCATATGTGTGGTGGTGAGCGAGACCGGGCTGAAGACCGAGGCGGCGCTGCCCAGCCGGCAGGCCACGGCCTTCGACGACGACTCGCTGCGCCGGCTGGTCCGCGAGCGCCTCGGAATCTAGTGCCGCTGCCCCGGCGGTTCTACCTGCGCTCTGCCCCCGTGGTGGCCCGCGATCTCCTGGGATGCGTGCTCGTCTCTCGCATTCGCTCGGCCGTGACGGCAGGGCGCATCGTGGAGACCGAAGCCTACCTGGGCCCCGAGGATGCTGCTTCCCACGCCGCCTTCCGCCCCTCGAGCCACCGGCTCTTCTACGGTGAAGGCGGACGGGCTTACGTGTTTCTCAACTACGGCGTGCATCACTGCCTCAACACCATCACCGGCGGCCCCGGCAGTCCAGGCTGCGTGCTGATCCGTGCCCTCGAGCCGCTGGCCGGCCTGGCGGTGATGGCGCGCCGCCGGGGCGTGTCCGCCGACTCTCCACGCCTGGCCAGCGGCCCCGGCAACCTCACCCGCGCGCTGGGCATCCGGCTACGGGATAGCGGGATCGACCTCACGCTCCCACGCCTCAGCATCGAGCCGCCCGACCAGCCGCGCGACTTTCGCATCGCGCGAGGACCCCGGGTAGGGATCACCCGCGCGGCCGACCGCCCGCTCCGCTTCTGGGTCGCCGGCAACCGCCACGTCTCACGCTGAGTCGACGAGTTTTCAGCTTGGAGCGGGGCACGAGACGCGCCCCCTGCAGACCTGATCCCTGCTGGAGGGGGCAGGAACGCCCCTCCAGACCCGATGTTAACTGGAGGGGGCAAGAGACTCCCCCCTCCAGACCTCCCCATTCACGCGAGGTGTGACAGCAGACTTCAAATCTCGTAAGGGACGAACTCGCGGGCGATCTCGACCGTCCCGCCGAACACCTTCTGGGCCTCGGCCGCCAGCGCCGGGAGCTCGTCGTGGTAGTCGGCCTCGATGTGGGCGAGGATCAGACGGCGCACACCGGCGCGGGCAGCCACCTCGCCGGCCTCGCGGGCCGTGGAGTGGACGCCGAAGCGCCCCCGGTCGCGGTGGGGAAAGGTCGCCTCGTGGACGAGCGTGTGAGCGCCGCGGGCCAGCGCGACCACCGCGTCACAGGGGGCGGTGTCCGAAGAGTACACGACACCGCGCTCGGGCTGGTCGAGGACGTCCACCCGCACGGCGTAGTTCGGCATGCTGCCGTGGTCATTGGGCGTGGTGCTCACCACCAGCGGGCCCAGCTCCAGCGCCCGCGTCGCGAGGGCCGTCCCCGTGGGGGCGAGCCGCACGACGAATTTTCCGGGGCGCCCCCAGACGTCAAAGGCGCTGAGGATCTGTTGGATCGGCTCGAGGTGCTCGGGGCGGCACAGCACGACGAGCTCACGCTCTCGCCCGAGCAACATCAGACTCTGCACCAGCGCGGGCAGCCCGTAGGCGTGATCGGGGTGGATGTGGGTGATGAGGACATGAGTGAGCGCGAGGGGATCGACGCCGGCCCGGCGCAGCTTGGCGGCCGGACTGCCCCCGCAATCGATCAGCAACGCGCCCTCATCGGCGACCACTACCAGCGCCGTGGTGTCCCGGGTGGCCGAGGGGACGGCCCCAGACGTGCCCAAAAACGCGAAGTGCATCAGGGCTCGCGGCGGAGCGCGTCCGGATCGAAGAGGCTGTCGGGGAGATTGCTGTTGACGGTGACCGAATGCACGATCAGGCGCAAGAGGAGCTTGCCATCGGCGAACAGCTCTTGCCGGTGAGGGAAGTAAATGCCGTTGGCCACCGGTCGATGCTCCGAGCAGGTCAGGTCCACCAGCCCCGGGCCTTTGGGCACCGCGCGCGCGATCACGCGTACGATGCCGTACTCGTCGTCCAGCCACACCGCGGGGCTGGCGCGGTCCCCGGCCTTGGCGCCGATGACCGTCACCGGTCGGTGCCGCACCCGCACCTCGTGGCTGACGTCGTCTCGCACCCCCAGACCGCGCCATTCGGCCAGGAGCTCGGCCGGGCGCCGCGTGAGCGGAGTGCAGAGATGCGTCCGGTCGGGTGCGCGCCGCTCCCGCGGGACCTCCTCGATCCGGCCGTCGGCCGGGCGGATCCAGGCCCGGTTCCCCACCGTGAGGTGAATATCACGCCGTCCCTCGATCGTCTGCTCGACCCGCCGTCGCTGGGGGACCTTGACGTACAGCACCTGATCGCCGGTGGAGTGCGGATGCAGCCCATCGGCATGGTAGATCGTCAGTTGCTGGCGTATGGTCAGATCCGTGACCGGGGCCCCTGAGAGACGGTCGACGAAGGTCGTCACCGCTCGCTGGGCGTCGGCGGCGGCGGCCCCGGACACGAGTGCCACGATCAGGCCAAGGACCAGCGGGGAGAGCGCGCGCGTCACGGCACCGTTATACGGGCGGGGCGCCCGGATTGTCAAAGAAAGCGGGCGGTTTTGGTAGTATCGTGGGAAACAAGGAAGGAGCGGCCGTGTCGCCTACTGAGTCTCTGCACAGCGGGGTCCTCGATCTCATCCTCAATGCCGGCCCGGTCGGCAAGACGGTTCTCTTCATCCTGCTCGGCTTCTCGGTGATCAGCTGGGCTCTCATCGTGGAAAAGTGGTGGCAGTTCCGGCGCGTCAAGCGCGAGAGCCTGGCATTCCTCAAGCTCTACCGAGAGGGCCGGCGCGCGACCGTCGCGCCCAGCGCCATGAGGAAGTACCGGGACAGCCCGTTGGCGGCGCTGTACGCCGCGGCCCACCAGGAGGTCTTTGGGCCGGAGGACATCCTCGACGAGAGCGAGGACGGCCTGGGCAGCGAGCGCCTCGAGCTCGCCGAACGGGCGCTGCGCCGGCAGGCCGCGCACGAGGTGGCGCGGCTGGAGCGGTATCTGCCGTTCCTCGCCACCACCGCGAGCGCGACGCCGTTCATCGGGCTCTTCGGCACCGTCTGGGGCATCATGGCGGCCTTTCACGGCATCGGGCAGCAGGGTTCCGCCTCGCTGGCCGTCGTCGCGCCGGGTATCTCCGAAGCCCTGGTGGCCACCGCCTTCGGCCTGGCCGCGGCGATTCCGGCCGTCATCGGCTACAACTACTTCGTGAACCGCGTGAAGCATTGGGCCACCGAAATGGAGGGCTTCACGCTCGACCTCCTGAACCTCTTCTCGCGCCCGGCCAAAGTGGCGCGAATGGGCAAAGATGGCCTTTAATCCCGACACCGGCGCCTCCCGGCGGATCGGGGCGACGCTGGCTGAGATCAACATCATCCCTCTCGTGGACGTCGTCCTCGTCTTGCTCCTCATCTTCATGCTCACCGCACCGATGATGTACCGCGGCATCGACGTCAACCTCCCCCGGGCCGCCGCCAAGCCCACCGCGGTGGAAGAGCGCATGGTGCTCACGGTCACCAGGGATCAGGGCCTCTTCCTCAACGACCGGCGGGTCACTCCAACCGGATTGGAGGACGCGCTGCGCGACGCCTTCCGGAACCGGACGGACAAGGTGCTCTATCTCAAGGCGGATGCGGGGCTGTCCTACGGTGCCGTCATCGAGACAATGGATCGCGTGCGCCGGGCCGGCATCGAGCGACTGGGCATGGTGACGGAGCCAATCCGCGGACGCTGAGATGTCGACGGCGGCGATGACCCTGCGCCTCCGCCCGCGGCCTCGCCAGGGGCCCGCGCTTCATCGTGGTCAGATTCCGGTCCTGCCGCTCGCCGTCTCGGCGATCGGTCACGTGGCGCTGATCGTGGTGCTGGTGCTGGCGGCTACCGTGTGGAGAGTCACCCAACCCAAGACGTACATCGTCAATCTGGTCCCCGCCATCGCGACCGTACCGAGCCCACAGACGCGCCCGGCCCCCACCGAGCGGACGGCGCCCGCTCCGAAAGCGACCCCCGATCTCCCGCGACGCGAGCC
>DATIAY010000198.1:0-13781 GCA_035457825.1 Candidatus Methylomirabilota bacterium
AGCGGCGGCGGGCCCGGGGGCGTGACGGCCACGGCGGAGCCGCCGGAGTCGGCCGGCTCCGGCACCACGGACTCCTGCGCGCGTGGCTGGAGCGGGGCCATGCGCGGCGGCACGCTCGGCAGCGGCGGTGCCTGCTCGAGCCGGCGTCGCATGCTCTCGCGCGGACGCTCGTCGAGCGCGCCGAAGCGCCACGTCATGAAGGCGATCAGCGCGGCGACCAGAGCCAGGATGACGAGGACGCCACCGATCAGGTACCGGGACCTGCGCCGGGGGCGGCGCTCCACGCTCGTCCCGTCCGGGGTCGTGGCCGATGCCGACGGGACGGCACCGGCCGAGCCGCGACCGGCACTCAGCCGGGACAGCACCGCGTCCCAGAGCCGGGCCACGCGTCCGGGCGCCTGCTCGGACGGCGACTCCTCCCCATAGTAGTGCGTGTAGTAGTGAGTGTAGGAGTAGTCGGCGACCTCAGACTGCACATCGTTGAGCACGACACCCCACACCTTGGCCCGCGCGCTGTCGAGATGGGCCTTGGCCCGCTTGAGGACCAGGCGACCGACCTTGCCCGCCTGGTAGACGAGGACCACACCATCGACCTGAGCGGCGACGATGGCCGAATCGGTGACGGGCAGCACGGGCGGCGTGTCGATGAGCACGATGTCGTACTCGTCCCGGATCTCGCGCAAGAACTGGCCCATGGCCGGCGCCGACAGCAGCTCGGAGGGATTGCCCGGCACCGGGCCAGCCTCGATGATGTGCAGGTTGTCGAGGCCGGGCGAGGCCATGATGTCTTCCATCTCGAACCGGCCCATCAGGATATCGGCTACCGTGCGGATGCAATCGCGCCAGCGCGCCCGGCCCACCAGGATGTCGCTGAGGCCGGGCTCCCGCTCGATCCCGAAGAACCGGTGGATGCTGGGCCGGCGCATGTTGGCGCCGACCAGCAGGGTGCGCTGGCCGTTCTGGGCCATCGTGAGGGCCAGGTTCACGATGGTGGTGGTCTTGCCCTCCTGCAGGGTGGGGCTGGTCACGACGAGCAGCTTGCCGTTGCGCTCCACGCGCATGAACTGGATGTTCGTGCGCAAAGTGCGATAGGCCTCGGCCACCGGGGACTTGGGATCGAAGTGCGTGATGAGAAGGGCGTGGCTCCGCAAGGCCTCGGGATCCATCTGGGCCAGCGCGGGTCGGCGCTCGACGAGCCGCTCCATCGTCTCGCGGGCGTCGATGTGGGGCACGATACCGAGGACCGGAACTTGAAGGTAACTCTCCACGTCCTCGATGGTCCCGATGGAGGTATCGAGCGTCTCCTGCACGAAGGCCAGCACGAGGCCCAGCATGAGACCGAGAATGGCCCCCACCAGGACGGTGTTGAAGGCCTCGCCCCCGACGGGGGCGCTCGGCTCGGTGGCCGGCCGGATGATGGTGACCTCTTCGACGCCCTCCGATTCCTTGATCAACGCCTCCTGGTGCTTCGTCTTGAGCAGGGTGAGGAGATCGTCGTTGACCTTGGCGTCGCGCTGCAGCCGCTGCAGGCTCAGCTCCACGGCGGGCAGTTCCCGATTGCGCTGGAGCAGCTCGCCCATCTGGCGATTGAGGATGTCCTCACGGCTGCGCAGGAGCGCGATCTGGGCGCCGATCTCCCGGCGCATCTCCGATCGCACCTCGCGCATGCGATCCTCCAGGGCCTGCAGTCGGGGATGCCGATCGGTGACCTCGAGGGCCAGGTTGTTGCGCTCGAGCATGAGGTCGACCTGGGTCGCCTGCAGCTTCTGCAGGGCCGGGTTGGCGCTCTCCACGAACACCCGCTCGGCCAGGCTGGCCGAGTCGGCGCGGCTCAGCCGGCCCTGGGCCAGCTCCAGCTCCGTCCGGTGCTGGCGGGTCTTCTCGATGTCGCCGCGGAGCTGCGTGAAGACCGACAGCAGCACTGAAGTCTCGGCGCCGGGGGCGATGATCCGGTTGGCCTCCCGGAACGCCCACACCTCCTCCTCGGCGCGCTTGACGCGCCCCTCCACCTCGCGCAGCTGAGCCTCGATGAACTTGCGCGCCTCGGTGATGCGGGCGTTGCGGACGGCCCGGTTGTAGTCGCGATAGGCCTGGGCCACGGTGTTGGCCAGGTCCCGGGCCTCCCGGGGGTTGGTCGACGTCGCGATGATCTCGATGATGCTCGTGTTGGGGACCCGCGCCGTGCGGATCTTGTCCGCGATGGCGTCGAGGGCGGAGGTGTAGGCCTTCGACTCCCGCAGGGGCTCGCCGGCCGTGGGCTCGGGCAGCCGGCCCAGCCGCCGGGCCACCTCCTCCAGGATGGGGTAGCTCTTGATGAGAGAGGCCTGCGTCTCGATGGAGTCGGCCGAGGAGTAGGAGAGCACTTCGACCAGGAGTCCGGACAGCGAGGCCGACTGCTCGAACTTCACCGCCGCCGTGGCCTCGTAGAACGGCGTCTTGCGCATGGCAAAGCCGTAGCTCAGGCCCATGACCAGCAGCGTGGAGACGATGATGATGAACTTGCGCCGTCGGATGATGAGCCAGTAGTCGCGCAGGTTCATCTCGTACTGGGCCATTACCGGCGCTCCTGCTCGGCGACGGGGCCCGTGATGTAGAGGAACGGCGCCTCGGCGAGATCGAGGATCTTGGGCGTGGCCAGGCGCCGACCCTGCGCGTCGTACACCTCCACCCGGGGTCGCAACGGATGGTTGCGGTTCACCGCGATCACGCAGCTCACCTCGCCGGTGTTGAGTCGCACCAGCGTGCCCGGCGGGAACACCGAGATCTCGTTGAGGAGCGCCTTGATGAGGGCGGCGGGAAAGGCCTCGTGCTTGGAGCGCACGATCTCCCGGACCGCCTCGTGCGGGCGGAGGCCGGGCTCCAGCGAGGCTGGCAGGGTGAGCCCGGTGTAGGTATCGACCAGGCCCAGGATCTTGGCCTGTGGATGGATGGCCGCGCCGCTCAGCCCCTGAGGAAAGCCCTGCCCGTGCTCGCGCTCGTGGTGGTGCAGCACCATCTCGGCCAGGCTTTCCGAAGGAGCCGCCCAGTGCCGGAGCAGGTCAGCAGCCACGCGGGGGTGCGCCCGATACTGGCCCTGCTCCTCGGTCCCCAGCATCTCGGGCCGCTTGAGCAGCGCCGGGGGCAGCCGCCAGAGCCCGATGTCCATCAAAGCACCGGCCATGCCGAGCTCGAGCAGTTGCGCGCGACCGAGCCCCGCGGTGGCGCCCACCCGCATCGCCAGCACGGCGACTCGCACCTGGTGCAGGGCGATGTAATCGACGCCCGGGGGTACCGCGGCCCGGTTCGCCACCCAGAAGAGCTCGCCCGAACGCTCGACCGCCTCCAGCGCGCTGGCAATGCGTTGCTCGAGCTCAGCCCACGGCAGTGACGCCGAGCCCGCCCGCATACCGTCACGTACCGATTCCAAGAACCGGACCAGCGCGGAGAAGATCTGCTCGGCGGCCGCGGCGTCGGCCTGGGCCAGCGCGGGATCGAAAACGGCGTCGGCCGGGGCTGCCGGGGGCGGAGCCGCCACGGGCGTCGGCGCCAGCGCGGGCTTGATCGGGGCCTCGCGGGGTTGGCCCGCCGCTGGCTCGGCGGGTGGCGGGGCTGGGTCCGGCGGGGCCGCGGATGGCGACGGGCGGCGCCCGCCCGTGCGCACCAGGTCGCTCATCCGCACCATTAGACGGCGCCCACCTTGTCCTTGATCACCTCGGCTACGATCCGCTCATCGAGCTCCCTCACGGCTCGGGACGAGCCGACCAGCAGCGCGATGTCGCAGATGTTGTTGATCTCGCGGGGGATGCCCCGGGTGAAGTCGAAGATCAGCTTGACGGCTGACTCCGAGAAGATCCGCCGCGTCTGACCGGCCATGCGCAGACGGTGGGCGATGTAGTTGGCGGTGTGGGTGTCGTCCAGCGTGTTGAGGTGATAGCGGATGGCAATCCGCTGATCGAGGTGCTTGAGTCCGCGCACTCGCGTGGCCAGCTCGGGCGAGCCAATCAGCAGCAGGGTGACCAGGAAGCGGTCGGCGGTCTGAAAGTTCAGGAACAGGCGCAACTCTTCGAAGACGGCGTCATCCGCGATGAGCTGGGCCTCGTCGACGATGATGACGGTATCGCGCCCGGCCTGGAAGTTGCGGAAGAAGATATCGTGCAGGCTGTGGAGCAGCTCGGGCTTGCTCCGCTCCGTGGTCCCCACGCCGAGCTGGTAGAGCACCTCGCGCAGGAAGTCGACGGGCGTCCAGCTGGGGTTGGTGAGCAGGCCGATCTCGTAGCGCTCGGCCTCCAGGCGATCGATGAGGGCCCGCGACAGCGTGGTCTTGCCGCACCCATATTCACCGGTCAGGAGCGCGCAGCCCTTGCGCTGGCGGACCGCATACATGAGACGGATGAGGGCCTCTTCGTGCTCCGGCGACAGGTACAGGAACTTGGGATTCGGCGAGTTGTCGAACGGTGATTCGGAAAACCCCCAGAACGCCTCGTACACGCTCAGTCCCTGAACAAGAAGTAGAGCGAGGTGTAGGCGGTGATGATGGAGGCCACGCCCTGGGCGATGGCCAGATAGTCCTGGTACCAGCGGACCGAGACTTCGGGCACCGTCACCACCGCGCCCGGCTCCAGCGGCGGCGCCTGGGCCAGCAGGTAGGAGCGGCCGTTGCGGAAGGTCACCGAGGCGTTCTGGAAGCGAGCACGCACCGTCGGTCCGCCGGCCAGCGCCATGTACTCGCGCGGCGTGAGATCGGGGCGAAAGTCGACGGCGCCGGGGGTCTTGACTTCGCCCAGCACGTAGACTTTGTCCTCGGCCACCGGCAGCGTCAGCACGTCACCGTTTTCGAGCGCGATGTCCTGCGTGTCGTCCTTCTCCACCAACAGGCGGTGGAGATCCAGCGGGATGCGCTGCCGGGGACCGCCGGCTCCCGTCCGATCCACGAAGGCCAGCCGGAGGTCGGCATGCGCGGCGGCACCGCCAGCCCGGCCGACGACGTCTTTGATGCGGTCACCGCGCGCCAGCTCGAAGCGCTGCACGATGGTGGGACGACCCGCGGTCGTCGTGCGGCTCGACTCCGGCGTGCCGTTGAAAGCACCCCGCATTTCAAGAACGTCCTGCAGGACTCCCAGGGGCGGCACGAACAGCACGTCGCCCGGCCTGAGTAGCAGGTCGCCCGGCGTGGCCTGGGCCCTGGCGATGTCCAGCGGGAGCGTTTCCTGGCGGCCGTCGGGGAGCAGGCGCGTGAGGCGGGCCTCGGTCGTGGCCGCGTTCTGGCGGACGCCTCCGGTGAGGTCGAGGATCTCGCTCAGGGTCCCCCCCGACGCGATCTCGTACTCGCCGGGACGGCGGACGGCGCCGCTGAGCGTGACGTACCCGCCCCGCGGGGGAACGTGGACCCGCATGCCCTCCTCGACCAGGGGGTTCTGACCGAGATCGCCACGCAGCTCGAAGCGCAGGAGATCGAGCTCGTGCTGACCGCCCGGGGTATGCACGATGACCCGGCGCACGCTGCCTCGTGGCGTGATACCGCCGGCCGTCAGCAGCAGGTCGTGCACGCGTCGGAGCGCCGAGGTCTGGATCGCTCCTGGCCGCTCGACCTCGCCCGAGAGAATGACCTCGAAGCAGCGCGGGATGGCCACCGCGAGCGTCACGTCCGAGTACCGGAGCACGCCGCGCACGCGCTCACTGATTCGCCGGTTCGCCTCGCGCAGGGTGAGCCCGCCCAGCGGCACCGGGCCGACGGGCGGGATGCTGGCCACGCCCTCGGGATCGACCACCAGTTGCTGGCGGGTCACCTCGATCCGACCCGTGATCTGCACGTCGAGCACGTCGCCCGGGCCGAGCTTGTAATCCGTGCTCGGCACCCGGGGAAAGACCCCGGTAACGGTGGCTTGCATGCACGGGTCGGTTCTCGGAATTGCACCGCCCCCGGGCGAGCGCACGGGGAAATCCGTACCCGGTGGCTGAGGGAGCTGCAACGGCGGCATGGGGGGCGTGGGCGCGCCGGGCGCCCTTGGCTCCGGGGCCCCGGTGGACTGAGGAGTTTGGGCTATCGTGGCGGAGGGGGTGAGCAGGGATACCACGAGCAGCAAGGAGAGCGTGGAACGGGCATAGAACCGTACGCCGCGACAATCCGGCTTATGCAATAAGGAATTCTCCCTTTTCCGCTCTTCGAGGGTCAAGAAAAAAGCATTAATTTTAGGATACTTCGCTTGACACCGACCATCAGCCTCCCTATCATGCCGCTGCAAGAGCTACCTTCCCCATGACCCCGAGCACGGCCCGCACCTTCCTGTTCGCCGCGTTGTTTTTTGCCTGTGTTGGCGGGGGCTTCTGGGCTCACGCGATGTGGACCGGCCTGCGCGCGCGGCCCGAACCGCCTGCGCCGTCACCGATGGCGACTGCCGACACGCTGCAGGCCGCGTTCGTCACCGTCGCCGAGCGGGTGCGACCAGCGGTCGTTCACATCGGGACCGTTCAGATGGCGCGACCCCGGCGGCCACCGGCGGCGCCGGGGCCGGGGCCGTCCACCGAGGACCCCTTCTTCAAGGAATTCTTCGATCAGTTCTTCGGACGCAACCGCCCCGGCGGGCCGGGCGAGTTCCGCCAGCCCGGGCTCGGCTCGGGCGTGATCATCGACCGTCGTGGATACGTCCTCACGAATTTCCACGTCATCAAGGGTGCCGACGCGGTGACCGTGCGCCTGTCCTCCAAGCGCGAGTACCGTGGCCGCATCATCGGCACCGACGCCAAGACCGATCTCGCCGTGGTGCGCTTCGAGCCCGAGGGTGAACTGGCCGTGGCCAGCCTGGGCAACTCCGACGCGCTCCGCGTCGGCGAGTGGGCCATCGCCATCGGCAATCCCTTCGGCCTCGACCAGACCGTCACCGTGGGGGTGGTCAGCGCGACGGGGCGCTCCGACGTGGGTATCGCCAGCTACGAGAACTTCATCCAGACCGACGCGTCCATCAATCCCGGCAACTCCGGAGGCCCGCTCGTCAACCTCAAGGGCGAGGTGATCGGCATCAACACCGCCATCGTCGCCACCGGCCAGGGGATCGGCTTCGCCATTCCCGCCAACATGGTCCGCCGGGTGATGGGCCAGCTCATCGACCGCGGGAAGGTGACGCGCGGCTGGCTGGGCGTCGCGCTGCAGCCGCTCACGACCGAGCTCGCCGAGGCCCTGGGCACGAAGGGGACGCGGGGCGCCGTCGTGGCCCGGGTCTATCCCAACAGCCCCGCCGCCAGCAGCGAGCTTCGCCCCAACGACGTGGTGATGAGCTTCAATGGCATCGCCGTCGACGACTACCACCACCTGCAACGATTGGCCGCCGAGGCCGAGGTCGGGCGCACGGTGAAGATCGAGATCGTACGGGACCGCAAGCCCCGGACGGTCGAGCTCAAGGTCGCCGAAGCCCCGGACAGCGCCGGCCCCTCGCGCTGAGCGGCTCGGCCTCGGTGTGGCCCCCGGCTGGGGGAGAGAGCCACGGGACCACGCCGTGCGCGTCCGCTAGCCCGTCGTGGCTGGGCTCCATTGACGCGCGGGGTCCGTTGCTACGGGAGGGAAACGGGTCCCGGGACCCTCTCCCCCAGCCGGGGGCCACACCGGCGCCACCCGCCCGGACTCAATACCCTGGCGACGTCTCAGGCCACGAAGGGCGGGATCGGCGGAACCTCCAGCGGGCGCGTGCGCACGTCGCGCACCCCCGGAACCTCACGCGCCACTTGCAGGGCCTGCTCCAGGGCCGTCGTGCCTTCGATGGTGACGATGCCGTTCTGCGATTCCACGGTGAGGCGGTAGCGACGGGTCTCGGGGTGGATGGCCAGGGCGACCTGGACGCGTGAGGCCAGCGCCCGGTCCGCTACGATCTGGCGGGCGCGCTCCGTGGTGGCCACGGCGGGATGGCGGGCCGCCCGCTCGATCATGTCCACGATGGCCTCGTAGGGCAGCTTCTCGGTGTTGAACACGATGTCGTAAAGCGTCGGCTCGTCGACGTCCACCTCGTACAGGTAGCGCATGCGCCCCCGCTTCTCGCCGTCGTCGCGGCGCAGGAAGTCGGCGGCGGCCCGCTGGTTGGGGGTCTCCCGGGCCAGCTCGGTGGAGCGCTTGACCCACTGGCGCACCCGATGCTCGAAGGGCGCGATGAGGCGAATGCGCACCACATGGGGAATACCGCGGAGCAGCCACTGCCCGCCCCGACCCATGAGCACGACGTTGTCGACCTCGGCGAACTCGAGCAGCGTCGTCTGGAGGATCGTGATGTAGTGCCGCGTTTCGGCGTCGAAGCGCTCGAAGAGCGAGGGCTTCGACTCATCGAGGTGCGAGAGCTTTTCCTCGGCCAGCCCGTACCGGCGCACGGCGTCCTGGAGCAGCTCCTGGTCGACGTAGCGATAGCCCAGACGCTGGGCGACCGCCATGCCGACCTCCGGCCCGCCGGCGCCCATCTGATGCGAGATCGTCAGGATGGCCATGATTCACCCCCGCCGGTACTGGTCTTTGAGCGCGGTCGGAGCGATCGCGATACGCTTGCCCGCGACGTCCTCGAGGATGTAGACCTCGTCACTCAGGGAGCCACTGGCGAAGACCTCGTACACTTCGAGGGCCTCCTCCAGGGTGCGGCCAGGCTGCTCGGCCATCAGCTGCTCGACGCGCGCGCGCGCGAGTCGCGGCATACCGGCTCCCTCCAAGTGGGGGCCCAGCCTAACCGAAGGCTGGGGCGCCGGCAAGGCACCCCGGCAGGCGCAAGCGCCTTTGCTACGCCGAGGCCTCCACCACCGACACCCCCCCTTCCAGCGGTGGGGTGAACGAGTACGCCGGCCAGGGTCCCGTGGGGACGACCGCCATGTTTTCGGCCCGCGCGGCCACGGGGGCGATACGGGCCAGGAACGCCGGGACCTCCTCGCGGGGAACGAGAAAGACCACCGACGCCGTGAGGTTGGCGCCGCGCCCGGCCGGACAGTAGCGCCAGGCCGTCATGCCGGCGCGCTCGACGAGGCGGTCGGCGAGTCCCCGGAGCGCCGTTTCCGTGAGATCGCGGGCAGCCGCGGCGGAATCACGGGTGCGCTGATCGAGTTGGAGCAGGCGTACGCTCATCTCCACGCGGCCGCGCACCTCGGCGAGCCCGGCGCGGATCCCGGTCCAACGGGCTTCCAGCCAGCCCTCGAGCTCCGCCTCGGCCACGACCGTCCCGAAGCGGAACGGCAGGACGGCTGACGCCTCGAGAAGACCGGCCACGACGTCATCGTGAGCCGCTTCGGCGCTCGGGGTTCGTGGCGGTGGCGACGCGACCGGGCTCGAAATGAGAAGAAGCTCGCGGAAGGGCTGCTTGACGAGGCTGCTGCCCACGCCCACCTGAGGTGGGCGCCACGTCCCCGGCAGACCCTGTACGATCGCGTACAGATATCGGAGCATCGCTGCCTCCTTGGCGTGGGAGTCGGGCCAGGGAGCGTCGCGAGCGAGAGTACGGGCGCGCCGGCAAGAGGTCAAGGGGTGTGGGCGAGATTTTCCCTGCTGCTATACTTTGAAGACCGTGCGAGGTTCGCTCGTCATCCTGACGCTCGGGCTCGTCATGGCGGCCACACTCGCGGCCGGCAATCCGCGGCTCGACTTGCCCCCGACCGTGCCGGTGACGCAGCGCGTCGCCTTCGAACAGCTGGCGACCACGGCCGACGTCATGACCCGCGTGGAGGCCGAACCATTCCTCGTGCGCGCCGAGGTCTTCGAGTACCTCCTCGACCACCCGGCGTTCGCGACAGAGGTGGCCCGCACGCTCCGTCTGGCGAAATTCAAGATCTGGAACACGCCCGAAGGGATGGTCCTCGACGATGGTCGGGGCCTCACCGGACAGTTCCGCGTCGTCTACGCCGCCAACGGCACGCGCCTCTTCCACGCCCGGGGCGAGTACAACAAGGTCCTGCTCCCGACGATCCACGGCCAGGCGCTCACGATGATCGAGTACCACACCACCCCGGCCACGAAGGGTCGCGTGCTCCTGACGCCGGCGGTTTCCGGCTTCGTCCGGCTCGACAACCGGATGATCGCGTTCGGCTTCAGGGCCCTGCAGGCGGCTGCCCAGCGGAAGGCCGATCTCGAAGCCCACCGCCTCATGAAAAAGTTCGCCCGGGTCAGCCGTGCCCTCGATGAGTCCCCCGAGACTGTGCTGGAGCAGTTGCGGCAGGCCCCCGACGTGCCCCTGCGCGAGCTCGAGGAATTCGGCCGGCTGCTCAACGGGCGCTGACGCGGGGGACCCGGCTGCGCGCCTGCTCCAGCTCGCTCCACTTGTCCTGTGCCTCCAGCGCCTGCCAGAGGCCCAGGTGGGCGGCGGCCAGATCGCCGTCGATGCGGAGTGCTTCGCGGTACTCGGCCTCGGCGTCGGCCCAGCGTTGCTGCACAAGCAGCACGCTGCCGAGCGCGGCCCGGGAGCGCGCCGACAGGGGCCGGTGAGCGAGCGCAGTGCGGTACACAACCTCGGCGTCCTTGTGGCGCCCCTGCTCGGTGAGCAGCTCGCCGAGATCGCCGAGCGCCCGGACATACCCCGGCCGGAGCCGGATCGCCTCCTCGAACGCGGCCTCGGCCGCGACATGTCGACCGAGCCAGTACAGCGCTACGCCCAGGCCGCGATGCAGCGCGGGGTGGTCGGGGCGGCGCGCCAGTGCCTCCCGGTACGCCTGCTCGGCCTCCGCGTGCCGCCCCTGGCGCCCGAGGCCGAGGGCGTAGTTGGCTCGCACCCGGATGTCGTCGGGATTGAGCTTGAGCGCTTCCCGGAACGCGTGCTCGGCCTCGGCGTGGCGGCCCTGGCGTCCGAGCGACACCCCGAGTTCGAAGAGAAGGCCGGAACTCCGCGGGCCCAGGCGAAGGGCTTCTCGAAACGCGACAGCGGCGCCCGCATAGTCGCCGGAGGCCCCCAGTGCGTGCCCCCGCGCCGCGTGGAGGTCGGCCTCATCGGGGTGATGCGCGAGGGCTTCGGCGTAGACGCCGGCGACCTCCGCCCAGCGGCCCTGCCGGTGCAGGGCCAGGGCCAGGAGCCGATAGGGCGCGAGGGCCGCCGGCCGTGACCGGATCGCTCCCTTCAGCTCGGCGATCGCTCCCTCATAGTCGCCCTGCCGCTCCAGGACCACGGCGAGCTCCCAGCGCGCGTCGATGTCGTCCGGGCGCAGGCGCAGCGCCTCGCGCAGGGCCGTGGCCGCTTCGGCGTGACGCCGGCGCTTGGCCAGCACGATGCCCAGCCGGCGGTGCAACTCGGGGTCGTCCGGCTGCAGGCGCACGGCCTCGCGGTAAGTGACGACGGCTTCGCGCAGGCGACCCCGGCGTTCGAGCGTCGCGGCCAGCCCGGCGTGGGGCCGTACCCATTGCGGGCGCAGACGCCCGGCCTCGCGATAGGCGGCCTCGGCTTCCGCGTACTGTCCTTGCTCGAACAGCGTCGCGGCCAGGTCGGCCTGCGCCGATGCCGAGCTCGGTTGTCGCGTCACCCCTTCGCGGAGGACGGCCTCGGCGTCGGCGGGACGCCGCAAGCGGCGGAGCACCACGCCCAGGTTGGCGCGGGCCACGGGATCGTCCGCGCGCAGCGTCAGGGCCTCGCGGAAGGCGGCTTCGGCACCACTCCATTCCCCCTGGCGCTCGAGCGTCAATCCCAGATTCACGTAGGCCCGGGCGAAGTCGGGACGAAGTCGAATGGCGTCGCGGAAGGCGATCACTGCATCCGCATAGCGTCCCTGCTCGAAGAGGATCGCGCCGAGCTCGGCGTGCGTCGTGGCGACCTCGGGCTCCAGGCCCAGCGCCTCCCGCAGCACCGCCTCGGCCTCATCCGTACGTCGCTGACGGCGCAGGGCCAGCCCCAGATCCAGCCGGGCGCGGACGTCGTCCGGCTTTAGGCGCAGGGCTTCGCGGCAGGCAGCCTCCGCGTCGGAGTACCGGCCCTGGCGGGCCCACGTCTTCGCTCGTTCCCACCACGACTCGAAGCTCGGCACCGGTCAGGACTCCCTGGACCGCGCGGGGCGGGCCCCGTGGGGGCGGACAGCGGAGAACAGCCAGGCAAGGTGTAAACGGCTCACGCGTGCCTCGCGCGCACTTATATCACACGTCTGGCCAATTTTGATCCGGTCATCGGCGCAGTGTCCCGAAGAAATCGTCACAGCCAGACGTAGATCCTCGGACATCTGGACGTCACGACGTGGGGCGGCGACACTCAGCCCCTCGAACGCGCTCTATTGGGAGTCATTGCATGAGAGTGACATTGCTGCTTCTGGCTGGGGCTCTGAGTGTGCTGCTAACCGCCGGGGACGCGCTCGGCATGGCCTGGGGCGACAGCCGGCACCGCCGCGGCAACGGGCCGAACGGGTGGTCCGAATCATCCGGATCCGCGAACACTGCGAGCGTTCCTGAACCTGCCTCGCTCTACGCGATCGGCTCGGCGCTGGCGCTGCTCGGCGGCGCGGGCTGGATCCTTCGGCGCAAGTAAGCGGCCCGCGATCAGCGCCACGCGGGATCGGCGCTGGCGCCGGCCGGCCGTGGGACATGGCCGTGAACCGCCGTTCCCTGCTCGAGTGGTGCCTCCTCCTGGTCGTCGTCACGTTCTACCTGCCGACGCTGGCCGAGATCGGGCACGCATGGTCGACGCATCGGTACGCCGGGCACGGCGCCTTCGTCCCCGTGCTCAGCGCCCTCATGCTATGGGCTCGTCGTCACCGGCTTGGCGATCGGTCCCGGCCCGGGTCCCCGGCCGGCCTCGGTCTCCTCTTCGCCGGGCTGGCGCTGGCGGCGGTAGGACACGCCACCCAGAGTGTGGGTGCCCACGGCGTGTCCGTGGTGATGGCCGTTTCCGGCATCGCGCTGTGGTTCCGCGGCGCGGACTGGATGCGGCAGGCCGCGGCCCCGTTCGCCTTCCTGCTATTCATGCTGCCCCTGCCCGGTGAGGTCGCGGCCGTCGTGACGCTCCCGCTGCAGCATTTCGCCGCCAGCTTCGCCGCGGGCGTGCTACACCTGCTGTCCATTCCGGCGTCCCAGGCGGGCGTGCTGATCGAGCTCACCGACCTCAGGCTGCGCGTTGATGAGGGCTGTAATGGCCTCCGCTTCCTGATGGTGTTGCTCGTCGTAACCACGGCCTTCGCGCTTCTCTACGTGCCGACACGTCGGCGACAGCTCCTCGTCATCGCCGCCGCCGTCGTGGCCGGGGTGTTCGCCAATGCCGTACGCGTGGCGGCGATTGCCGCCGCCACCCACGTCGCGGGTCCGCAAGCCGCGGTGGGCAGCCTCCACGACTACACCGGCCGCATCATCTGGCTGCTGGCCCTGGCGGCAATCCTGGGGGTGGGGGTCCTTCTGAGCTGGAGCGCGGGCTCCGGCGGGATCAGGGGAGGAGACTGAAGGACAGGCAGCGAAGGAAGGTAACAGGCGGGGGAACGGTCCCCCGCCCCATACCCGACGTGGCTAGTCGGCCTGGATGCTGTTGATCCCTGTCGCCAGGCTGGTGATTTCATCGACATCAGCCTGGGCAACACCGACACCGGCGAACACTGCAAGCGCCAACAGCAGGACGATGCCCAACCGCTTCATCTGCTCACCTCCTGACCAGTTCTGATTGTGTTCTGCGCGCCTCGGCAGCGTGATGCACGTCGGAAGCCAATCCCGCAGGCTCGGCCCCGGTCGGCGTGACGGGCACTTATCGGTCGACGACCTCAAGAGTTGTCGAGCGCCAGGTCAACGGTCAGGACTGGATGGCAGGCTGCGCCGAAATGGCAGTGGGATTCGGCGTTACTGCGATGCCTGCCGACGCCGCTCTTCGATCTCCCTGATGGCCTCCGCGAACATGCCC
>DATIAY010000199.1:0-7307 GCA_035457825.1 Candidatus Methylomirabilota bacterium
GGAATCCCGCTCATGAGGCCGACGCTCGGAGTCTTTCTCACGCTCGTTCTGCTCGTGCTGGCCCCGTGGCCGTCCGCGGCTTACCAGGCGGTGGCCGTCGCCGACGGGGGCACGATCAAGGGCAAGGTCACGTTCGCCGGCACCCCGCCGCCCAAGCGGAAGATCATCCCGACCAAGGACCGCGAGGCCTGCGGCAGCGGCGTGCGCGAGGTCGATCAGATCCTCCTCGGCCCGGACAAGGCCGTCCACGAGGCCGTGGTGTACCTCAAGCAGATCGAGAAGGGCAAGGCCTGGGAGAAGCCCGCCAAGACGCCGGCCATCGACAACGTCAAGTGCGACTTCCAGCCGCACGTCCAGGTCATCCCGGCCGGCGACCTGGAGATCGTCAACTCCGATCCCGTGCTGCACAACACGCACGGCTTCCTCGGAAAGCTCACGGTCTTCAACGTCGCGCTGCCGAACCAGGGACAGCGGATCACCCGGCCGCTGAAGCGGCCCGGGATGGTGCGCGTCGAGTGCGACGCCCACGGCTGGATGCTGGGCTGGATCCACGTCGCCGAGAACCCGTACTACGCGGTGTCCGCCAGGGACGGCACGTTCGCGCTGACCGGCGTGCCGCCGGGATCCTACACGCTGGCAACCTGGCAGGAGTACACCGGCGCGCTCGAGATGCCGGTCACCGTCAAGGCGAAGGAGGTGACCACGGTCACGGTCGAGCTGAAGAAGTAGCGGCACCGACGCGCATCCTCACCGGCAAGGAGACAGGGATGGACGATCTTCAGCGCACACGGCGCGAGATGCACCGGGAGCTCGCCCGGTCCGGCGACCGGCCGGCGGGATCCATGGCGATCACCCGCCGCACGTTCCTCCACCGCTCACTGATCGCGGGGGCGGCCGGCGCGGCCACCTACGGGTGGTTTCCGCTGATCAACACGCTCGACGTCGCCGTCGCCCAGCAGCCGACCTGCAAGTTCGCCTGGGTGTCCGACACCCACCTCTACCCCAAGAACGTCAACACGCGCTTCGTCGACAAGGCCGTGCGCGCGTTCAAGGAAGTGCAGGCTATGTCGCCGCCCGCCGACTTCCTCATCTTCGGCGGCGACCTCGCACAGCTCGGCGATCCTGTCGAGCTCGACCTGGGCGCCGACATCCTCAAGGAGGTGAAGATCCACAAGGTCTTCATTCCCGGCGAGCACGACTGGTACCTGGACATGGGCAAGAAGTGGGAGGCGCTCTTCGGCAGGTCGCCCTGGATGTTCGACTACAAGGGCATCCGCTTCATCGGGCTCGACACGGTCAGCCGGGGCCCCGACTACTGGACGGCGAAGAAGATGACGCCCCAGCAGCGGATGGGCCACATGGCCACGCTCGACGGCAGCGTGGCGGGGGCCTGGGCTGGCCTCGGACAGGACCAGCTGCAGTGGCTCGACCAGGCCCTCTCGAGCTGGGCCAAGGACCGGCCGGTGATCCTCTTCAGTCACAACCCGCTCTACGAGTACTACCCACCCTGGAACTTCTGGGTACGCGACTGGCGGGAGGTCCACGAGATCCTCAAGCCCTATGCCAACGTCACCAACGTCCACGGGCACACGCACCAGGTGCTCTACAACGAGATCGGCAAGCTCCGCTCCATCGGCATGCTCGCCACCTCGTGGCCCTGGCCGTACGCGCCCGAGGGCGTCCCCGTGCTGACGAAGCCCATGGTCCGCGCGGATCCCGGCGACCACTTCGACGGTGTGGGCTGGGCCCGGCTCACCGCCGGCGGACCCAGGGTGGAGAACGAGTACGTCATGTGGCGCAAGGACATCTTCGCGGAAGCGGCAGTGGACTCGGGCACCGGCGACAACGTCAACCAGATCCTCCAGCCGCGCGTCGCCGACCGCGAGTGGCCGTTCTACGGCCCGTACAGATAACGCGCCCATGCCGGGCTTCGCGCCCGAGAAGGGGGAAGACGGTATGCATCGGACACGGCACGCGCTGGTCGCGCTCGGCGGGGCGCTCGTCCTCCTGATGGTCGTCACCCTGGGTGGCGAGCGGGCCCTCGCCCACAAGGAAAAGCACACGCCCGAGCAGCTCAAGGCGTTCGAGGAGCTCTTCGTCGAGCAGGTCAAGATCGGCGATCTCCTGTTCCACGGCGATCCGGAGACGGAGAAGCGCCTGAACACCCAGCTCTCCAAGACGGGCATGGCCTGCGCCATGTGCCACCCGTTCGCCTCGGACACCCATCCGCACGAGTTCCCGAAGTTCCAGGAGCAGATGAACAAGTTCGCCACGCTGCGCGACATGATCAACTGGTGCATCGAGAAGCCGAACGAGGGCGTGGCCCTGGCCGTGGACTCGGACGCGATGAAGGCGCTGGAGGCCTACATCACGTGGTCGAACAAGGGCAGCCGGCTGGACGCCGGCCGCCACTGAGACCGGAGCGGCCCCCATGACGGATCCCACGCTCGTCCTGCGGTCGCCGGCCGTGTCCCGGCGCGGATTTCTGCGCCTGGCCGGGGCGGCCGCGGGGCTCGTGGGGCCGGCGCTGTGGCGGCCGGTGAGCGCTGGCCCGGCGCCGATGGAGGCCCCGCACCGGCCGTTGCTCCGTCTCCCCCCCGTGACGTCCAACGGCGCTCGCGTCCCGATCACCGTCGAGATGGCCCACCCCATGGAGCCCGACCATCACGTCACCACGCTCACGGTGGTGAACCCGCGCGATCCCGTGCCGCTCAAGGGCGTGTTTCACTTCAGCCCCGCGAACGGCCTGGCCTACGTCGCCTTCCAGGCGCGGCTGGACGAAGGGTCGTCCACCGTGCTGGCTTCCGCCGACTGTGGCCTCCACGGCCGCTTCACGGCCTCGGCCCCGGTCACGATCGCCGCGGGGAGCGGCGGCTGCGCCGGGGGCCCACCGGTGGCCGCGTTCCTCGACGACGAGATCCGCCCGCCGGTCATCCGCATCCCTCGGCTCGTGGCCGACGGCCAGATCGCCCCCGGAGAGATCGTCGACGTCCAGGTCAAGACCAGGCATCCCAGCCGGACGGGGCTCGTCGTCCGGAACAGCGCCTTCGTGCAGGCGGCCGAGCCGTTCCACCTCCGCGAGCTGGACGTCTTCTACGACGCCGAGCGCGTGAGTCACTTCGTGCTGAGCGCCGCCCTGAGCGACAATCCCTTCATCGCCTTCAAGCTGCGGGCGCGCCATGAGGCCACCGTCCGTGTGACGTTGACCAACACGCGCGGCCAGCGCTTCGAGGCGACCCACCGGCTCCGCCTGGGCTGACGGGCGGACCCGGGTCGCGGGCGACGGGAGGAACGATGCCGGATGCGGCAGTGGTGCGGACCGGGGCGCGCGGGGAGGCCGGGCCGCTGGAGGCCGACATCGCGCGGGCCATGGCCCGCAACGACGCGCTGATCAACCCGGACCTCATCAGACGGTGGCTGCTGTGGGGCTTCTTCTGGCTGATGCTGGCACCGACCGTCGGCGTCGTGATCTCCACGAAGTTCAACTATCCCGACTTCTTCGGCAGTCAGGCGTGGGCGACGTTCGGCCGCCTCCGGCCGGTGCACGTCAACGGCGTCATCTGGGGCGCGTTCTCGACCCTGTTCATCGGCCTGGCCTACTACGTCACCCCGCGCCTGGCCGGCGTCCGCGTCTGGAACGAGCGCTGGGCCTTCCCGCTGCTCTGGGTGTGGAACCTGAACCTCGCCGCCGGGTTCGTCGGCCTCACGGTCTTCGGCACCAACCGGGGCTGGGAGGCGGGCGAGCTGGCGCTGCCGCACGTGGTCGTGCTCACGCTCTGCGTCCTCGCGATCTCTGCGCAATTGCTCATGACCATCGCGCGCCGCGTGCAGCACGAGCTCTACGTGAGCCTCTGGTACCTGATCGGCGCCCTGGTGTGGACCGACGTCAACCTCCTGCTGCTGGTCATCGGCCCGTACTGGACGGTACCCGGCATCAACAACGCGGCGCTGCACGGGCTGTTCATCCACTACGTGGTCGGACTCTGGATCACGCCGGCCGGGTACGTGCTGATCTACTACTTCCTGCCGGCGGCCGTGCGCGCGCCGATCTACAGCCACAAGCTCTCGCTGATCGGCTTCTGGTCGCTGGCATTCTTCTACCCCTTCGTCGGCATCCACCACTACCTCTACAGCCCCATCGCCGACTGGGCGGAGACCATCGCCATCGTCTCGTCGATGATGCTCATCATCCCCGTCTGGACGGTGCTCCAGAACTTCTTCGGCACCATGAAGGGCCGCTGGGCGGGGTTCTCGCACAACCTCACCGCCAAGTTCCTGATCATGGGATCGCTGATGTACCTCGTCGGCTGCTTCCAGGGCTCGGTCGAGGCCCTCCGGTCGCTGCAGACCCCCACGCACTTCACCGACTTCGTCATCTCGCACTCGCACCTCACGGTGTTCGGGACATTCGTGGTGTGGGCCATCGCGGGCTCCCTGCACGTGTGGCCGCGCCTCGCCGGCCGCGAGCTGTGGAGCCACCGGCTCGGCAACTGGTCCTTCTGGCTGATCACGGTCGGCATCTCGACGATGGGGCTCGTGCTCTCGGCCCAGGGCCTGCAGCAGGGCTTCATGCTCATGGCCGGGGCCGAGTGGGTGGACACGGTGGTGACCATGAAGCCGTACTGGTTCGTGCGCACGCTGTCCGGGGTGTCGATGGACACCGGAATCTCGCTGCTCGTCTACAACTTCATGCGCACGGCGATGTCGCCGGGGCCGGCCTCTAGATGAAGACCTACGCGCTGGGCGCCGGCTTCTTCTGCATCACGCTGGCGATCTTCGTGCAGGGGCTCCTGCCCATCGCCATTCCCGAGTCCCGCGAGACGCGCGCGACGCGCGCCGTCCGCAACGAGCTGGGCGAGATCAAGTGGGTGTGGTACGAGTCCACGCCGTACACGCCGCTCGAGCAGCTCGGCCGCGCGGTCTACCAGCGCGAGGGCTGCTGGTACTGTCACAGCCAGTTCGTCCGCCCGGTGGCGGGCGAGGACCAGCGCTGGGGGCCGGTCGTCGAGGTCGGCGAGTATGCCCACGACTGGCCGCACCTGCTCTCGACGCGTCGGATCGGGCCCGACCTGTCGCGCGTGGGCCTCAAGTTCGCCGACGGCTGGCACTATGCGCACCACTGGGCGCCCAAGATGGTGGTGCCCGACTCGATCATGCCGGACTTCCCCTGGCTCTACCGCACGGCGGAGGTGCTCGCGGTGGAGCGGGAGGGCGCCCCGGCGCTCGGAGAGGCCGCCGCGCTGAAGGCGCTGTTCAGCTACAGGGCCGGCGCGATGGTCCCGCTGCGGCCGAACCCCGACGGCCTGGCCTTCGCCGAGAGCACCGACGGCACGCCGCGGCTCGAGGTCGCCAACCTGCCGGAGCCGTACGACAAGCTGGAGACCTGGAAAGGCAAGACCTTGACCGTGGTCGTGCCGTCCGAGGAACTGCGGGGGCTGGTCGCCTATGTCCAGAAGCTCGGGACGAACCGCGGCGCCTGGCGCGACGCCTTCGAGCCCCAGGCGCTCTCGGCCAGCGCGATGACGCTGCCCAGCACGGCGGACCACGCAGCGCGCGGCAAGGAGGTCTACGAGCGCCGCTGCGTCGGATGCCACGGCCCGAAAGGCGATGGCAACGGCCCCGCCGCCACCTTTCTGGCGCCGCGCCCGCGCGACTTCACGCTGGGCGCGTTCAAGTTCCGCTCGACGCCGTCCGGCTCGCTGCCGACCGACGGCGATCTCTATCGCACTCTCACGCGCGGCGTGCGGTGGACGGCGATGCCCACGTGGCACGAGCTGCCCGAGAAGGACCGCATCACCGTGATCGCCTACATCAAGACGTTCTCGTCGCGGTGGAAGGAGGAGCGGCCGGAGCCGCCGATCGTCATCGGCGACCCGCCGAAGCCGACGCCGGAGCTGCTCGAGCGCGGCAAGCAGCTCTACGCCCAGGCCAAGTGCTTCCAGTGCCACGGCGACGGCGGCAAGGGCGACGGGCCGTCGGCCGACGAGCTGGTGGACGATCTGAAGTTCCCCATCCGCCCCGCGGACTTCACCCGGGGCCAGTTCAAGGGCGGCGCGGACGTCCGCGACATCTACCGGACGATGACCACGGGTCTCGACGGCACGCCGATGCCCTCGTTCGCCGACTCGATGAAGGACGACGAGCGCTGGGCGATCAGCTACTACGTGCTGTCGTTCTCGGCGTTCAACGACCCGCTCACGGGCAGGAAGCTGACGCTCGACCCGGCGGCCAAGGCGAAGCTCAATCAGCCGGATTCCGCGGCGCACGGCGCGGCGCGCCTGGCGCTCGACCCGACGGCGCCGGCGGGCGGGGCCAAGGCGCTGGTCCGCTTCTACAAGGGCATCCTCGGAGAGGGGCGCTGACCATGCCGGAGCTGCATTACCTCGTCCTCGGGCAGTTCGTCGTCTCGACGCTGATGGGGCTCGGGGCTCTCTGCCTGTTCCTCTGGGCGGCGGCGTCAGATCTCCTCCGCGACGTGGAGCCGGTGAAGTACCAGGTGCTCGAGTCGGAGGGCATCGACCATGAGCGATGAGGACGAGCGGCAGCAGATCGAGGAGTTCGCCGGCGGAGAGATCCAGAGCTTCCACGGCCGCGTCAACGCCTGGCTGCTCGCCGTCTACGCCGTCCTCGCCGTCTGGGGCGTCTACTATCTGTTCCGTTTCTGGGGCGGCCTCGGCCCGGGACAGATGCGATGACCGGCGTCCGGCTGATCCACGCGCTGGCGATCGTGAATCTCCTGATCCTGCTCGGCGACGTGCTCTACACCGTGCTGAGCGGGCTCCTGGCGCTGACGCCCTGAGGGACCGCCCGTGACCGGGATCGAGACGCTGGCGTTCGGCATCTTCCTGGTGGGCACGGTGCTCTTCTTCGTGTGGGTGGCGGTGCTCACGCTGCGCAAGTAGGGGACGGCGGCGATGGCGCATCCGGTGATGACCTCGGGAGCGCCGTCCGGGCTGCCCGCCGCCCCGACAGCAACGGCCCACGGCGACGTCTCGGCGCTCGGTGACCTCGCGTGGAACCTGCGGCCGGAGATCGCGCTTCCGCTGATCGCCGCCGCCGGTCTCTACGTCCTCGGCCGGTGGCGGCTGTCGCGCCGATCCGCCCGCGCTCCCGCGCCGGTGAGGATGGTCCTGACGCTCGCCGGCCTCGGCTCCGTCGCCGCAGCCCTGCTCTCTCCGCTCGACGCGCTGGCCGACCGGCTCTTCGTCGCCCACATGCTGCAGCACATGCTCCTGATCAACGTGGCCGCGCCCACGCTCTTGCTCGCCGACCCGTTCCCGATCGTCGTGTGGGCGTTGCCGGGCCCG
>DATIAY010000200.1:0-4253 GCA_035457825.1 Candidatus Methylomirabilota bacterium
CGGCCGGTGGGATGGGCCAGGACATCGACATGCGGGTGTTCCAGGGCGCGCACGATGCGCGCCGTCATCTCCGCCCGGCTCTGGGCAAATCGGGAATGCACGGCCGCCAGCACGATGTCCAGCTCGCGGAGCACCTCGTCGGGGAAGTCCATCGTGCCGTCTGCCAGGATATCGCACTCGGTACCGGTCAGGATGCGGATCCGAAACCGGCCCTGGAGCTCCCGGATTTTCTGGCCCTGGGCCCGCAGCTCGTCGACGCCGAGCCCCCCGGCGATGGCCGTGGACCTCGAGTGGTCGGACACGACGATGTACTCGTAGCCGCGGCCCTCCGCCGCCTCGATGAGCTTCTCGAGAGGCAGGTGACCGTCGGACCAGTCCGTGTGGGCGTGCAGGTCACCCCGGATCGCGGCCGCCGTCACCAGCTCGGGCAAGCGCCCGGCCCGCGCCGCTTCGATCTCGCCCGCGTCCTCGCGCAGCTCGGGCGGGATCCACGCCAGCCCCACCGCCGCGTAGACGTCTTCCTCGGTCGCCCCCGCCACCCGCGCGCCTGTCTGCTCGTCGAACACCCCGTACTCGCTGATCCTGAGGCCCTGCCGGCGGGCGAGCTCGCGCAGGCGGACGTTGTGCTGCCGGGAGCCCGTGAAGTACTGCAGGGCGGCGCCCAGCGCCTCGGGCGCCACGACCCGCAGGTCGATCTGCAGGCCGTCCTGGTGTCGCACGGAAGCCCGGGTGTCGCCCTGGGCCAGGACCTCGAGCACGCCGGGCAGGGTGACCAGGGTCTTGATGACCCGGGCCGGGTCGAAGGAGGTGACCAGGATGTCGATGTCCTTCACCGTTTCCCGCCGCCGGCGTAGCGAGCCCGCTACCTCGATGCGCTCGACCCCGCCATGAGCCCGAAGAGCCTCGACGACCTGCGCGGCAATCGCCGTGGCCCTGACCAGCAGCGTGCGGGTGCGCCCGGCCCGCCAGGCGGTGACGGACTTGAGGATGTTCTCGCGCGTCTTCTCGCCCACCCCGGGCAGGGTCCGGATTTCCCCGGACCGGCACACCTGCTCCAGGCGATCCACCGAGTCGACGCCCAGCCTGTCCCACAGGAGCCTGGCCGTCTTGGGTCCCAGGCCGCGGACTTCCAGCAGGCTCAGGAAGGCCGGAGGCAGGTCGATCCTCAAGCTCTCGAGCCGGGCCAGTCGTCCCGTGGCCAGGTACTCGTCGATCCGGCCCGCGAGGTCCTGGCCGATTCCCGGCAACGTGGTGAGCTGACCGCGCCCGGCCACGTCGGCGACGTCCTCGGTGAGGGTTTCGAGCGTCTGCGCCGCCCGCTGATATGCGCGCATGCGGAACCGGCTCTCGTTCTTCACCTCGAGGAGCGCGGCCATCTCGTAGAAGAGGCGGGCGATCTCGAAGTTTTTCACGGCCACATGATACACTCGCGCCGCTGTGATTGCCGGTTGGTGCTGGGAGCTGATCGAGCCGTACCTGCGGCGCAACCTCCTCAACGGTGGCCTCGAGCGCCCCACCCGCGCGCAGCTCCTGCAGGAGTTCGCTCGCGTGTGGCCGGCGTTCACCGCCACCATCGGCGTGCAAGAACCATTCGCGGGAACCATTCGGTTCAAATGGCTGGCGCGCCTGGCCTCGGCGGAGATGGCGCCGTTCCTCGACGATCCCGCCGGCTGGATCGGGTCGCACTACGGGGGCGGGAAGTTCAAGGTGAATTTGCACCACGGGATGCATTTCGTCAGCACCAGGAATTTCAAACCGGAGGGCGAGCCACGGTGGCGGGACGCTCCCGAGCTGGTGCTCGACTGAGTCGGCCCCCGGCGAGGAGCCCACGATGCCCAGCGACGAGACGCGCCGGCTGCTGAAGGTTTTCGGGGTGGCGGTCACCAATCTGGAGGACGCCATCGACGGCAAGGCCTCCGTCGAGGCCATCGTCAAGCTCGATACCGAGCTGGCCGAGCGGATGCGCGACATCATCGCGTTCGTGGAGCGCCTGCGGAGCCGTCGTATCGCGTGAGTCCTCTCGTCGACGCCTCGGGCGTGGCGCTCGCCATTCCGCGGCCGCCGCGCCGCATCGTGTCGCTCATCCCCAGCACCACCGAGACGCTCTGCACCCTGGGTCTGGCCGACGCCCTGGTGGGGATCACCGTCTATTGTCGGGAGCCGGCCGACGTCGTGAGGACCAAGACCCGGGTGGGGGGCGAGAAGAACCCCGATCTCGAGAAGATTCGCGCCCTCGCCCCCGATCTCGTCGTGGCCAACGTCGAGGAGAACGTGCGCGAGCACATCGCCACCCTGCGTGGGTGGCAGATCCCGGTCTGGGTGACCTATCCGCGCACCGTCGCCGACGCTATCCGGATGATCCGGGAGCTGGGGATGGTCACGGGGGCCGAGGCCCGGGCGACCGCGCTGGCCGACGAGCTCGACGGCCTGCTGGCCGGGGTTACAGCGCTTGTCGCTGGCCGCCCGGCGGTGCCCGTCTTCTACGCGATCTGGCGCGAGCCGTGGATGACGATCAATCAGGATACGTACATTCACGACGTGCTACGCCTCTGCGGAGGCGCCAACGTGTTCGCCGCGCACCCCCACCGCTACCCCAATGTCGCGCTGGAAGAGATCGCGGCACGAAGCCCGCACGTCATCTTGCTGCCCGATGAGCCATTCCGCTTCCGCGAGGTCCATCGCCGGGACTTCACCCGCTTCCCGAGTGTCCCCGCGGTAGCCAGGGGGCGCATCCATCTCGTCGATGGCAAGCCCTTCTCCTGGCACGGGCCTCGGATCGCCCAGGCCCTGCGCACGCTGCCCGCCCTGTTCGAGCGCGGTTGACCCCAGCCATGGCAATGAGACAATCAGGCCGGTACCCGACGCCGGCTCGATGCGCTACCGACGCCTGACCTATCGCTACGCGATGGTGGTACGCACTGGTCACACCGCGCTGTTCGGCGAGTTGTGGTCGAGCGACCGCCTGCGCCTCCTCGTCCAGCCCCACTGGCGGCCGGAAGCGGACACCTACGAGACGGCGACGACCATCGAGATCGTCGTCGATCTCGCCGGAGTCGAGGAGGACGCCGTCGAGGTCCAGCTCTTCGAGGACGCGCTGGTCGTCGAAGGCTACCGGCACCTTCCCGCGAGCCAGGCGGGCGCCGTCTACCACGCGGCCACCATCCGCCAGGGGCCGTTCCGGGTGGAGCTGCCGTTGCCGGCTCCGGTGGACGCCGAGCGGGTCGACGTGCGCTACGACCGTGGGCTGCTCCTCATCACGCTGGCCAAGCTGGCCTGAGGTCGGGTGATGGCCATCCCGCCTCCCAGTCCCGGCACCGTGACGATTCCCGACGCGCTCCCGGTCCTGCCGCTGCGGGACTCGGTCGTGCTGCCGCTGGCGGCGATGCCGCTGGCCGTGGGACAGCCGCGCTCCGTGCGGCTCGTCGACGACGTGATGCGCGGCAACCGGCTCCTGGTTCTGGTGGCGCAGCGCGAGGCCACGGCCGAGCCGGCCGCTCCCGAGGACCTCTATCCTGTCGGCACGGTGGGCGTGATCCACCAGATGGCCCGGGCCCCCGACGGCAGCGTGCGGCTGATGGTGCAGGGCCTCGAGCGCATCCGGATCCTGGACTGGATCGGCCGGGAGCCATATCTGGTGGCGCGGATCGAGCAGATCCCGGATCAGACGGGCGAGGCCACGGAGGTGGAGGCGCTGCGGCACGCCGTGGTCGACATCTTCCGCCGGCTCGTCGAGGCCTCCCCCGATCTGCCCGACGAGCTGGGCGCGGCCGTCGAGAGCCTCAGCGATCCCCGGCACGTGGCGTACTTCGTCGCATCGGTGGTGCCGCTCGACGTGGCGACGCGACAGGCGCTGCTCGAGACCGATCCCGTCGTGGGCAAGCTTCGCCGGCTGGTCGACCTGTTGCAGCGCGAGCTCGCCGTGCGCGAGCTGGGTCGGAAGATCACCACCGAGACCCAGGAGCGCCTGACCAAGCAGCAGCGCGAGTTCTATCTGCGCGAGCAGCTCCGATCCATCCAGCGCGAGCTGGGGGAGGCCGAAGGGGGCGACACGCAAGTGGCCGACCTCCGGCGCCGGATCGAGGAGGCGGGCCTGCCCGAGGAGGCGCGGCGGGAGGCCGAGCGCGAGCTGGGCCGGCTCGGGGGGATTCCCGCGGCGTCGCCCGAGCACGGCATGATCGTCACGTATCTGGAGTGGCTGGCCAGCCTGCCCTGGAGCAAGCTGAGCGGCGGGACGATCGACATCCGCCGGGCCC
>DATIAY010000201.1:0-8281 GCA_035457825.1 Candidatus Methylomirabilota bacterium
CCGATGTACGCCAACATGCAGGCCCGGGCCCGCGTGGCCAAGGCCCAGTCCGACCTGCGCGGTATGTACTCGGCGCTGACCGCGGTCGCCGCCCACTGTGGCGACGTGCCGGCCAACAGCGGCTTTGGCGGTACCCCGAGCACGGTCACGTTCGCCGTCGGCAACGCCAACTGTATCGGCCAGGTCAACAACGCCGGTACGCTGGCGGTGCTGGGCAGCATCCTGACCGATTCCAACGGCACCCCGGCCGGTCCGTTTTACCAGGGCGCGCTGACGGCTCCCAACGGCTGGACGTACACCTACACCCGGGGCAACCAGGCGGGAACCTTCCAGCTCATCGGCTCGGGCCCCGACCTGCCGAACTCGAACATCCAGTACCCCTGAGTTCCTGACGGAATAACGCGGCTGGCCGCCGGAGGAGGTCTCCGGCGGCCGCAATGGGATGGGCCGGCTCACCGCCGGCCGCTGCCCAGCAACTCCCGGCTCACCATGGCGTGGATGCCCTTGTTGCCGTCCACGAGCTGGGTCACGTGCAGGTCGCAGGCGAGGCTGCAGAAGACGTAGGCGTCCTCCGGAGTCCAGCCCTTCATGGCCACCAGCCAGGCGATCATGTCGCGCAGCGCCTGCCTGGCGGCGTCGTCGAGGTCGGGGTCCATACCCATGGCGATGTAGTGGGTGGGCGTGACGGCGCGCGGGAAGGTGAGGCCCATGCCCTTGTGCAGGACCAGCTCGAACGTCCCGCGCAGGCAGGTCTCCAGCGCGGTCAGGCACACCTCGCCGTCGCCTTGCACCGCATGGCCGTCGCCGGCGGAGAAGTTGGCGCCGTCCACGAACACGGGCAGGAAGAGCGACGTGCCGGGGACGAACTCCTTGTTGTCGATATTGCCACCGAACTCCCGGGGCTCGACCGAGGAGATCAGCCCGTACTCCGGGCGCGGGGCGGTGGCCAGGATCCCGAAGAACGGGCGCAGCGGGATGGTCGGGCCCCAGGGCAGCGTGGCCGTCATCGCCCTGCGATCCAGGGGAATGAACGTCCGGCGCAGGCGCGGGAAATCCTCAGGCAGCGTGCCCCGCAGGGGCCGGATGATATTCCAGCCCCAGTCCACGGCCAGCTCGATCGCCTGGATGCGCACCTCGAGGACATCGCCCGGCGCGGCGTCGCGCACGGCGATAGGGCCGGTGAGAATGTGGGGGCCGGGGCCCTGCCACACGTTCTCAGCGATCTCGCGATGGACCGGCCTCAGACGCGAGAGGTCGTCGCCGAGCTCCCGGCGGCCGCCAGAGACGGTGTCCACGATGACGGTGTCGCCGGAGTCCACCGTGAGCCGCGGCGGGATGGCGGCGTCGAAGTAGCCCCAGTGGACGGTGTCGGGCGTCGGATCGAGCGCGTGCTGCTTGGCCATCAGGCACCTCCTGGGCCCAGCGCGCGGGGCGTGCCGCCGAAGACCAAGCGCCCCGAGGCAACGACGTGGATGTGGTCGCAAGGCCGATGGCCAGCCGGGGGCGGCGTGGTCGTCGTTGTCATCGCGCCTCCTCCGGTGAGCACGCCCGCGAAAACCGTCTCGGGGCGCCACAGGCCGCTTATACTCGGCGCGTCCTCGCGCTGTCAATCCATCGGAGGGGGAGGTAGCACGGAGGCAATGGCCATCGGCGACGCTCGGTACGTTGCGCTCACCACGTACCGCCGCGACAGACGCCCGGTGACGACACCGGTGTGGGCAGTCGGGCTCGGCGGCAAGCTCCACGTGGTCACTGCGGAAAGCACCGGCAAGGCCCGGCGGGTGCGCACCACGGGCCGCGTGTGCCTCGTTCAGGACGAGGCCCGTCGCCGCGAAGCCCTGGCGGCCTTGCAGCGCAAGTACGGCTGGCAACTGCATCTGGCGATGCTCGTCTACCGGTTGCGCGGATTCTGTCGCGAGCGCGTCGTGCTGGAGCTCACACCGTCGGCCGCGACCTGACGTCACTCGTCACCGATCAATCGAAGAAGGACCGGGATGATCGCTCGAACCCTGGGCGCCGTGCTGGCGGGCGCTCTCGTGGCAGCCGAGAGGGCGGTGGCGCCCTATCTGACGGTGGTGGAGCCACGGTGATCCGCGGTGGCGTGGCCGCGCTGCTGCTGGCGGCGTGCACCGCGGAGCCGATCGCGACGCCCGCGGACACCAGGCCGCCCGCCGCGATGAGCACCATGGATACCGGAGCACGCGACCTGCGGCCGCTCTATCGCACAGAGGTGTGCGCTCGTCTCCCCGCCGATGCCCTGGCCTGCGATGCCGTGCTCCGGCGCCTGCCCGATGAGGCCCCAGGCCAACCACGCCCCGCGGCGACCTACCTGCCCAGCCGCTACCGGGTCGCGCTCGTGCCCGGCCTCTTCGCCGAGTGCCTGGAGGGCGTCGTGCGTCCCTTCGCCGACGTCGAGAGCGATCTTCGGCAGGCCGGATTCAACGTGCATTATCTGTCCGTGTTCGGGCGTGGCAGCACGGCGGAGAACGCCGAGCGCCTGGCCCGTGAGTTCAGCGCGTTGGGTAGCGACACTCGCCCCCTCGTCGTTTTCGCTCACTCGAAGGGTCTGCCGGACGTGCTGGAGTTCGTCGTGCGGTACCCGGAGGGCGCGCGCGCGATCGCGGCCATCGTCGGGGTAGCCGGCGCCGCCAACGGCAGCCCTTTGGCCGACGAGCTGTACCCGGTGTACCGGGATTGGATCGCCGGGCTTCCCCTACCGGGATGCAAGGCCGGCACCGGCGACGAGCTCCGCGACCTCCAGCGCGACGTCCGGCTCGCCTGGTGGCAGCGCCACCGCTCGGCACTCACGATCCCTCTGTTCTCCATCGTGGCGGCGCCGCGCGAGGAGCGTGTGTCACCGATCCTGCGTCTGCCGTACCGGAAGCTTGCCCGGGTCGACCCGCGTAACGACGGCCAGCTCCTGTGGCACGACCAGATCGTGCCGGGCGGTTACCTGCTCGGCTACGTGGACGCGGATCACTGGGGCATCGTGATGCCGCTGAGCCAGGCCCTTCCGATGGCGGCCGCGGTGGTCTACGACGGCGTCCCGCGGACGACGCTCGTGACCGGAGCGCTCGAGGTCGTGAACCGGGTGCTCGCGGCGGCACCCTGACACCGCCCCTTGACAAAGCTCCGGCCAGGGGAGTACTTCGTCGGGCGGTGAGGATCCGGGCCAGGGAGGACACCATGACGACGCTGTCGCGCAGACAATTCCTCAAGACGACGGGAACGGTCGTGGGGGCTACGCTAGCCACGTCGCTGGTTCCCGCGCACGGGACGGCGGCCGGGAAGGATCTGGTCCCCCGGAAGTTTCCCTTTCCGCCCAACGATCAGTACGGAAGCTATGAGCCCACCATCACGGGCGACGGGAACACCATCTACTTTGCCCGCTTTGCCGGGACCGGAGACAAGCGGGTGGTGGGTACTACCACCGATATCTTCGTCTCGCACCGGATCCGGAAGGACAAGGAATGGCCGGGGATGGACGGAGACTGGAGCGTGCCGGAGCGCCTGCCCGATACGGTCAACAGCGAACACATGGATCAGGAGCCTCGGATCTCGCCGGACGGTAAGACCCTGTACTTTATGAGCAGGCGTCCGGGCTCGGCGGGGGGGGCGGACATCTATGTCGCCCAGAAGCAGCCCAGTGGCGAGTGGTCGAAGGCGCAGATGCTGGGCCCGAACGTGAACACGTCGCATTCCGACCACTGCTTTATGCCGAGCGGCATCCCCGGTGAGGCAGATGTCTCGGCCTTCGTGTCGGTCCGGCCCCGTGAGGCCGGCGGCCCGCCCTCGGCCGACGTATACACGACGAGATTCGAGCGGGGCGTCTGGCAGCCGGCCAAGCGTGTCGAGAGCAAGCTCCTCGACTCGATCGGGTTCAAGTGTCGCCTCAACTCGGTGAACAAGGACGGGCTGGTCCTCGGCGTCGTCTCCGTCCATGACTTTGGGAAATTCCACACCATGGTCTTCGTGCATTACGACCCGGCGACCAGGCAATGGAAGGGGCCCCTCGTTGAAGCGCCGTTCAACAACCCGGCCATCGACGGGGCCTGCCCGATGTTCTCGCCCGACGGTGACAGGATGATCTGGTCATCGGGCCTGGACCGGGGCCCCGGGCCTGTCTCCACGTCCGGCGGAACGGGCTCGTTGTACGACCTGTTCTGGTTGAAGACGAGCGACATGGTCGCCTACTACCGGGCCAAAGCAGGGCTTAAATAGGCGAGACGTCTGCGCTGAAGTTGCTGGCCAGGCTGGCCCTGGCTATCGCCGCCTGCGCGCTGACGGCCACCACCGCGGCGGGCCACGCTATGCTGCAGCGGGCCGAGCCACGCGTCGCTAGCAATCTGAAGCGCGCGCCCGAGGAGGTGAAGCTCTACTTCAGCGAGCGCATCGAACCCGCCTACAGCTCCGTCCGCGTCGTGAACGAGAATGGCCAGCGAGTGGATCGCCGGGACAGCCGGGTCGACCGCGCGAACCCCCTCCTGCTTCGTCTGACGCTCCCACCGCTTCCGGCGGGGACCTACCGGGTCATCTGGCGGGTGCTCTCGATCGACGCCGACATCACCGAGGGCGACTTCACCTTTCGGATCGAATGAGGCTGCTCCTCCTCTTCGCTCTGTGGGTCCACCTCGTGTCTTGCGTTCTGCTCGTGGGGGCGTTTTTCATGCTCTTGCTGGCGGGGCCGAGCCAACGGCCCACCGCCCGCCGGTGGGAAGCGACGGTCACGAACTGGTCGCGCCTCCTCGTGCTCCTGGCGCTCGCCTCGGGGATCGTCGGGCTGCTGGCGCGCACGGCGGTGTTCGAGGGCCGTCCCCAGGCGGCGCTCGAACCCGGGGCCGTCTGGCATGCTGTCCTCGATACGCGGCCGGGGCTGATCTGGCTCGCCCGCCACGGGCTCCTCCTGGTGCTCGGGGCGTTTCTCATGATGCGCGCCAATCTCGCGGGAACCAGGAACTGGATCGCAGCCCGCGGCGAGGCGCTCATGCTCGGCATGCTGGTGCTGGCGCTGGTGAGCGGCTCCAGCCATGCCGCCGCCGTCACCCCGGACACGGCGCGGGCCCTGACCGTCGACGTCATGCATCTGCTCGGCACCGGCGTCTGGATGGGCAGCCTCGTCCCGCTCGCGCTCTTGTTACGGCTGGCCGGCCGGGAAGCGGGCGCTGACTCCCGTCCCTACGCGGTGCTCGCCGCTCGCCGATTCTCCCGCACCGCGCTGGTGGCGATGATGTTTCTGATGACGTCGGGTGTGATGAATGCGCTCGTGCAGGTCGAGAGCATGGCTGGCTTCGCGGGGACGACGCACGGGCGCCTGCTCCTGGCCAAGCTCGCCGTCCTCGTCCCGATCGTCGTCCTGGCGGTGGTGAACCGTCGGCGGCTTCTGCCCGCCCTGTCCGGGCCCGACGTCACCGTGGGTCAGCCGGCGATGCGGCACCTCGCTGTGTTCATCGGGGTGGAAACCGCCCTGGCCCTCGTTCTGCTCGTTCTGGTCGTGGCCATGGCGCTGACGACGCCAGCCCGCCACGCCGAACCGGTCTGGCCCCTGCCGTTCCGATTTTCGCTGGACGCCGTGTCCGACGTGCCGGCGCTGAGGTGGCGGGTATTCGGGGGCAGTCAGCTCGCGGCGCTCGGCATGGTTGCCGTGCTGGTAGCGCTTGTCGTGCGCCGGGGGCGCCTGCCGATTTTTTCCGGCGCGCTGGCCCTCATTGCTATCGGTACGGGCGTCGGCCTCCCTCCGCTCGTGGTCGACGCCTATCCCACCAGCTACCGGCGGCCGCTGACTGCCTATCACGCCGCATCGATCGCGCCCGGGATGTCGGTCTACCGTGAGCACTGCGCAAGCTGTCATGGCGCCACCGGGGCCGGCGACGGTCAGGCAGCGGCGGAGCGCCGACGGCCGCTGGTAGATCTCCGCTCCCCGCCCGCTTCGCGCCGTCACGCTGGCGAGATCTATTGGCTGGTCACTCACGGCCTTCCGGAGCGCGGCATGCCAGGCTTCGCGGGCCGTCTCGGCGAGGCCGAGCGGTGGGACGTGATCAACTTCATCCGGCTGCTCGGTGCGGTCGTCGATGCCGGGCGGATCGGAGGCCAGGTAGAGCCCGAGCGAGCCTGGCTGATCGCGCCCGACTTCGCCGTCTCCGTCGGTCCCCTGGCCCCGGGGGCGCTTCGCGACTACCGGGGACGACGGATGGTTCTGGTGGTGCTCTACACGTTACCTCAATCCGCCCCGCGCATGCGGGCGCTGGCCCGGAGCTACACCCTGTTGTCGGTCCTGGGTGTTGAGGTCATCGCTGTGCCGACGAACGCGTCGGCCCAGGCCATCCGGGACCTCGGCTCGGTGCCGCCCGTGCTGTTCCCGGTGGTGACCGACAGCGCCACCGACATTGTCGAGACCTATCGCATGTTCGCGCCGGGGGCCCACGCCGAGCTGCTGATTGATCGCCAGGGCTACCTCCGGGCGATCTGGAGAGCCGATAGGGGAGACATGCCCGACACCGCGGTGCTCACGCGCCAGGTCGAGCAGCTCAACGAGGAGAAAACCGTTCCGCCCTTCCCCGACGACCACGTCCACTGATGCAATTGGGAGGTCCGCATGATCCCCGTGTGGCAGGTGATTCTCTGCGTGAACCTCACGCTCGCCGTCGGCCTCGGCCTTGGCTATGCCGGCTGGGGCCGCCGGGCGGAAGGGCTCGGTCGGGATCTCGAGGCTGTCCGTGTACGGGTAGAGCGTCTCGAGCGCGAGCGGGCCGCCTGTGTGGCCGGCGCGCGCGCCGGCGAGCAGCAGTGGGAGGCGCGGGGCGTTGTGAGAGGGATCTTCCCCGACACGGACCTGCTGGTGGTCACGCACGAAGAGATCGCCGGGCTTTTGCCGGCCCGGACCACGAGCTTCCGGGCGGTATCGTTGAAGACGCACGACGCCCTACAGGTGGGGGACGCGATCCGTTTTTCGCTGCGCGGGAGCACCTTGGAGGAGGCCGCCATCGTGGCCATCACCGGATGGTGAGCTGACGGGACCGGCCAGACAGGGAGGACCAGACATGCGCATCGGGCTGACCCTCGTGGTGATCATGATGGCGGTGGTGATGGCGGCGGCAAACGAGGCTCCCCGCTTCCAGGTCGATCCGGCCTGGCCCAAGAGCCTGCCCAACAACTGGATCATGGGCCAGGCCGCCGGCGTGGCCGTCGATGACCGGGATCACATTTTCGTCCTGCAACGGCCACGATCGCTGACCGATGACGAAAAGGCCGCCACGTTCAAGCCGCCCCGCACAAAGTGCTGCGTGCCGGCGCCGCCGGTGCTGGAGTTCGATCCCCACGGCACCCTGGTGCGGGCGTGGGGCGGCCCGGGTCAGGGCTACGATTGGCCGGAGACCGAGCACGGGATCAACGTCGATCACAAGGGATTCGTCTGGATCGGCGGCAACGGCGCGCGGGATGGGCAGATTCTCAAGTTCACTCGTGAGGGCAAGTTTGTCCTGCAGATCGGCAAGCCAGGAACGCAGACCGACAGCAGCGACCGCACCCGACTGGGCCGCCCCGCCGACACGGAGGTGGACGCCCAGACATCGGAGGTCTACGTGGCCGACGGGTACCACAATCACCGCGTGATCGTGTTCGACGCCGAGACCGGTGCCTACAAGCGTCACTGGGGCGCCTACGGGCGGAAGCCCACGGATGCCAAGCTGCCGCCCTACGATCCGGCGGCGCCGCCGGCCCCGCAGTTCGGCAATCCCGTCCACTGCGTGAAGATCTCGCGGGATGGGCTCGTCTACGTCTGCGACCGGGTCAACAACCGCATTCAGGTGTTCCGCCGGGACGGCACGTTCGTGAAGGAGATCGTGGTGGCGCGCGAAACCCTAGCGCAGGGCTCGGTCTGGGATCTCGATTTCTGGGTCGACCCCAAGCAGACGTTTCTGTTCAATGCCGACGGTGCCAACAACGAGGTGCGCACGCTGGCGCGCGAGTCGGGCGCCGTGGTCGGCGCCTTCGGCCGCAACGGCCGGGGCGCGGGCGAGTTCCACTGGGTCCACAACCTCGCCGTGGACTCCAGGGGCAACATCTACACGACCGAGGTCGATACGGGAAAACGCGCACAGAGATTCCGCTACGTGGGGCCGCCGGTGCGGTGAAGCGGCTGCACGCTCAGAACACGAACACGCCCTTGCCGGTCGTCTGGGTATCGAAGAGCCGGTAGGCGTCCTCAGCCTCCTCCAGGCGGAAGTGGTGGGTGAGAAGCGGCCCGAGCGCCACTTTGCGGTCGACGATGAACCGCGCACACTCC
>DATIAY010000202.1:0-9461 GCA_035457825.1 Candidatus Methylomirabilota bacterium
CCAGCTCCACGGAGTCCTTCATGTGCTTGCCGATGATTCCGGCCGGGCCGGAGAGCGAGGTGATGAAGCCGATCTTCACGGTCTCGGCGGCCGGGGCCGGGGCCGCGGCCATAGCGGTGGCGAGGAGCCCGATGACGAAACCACGGAGGGCAATCACCACGGTAGTACCTCCCCTCGGAGTTATGTGGCGGAAGCCGTCGCGGAGTCTAGCAGACGAGCCCGGCAGCGTCCAGGCTACGAGCTCACGGCTGCCGGCCCTGGGCGGCGAGCGAGATGACGTAGTTGCCGCTTCCCGAGGCGGGTCCATAGCCGTGGGCGGTGGCGGTGAACCGGAGGCCGGACTCTAAGATCACCCCCAGCATCATGGCCAGGTGGCGCCCGTCCATCTCGGCCTGAACGATCCACGCATACTCGGGCAGCCAGGCCCAGAGTTTTTCGTACTCGCCGTCCGCCAGCATCCGGGCGAAGCGGTGGTCCAGCTCCTGATCCTCCGCGCTCGGCCACTTCCCGGGCACGCGCACGACCTTGTGAGAGAGACTGCCGCTGGCCACGAAGGCGGCGCGCCGGGGCAGGCCGCGAATGGCCCGCACGAGGTGCTGTCCCCAGCGGAAGCACTCCTCGAGATCGCTGGCCAGCGTCACCGACACCGGCACGACCGGGGTCCGCTGCGTCCTGTCGAGATAACACACGACCGGCATCACGGTTCCGTAGTCCAGCGGGTAGTGCACGTCGTTGGCCAGCGTGCCGAGGTCTCCGGCGCCGCGGCCCTGTTCGACCACGGCCGCGGCGAGCTCGTAGTCGCCCGGGAAGTCGTAGTCGACGCCGCGGACCTGGTCGGGGGCCTCCTGGGCTGTCAGCACGCCCCGGTGGCGGGTGGTGCCGTCGACGACGGTCGGAAGGGTGGTGACCAAGTGGCAGGAGTTGATGACGATGACGTCCGGTCGCAGCGCGGCCAAATGCCGGCCTTGGGCCACCAGACCATCGCGCACCGCCTGAACGTCGGGGTGCACGACCTGGGTCGCCAGGGCCGTCTCGTACGTGCAATAACTCGGAGCGTGGACAGTGAGGTAGACCGCGATGAGGTCACCCATCGCGCCTAGGGTGGCGTCAGACGGCGGTCATCGCCAAGTTTTCTTCACGACTCCCCCTGGGGCCCGGGGGCGCGCCCCCGGTTGCGGGTCCAGTCGAAGTCCTTCCAGAAGGTATCGATCCGGTCGATGGTCCCCTGGAACTTCCCGCGCTGGTCGGCGTGGGCCTCCCACAGGCGCTGGGCCGACTCGAACTGGGCGAGGTAGCCGAGCCCGTACTCGGCGGGCTCGGCCATCGCCATCTCACCGGCCCGGAACCGACGATAACCCTCCCCCGGCGTGATCCAGAAGCCCTCGGACGTCTCTTCGGTGTACAGGCGAGGGCGCTGGCCGGTGGGCACGGCGCACAGGAAGAAGCGCGCGCTGAACCGGATCGGGCTCGCCGTCGGCGTGACGAAGTGCGACAGGTAGCGAAAGGGGCGCAGGTCCGCGTACCAGCCTCGGTCCCCGAGCAGGCTCGCGAACGACGCCTCACCGGCCATGAGTGCCTTGCGGGTGTCGTCCACGGCGTGGGCGACCGCCGGGTCGCTGGCGTCGATGGGCTGGCCCTGGCCGTCGCAGGCGACGAGCAGCCCGCTCTCCTCCAGCAGCTCCCGGACCGCCGTCACCCAGTAGGCCAGGGCCGGAAGCTCCGAGTGAGCGACGTCGTCGAGGGCGCGCTCGGCCGCCTCGGGGCGCAGGCCGTAGCAGCGGGCAAGGGCTTCGGGCGCGGCGTCGGCGAGATCCACTTTGCCCCCGGGAAAGGCATAATACCCGCCCAGGAACTTCATTCCCTTCTGGCGGCGGATGAGATAGACCTCGAGCGGCTCGGGGGCCAGGGGCGCGCCGGAACGCACCAGCAGGACGGAGGCCGCGGGCTTGGGATCAACGGGCGTGGTCACGACAGTTCATTCTAGCCAGACGACGCCGCTGTCGCACGCGGAACAGAAGGAGTCACCATGACCACCGTGGACCAGCAGAAGGTCCGACGCCGCGGTACCGGGCTCACAGCGTACGATCCGGCGCTGGCCTATGACGGCTACACCCTGTTCGCGCCGATGTTCGGCGACGGCACCGTGCACCTCATCGATATGCAGGGCCGAGCCGTGCACACGTGGACCATGCCCCATCCCCCCGGGCTCTACGGCTACTTGCTCGACAACGGGCACCTGCTGTACGGAGGCAAGCCCCGTGCTGACCTCGAGCGCTTGCCGCTCTGGCAGCGCGGCTTCAAGGCCGGCGTGGTGATGGAGGTGGACTGGCGAGGTCGCGTCCTCTGGCAGGTGCACCACCCGGATCATCATCACGACGCGCGCAAGCTCAGCAACGGCAACGTCATCCTCCTCTGCATGGAGAAGCTCCCGCGCGAGCTCATCCCCCGCATCCAGGGCGGCCTGACCGGCACCGAGCACGACGGCGACATGTACGCCGACTATCTGGTGGAGGTCACGATCAGGGGCGAGCGGGTGTGGGAGTGGCACAGCTGGGAGCACATGGATCCGGCGACCGATCGCATCACGCTCCAGGATCGTCGCGAGGAGTGGACTCACGGCAACACCGTGGCCGAGCTGCCCGACGGCAACCTGGTGGTGAGCTTCCGCAACATCTCCACCGTCGCCATCATCGATCGGGCGACGGGCCGGCTGGCCTGGAAGCTCGGCCCGCCGACCCTCGCCCAGCAGCACGATCCCCGACCGCTGCCCAACGGCCACCTGCTCATCTTCGACAACGGCACCCACCGCCAGGACAATCCCTGGCCTTACTCACGGGTCATCGAGGTCGAGCCGGGCAGCGCCAAGATTGTCTGGGAGTATCGCGAGACCGTCCCCTTCAACTTCTTCAGCCCGTACATCTCCGGGGCCCAGCGGCTGCCGAACGGCAACACGCTCATCTGCGAGGGCTGCTTCGGCCGGATCTTCGAGGTGACGAGCGGGGGTGAGGTGGTGTGGGAGTACGTGAGCCCGCACTTCGGTCCGTCGCCCCGCTTCGGGCTCAACAACTTCGTCTTCCGGGCCTTCCGCTACAGCGCGGCCGAGATCGAGCGCGCGCGCCGCGGCTAAGTCGGCGGGGGCCTCGACGGCCCCCTCCGAAACCTCCCCCAGGATCGATTGCGCCGGCAGAGCCGGCGCTCGAACTCGCGTTTCGCCCTTCGCTGGGCGAACGACTTGGCCCGGTGGGTGCCGCAGTGTGGCGGGGCCTAGCGATGGCCCAGGGGCTCCAGCCCGGTGGGCTGTCGCCTGCCCTAAAGATTGATCAGCTGGGCGACCCGTTCCCGGTGGTAGGTGGCGTCGCCGAAGGTGAACTCCGAGGACTTGGCCCGCTTGAAGTAGAGGTGCAGGTCGTGCTCCCAGGTGAAGCCGATGCCGCCGTGCAGCTGGATGCCCGTGCCCGCGGCCTTGCGAAACGCGTCCGAGCAGTAGGCCTTGGCCATCGAGGCGGCCAGCGGCGACTCCGGGACGTTCTCGTCGACCGCCCAGGCCGCGTAGTACGTGAGTGACTTGGCGTTCTCGACGTCGACCAGCATGTCGGCGGCCTTGTGCTTGACGCCCTGGTAGGAGCCGATGGGGCGCCCGAAGGCCACCCGGACCTTGGCGTACTCCACGGTCATGTCCAGCACCCGCTGCGCGCCGCCGCACATCTCGGCGCACAGCGCCACCGTCGCCCGGTCGATGACACGGCTGAGCGGGGCCCAGCCTCCGTCGCGCGGCCCGAGCAACGCGGCGCCAGGCACCCGGACATCGCGCAGGCTCACCTCGCAGAGCTTTCGCGTCTGGTCCATCGTCGGCAGCAGCTTCACCTCCAGCCCCGCCGTCCCCTTGGGCAGCATGAACAGGCTCACACCATGCTCCGGCTGCTTGCCGTCGCCCGTGCGGGCCACGACGACCAGGATGTCAGCCAGATGGGCGTCGAGGACGAAGAGCTTGGTGCCGTTGAGCACCCAGTCGCCGCCGAGAGCTTTGGCGCCGACGGTGACGCCGGCGGCGTCCCAGCGGGCGTTGGGCTCGGCCCAGGCCAGCGCCGCCTTGGCCTGGCCGCTGGCGATCCGGGGAAGCCAGGCCGCCTTCTGCTCCGCCGAGCCCGCTTCCAGGATCGTCAGCCCGGCGAGGAGCACCGTGGAGAGGTAGGGCCCCGGCATTACCACCCGCCCCATCTCCTCCATGAGCACGGTCAGATCCACGAAACCCAGACCGCTGCCCCCATACTGCTCGGGATAGACGAGCCCCAGCCAGCCTTGCTCGGCAAGCTTGGCCCAGAACTCGTCGGTGACCCCCGCCGCCTCTTCCATGCGCTGCCGCACGAAGGCCGAGGTGCACTCGTTTTCGAGGAACTTCCGGGCGGTGGCGCGCAGCAGCTCTTGCTCGTCGCTGAAACCGAAATTCATGCACCCTCTCCCGCGATGGCGCCCGACGGCGGCTAGCCCTTGGGCAGCCCCAGGATCCGCTCGCCGATGATGTTCTTCTGAACCTCCGTCGTCCCGCCCTCGATGGAGTTGGCGCGCGAGCGGAGGAAGGTATAGTGCCAGAGTCCGCCCTCGACCGACCAGTCCGAGCCGCGGGTGAGCTGCGAATAGGGGCCCTGGATCTCCATGGCCAGCTCTTGCAGTCGCTGGTGAGTGTCGACCCAGATCATCTTGCCCGTGGATGCTTCCGGTCCCGGTATCTCGCCCCGCAGCAGCCGGGTGATGGCCCGGGCACCCGTGTACTTCAGACACTCGGTCTCGATCCAGAGCTGGGCGATCCTCTGCCGCATCACCGGATCCTTGGTGATGACGCGGCCGTCCTTCTCCATTCTCCGGGCCAGCTCGACGAGACCGTCCAGGGCGATACGCAAGCGCACTTGCAGGCCGAAGCCGAGGGCCAGCCGCTCGTACATGAGCGTGGTGAGACCCACCTGCCAGCCGTTGTTGAGCCCGCCCAGGATCTGCGACTCGTGGACCCGGACATTATCGAAGAAGACCTCGTTGAACTCGGGGTCGCCGGTGATCTGCCGGAGCGGCCGCACCGTGACGCCGGGCGCGTGCATGTCGAGCAGGAAGTAGGTGATCCCCTTGTGCCGCGGGGCCTCGGGATCGGTGCGGGCCAGCAGCATCATCCAGTCGGCGACGTGGGCCAGCGACGTCCACACCTTCTGGCCGTTGATCACCCAGTGCTCGCCGTCCTTCACGGCGCGTGTCTGCAACGAGGCCAGGTCCGAGCCGGCATTGGGCTCGGAGTAGCCCTGGCACCAGATCTCCTCGCAGGACAGGATCTTCGCCGGATAACGCTGCTTCTGGGCTTCGGTGCCATAGGCGACGATCGTCGGCCCGGCCATGCCGACGCCGAGGATGTTGAGGATGGGCGGCGCCTTGGCCAGCGCCATCTCCTGGTGGAGAATCATCTCCTCCAGGAACGTGAGCCCCTGCCCCCCGTACTCCCTGGGCCAGGTCAGCCCGACGAAGCCGGCCTCATAGAGCTGGCGCTGCCAGCGACGAAGCAGGTCGTAGGCCTCGGGGCGGGGCACGTCCGCGCTGGCCGCCATGCGGGACCGCCACTCGGAGGGGATGTTCGCCTTGAGCCAGCCGCGGACTCGGGTCCGAAAAGCCTCCTGCTCCGGGTTCAGCGTGAGATCCAAGTCACCCTCCTGAGGCGGGCTACCCGACTGAACGGTGATTCATTGTAGGGATGCCTGGCTGTGCTCGTCAAGGCGTATACTGCCCCGCCGTGCAGCACGTCTCGCTGTCACGGCTCGACTCCCGCCTGTGCGCGCTGGCACGTTTTGGGGCGCTGCCCGGCGGCGGCGTGAGCCGCCCGGCGTGGAGCCCACCCCATGAGGAAGCGCGGGCCTGGCTGCTCGCCGAGCTGCGCGGGGCCGGACTGGAGGCCTGGATCGATCCCGCCGGCAATGTCTTCGGCGCCTTGGGAGCCCGGGGCTTCCAGACGACCCATCCCGTGATCCTCACCGGCTCGCACATCGATACCGTCCCCGAGGGCGGAGTCCTGGACGGCGCGCTGGGAGTCCTGGCCGGGCTCGAGTGCCTGCAGACCGTGCGCGAAGCCGGCGTCCACCTCCGGCACCCCCTGGCCGTCGCGGCCTGGAGCGACGAAGAGGGCCGCTACGGTAGCCTCTTCGGCTCCCGGGCCTTCTGCGGCAACCTGGACGCCGCCCGGATTCCCGACATGGCTGCCGTCGACGGCGAGCGCCTGGTGGACGCCATGCAGCGTGCCGGCTTCGAAGCCCTTCGGGCTCCGGAGGCCCGCGCCCCGGCGGGCTCGGTGGCCGCCTACGTCGAGCTCCACATCGAGCAGGGGGCGAGATTGGAGGAAGCCGGCCTGGCCATCGGCGTCGTCGACCGGATCGTGGGCGTGCGACGCGCCCGCATCGTGTTCACCGGCCAGGCCGACCACGCCGGCACGACACCGATGGACCGGCGGCGCGATGCGTTCCTGGCCGCGGCCGACTTCGCGCTGCAGGCCCGCGAGCTGATCGGTACCCGCGGCAGTCGCGTCACCGTCATGAACATCGGCGTCGTCGCCGTGCACCCTGGCGCGGCGAACGTCGTGCCCGGTCGGGTGGAGCTGGTCCACGAGATGCGCGACCCCGATCCCGACATCCTCGAGCGGCTCGCCGCCGACCTCGGGGCGCTGGCCCGCGCCATGGCCGAGAAGGGCGGGATCGGGATCGAGATCCGGCCGATGTCCGCGACGACGCCCACGCCTTGCGCGCCGCGCGTGATGGCCGCGGTCGAGGCGGCCTGCGCGGGCCTCGCCCTCAAGGCCGAGCGCCTGTATTCGGCCGCCGGCCATGACGCCCAGAACCTGGCCCGGGTCACCGAGGCCGGGATGATCTTCATTCCGTCCAAGGGCGGCCGCAGCCACCGCGTGGACGAGACGAGTGAGGCCGCCGACATCGAGCGCGGCGCCAACGTGCTGTTGCATACGCTGGTGGCCCTCGCCGGCTGAGTGAGGGGACTCAGGCCACGTCGAAGCGCCGGATCAACCGCCAGCCGTGATGACCGCAGCGTCGGCGAACGCCGGCATCAGCTCCCGCGCGAACCGGCGCAGCGTCGGGCGTCCGCCCGCGCTGTTGAGGAGCACGTATTCCGCGCCGGTGGATCGTAGGGTTTGCATCATGACGGCGACTTCGTCCGGCGTGCCGTAGAGAGCCGAGGCGCGGATCTCCGCATCGGACAGTTGCGCCCGGTTCGGGGCCGTGCCGTCGGGACGCACCGTCAACCGATCGATGCGCCGGCGAGCCGCGACGCGGTTCACCATCGCGCGCTCGAGATCCTCGGCGGTCGTAACGATGCTGATCGAGCGGGTGACGCCGACGCTCAGCGGATCGAACACGCGCCCCCGTGCTTCCACCTCCGCTTTGAAGATCGCGATGCGCTCGCCGATCTGCTCGACCGAGGCGTACTGGTCTAATAACAAGTTGTAGCCGAGGGCCGCGACCTTGCGAATGGAGGCGGCGCTGCCCGCGCCCATCCAGAGCGGAGGGTGTGGCTTCTGCGCGGTCGGCGGCTCCACCACGACATTGTCGAACTGCCAGTACTTGCCGCGATGGGACCAGGGCGTCTCCGATGTCCACGCCTTGAGCAAGACCTCCAGGGACTCGTCGAAGCGTCCGTCGGCCTCTTCCATGGGCGTGGCGAAACCGGCGAATTCGTTGTAGCGGTAGCCCTTGCCGATCCCGAAGTCGAGGCGGCCCCCCGAGAGCAGGTCGATCGTCGCGGCCTGCTCCGCCAGCAGCACAGGATTGTGCCAGGCCAGCACAATCACCGCGGTCCCGAGGCGCAACGTCGTGGTGCGCGCGCCGACCCAGGTCAGCAAGTTGAGGGTCGCCGAGATCTGGCCGAAGCCCGTGAAGTGGTGCTCGACGATGAACGTGCTGTGATAGCCGAGCGCCTCGGCCTCGACGTTGTTTTCCACGAACTCCCGGAAGCCCGCACCGCTGTCAACGTCGGGCCCTCCCCGTCTGGCCTGGGCGCTACCGAACAGTCCGAAGCGCATGTCCTTGTCCTCCGAGCCCGTGAGGGCAGCCGCCCCGGGCGCGCGGGAGCGACAGTGCCGGGACTTCCATTACGCGGCCACCGGCAGACCTGGCTCTCACTAGAAGTTTCGATACGATCCGCTGAGATTCAGGCTCGGCTTCGTGATGGCGCGGACTCGTACCTCCTCGACCCGTTGGATCTCGGGGGCCTGGTCCGCGGTCAGCGGCGATACCTTCAGGAGTGGCACGATCGTTGACACCGCGTCGGGAGCGGCGGTGGTGCTGCCTTCGCGAACCGAGCCGTCCGTGAGCGTGACCTTGGCCGAGACGTTGAACTTGTCGAGGGTCGCACACAACTGCTGGTTCGTCGGCTGCAGTCGCCAGGAAACTGGTAACCCTCGACCGGAGTCGAATTTCATCGCCGGCGCCTTGGCCACGATTCCACCTGGCCCCGAGACCTTGGGGGAAGACGGCGCCTGGATGACGACCAGTTTCGCACCGGCGAAGTTCGTGTCGAAGGCCAGCGGAATTTGATTGCATGCCCCGCTGGGCACTGATGGAATCCCTCCGAACGTGTGCTTGATGTCGCCTCCGAGTTGCGAGCGCAGGACGCCGGTGACGGACGCGCTCCGGCGGCCGGCCGCGGCGAGGCTCGGTGTCCCGACGATCGAGACGTTGACGACGGTCGACAGGGTGTTTCCCGGAACTGAAACGTCCTGACGCAGGCTGCCATGAATGGAATATCCGACCACGAAGCGATCGACGGACAGGCAATTCGGCAACTTGCCGTCCAAACGCCAGTCGATGCGGTAGCTCTCCGACCGTATCTGCTGGCCAGTCTTGGGATCGACGACGGGCAGGGGCTCGACGCCGAACCTGTTGGGAGCCTGCTCAAATTTCGTGATGGTCAACGGCACGGAGCAGAGCGCGGGGCTCTGCGCCCAGACCGGCATCCGTGCTGGCAGAGCGAGCCCGAGGCAAAGCAGCACACTCAGGAGGATGACGACCAGCGGGTGGCCCTTCGCCTGATTCCAGCGACCCATGACCCGTCTCCTTCCCGCTCACGATCCGGGGTCCCGGGGGTACCCAGGTGCCCGTGACTCATCGCGGTTGCCGGCGGTCATACACCGCGCTCGAGCACGTCGTCAACCGCGAACTGGTTCCTCGAGGCACGACTGGTGACGGGACGTCATGTGCCGACGACGACGCGGTCAGCCTTGACAGGAGCGCGCCGGTAGCGGAGATAAGCGGACACGAGAGGAGCCGGGCCATGAGGGACACCATGCACTGGGTCGGTACCTGGACGGCAGCTCCGGCGCCCGCCGAAGGCGCCGCCTTCAGCAATCACACGCTGCGAATGATCCCGCGGGGCAGTCTGGGCGGCAGCCGGCTGCGCGTGCGCATCTCCAACGCCCACGGCGCCCG
>DATIAY010000203.1:0-28433 GCA_035457825.1 Candidatus Methylomirabilota bacterium
GGGAGTGGCGGCTGGCCTTCGCCGATCCCACCGTCAAGTACAACGTGGCCCTCGTCGTCTTCGCCGCCTGCTTCCTCGGCAGCCTGTGGCTTGTGCGCTCGCCGATGGGCCGGGTGCTCGTCGCGCTGCGCGAGAACGAAGAGCGCACGCGCCTGCTCGGCTACAACACCGCCCTCTATCGCCTCGTCTCCATCGTGATGTCCGGGTTGATGTCGGCGGTGGCGGGCGCCGCCTATACTCTGCTCTTCTCCTACGTGGGCTCCACCTTCGCCGGCATTCTCTACTCGATCTACCCGTTGCTGTGGACGCTGCTGGGCGGCGCGGGGACGACGCTCGGTCCGCTGATCGGCACCCTGCTCATGACCTACCTGGTGGACGTGGCCAGCGGGCTCACCACCGGCTACCTGATGGTGGTTGGCGCCGTGCTCATCTTGACGGTTCTGTGGGCCCCGGCCGGCCTCGTCGGCGGCCTGCGCGCCCGCTGGGCCCGGTGGCTGCCGTGAGCCCGCTGCTCGAGACCCAGGCGCTGACCAGGCGCTTCGGCGGGCTGGAGGCGGTGAGCAGGGTGGACTTCCGCCTCGACCGAGGTGAAGTGCGGGCGCTGATCGGTCCCAACGGCGCGGGCAAAACGACGCTGGTCGGCCTCATCAGCGGTCGCCTGGCGCCGACCGCTGGCCGGGTGCTCTTCGACGGCCACGACATCACCCGGCGTCCGGCCTGGCACCGGGTGGGGCTGGGCATCGTCTACACGTTCCAGATCACCAGCATCTACCGGCGCCTCAGCGTCCACGACAACGTGGTCCTGGCCGCGCAGCGGCGCCGACTGCGGGGGCCGACCGACTGGCTCACGCTCGACCGGGAGGCGGTGGCGGGTGACGTGGCGTCAGCCCTGGCCACGGTGGGGCTGGCCGAGGTCCGCGACCAGCCGGCCGGGGCCCTGAGCTATGGCCACCAGCGCCTCCTGGAGCTCGCTATGGCGCTGGCGCTCCACCCGGAGCTGCTCATTCTCGACGAGCCCACCCAGGGGCTGGCCGCGGTCGAGACCGACGCCCTTATCGAGGTCGTGCGGCATGCCGCCCGTCAGGCCACGGTGCTGCTCATCGAGCACAACATGGCCGTGGTCCTCGAGCTGGCCAGCCGGGTCACGGTGATGGACAGCGGGCACATCATCGCCGAGGGCACGCCACGGCAGATCGAGACCCATCCCGACGTGCAGCGGGCGTACCTGGGCCGATGACGCTCCGCCTGGATCGCATCAACGCGTACTACGGGGACGCCCACATTTTGAAGGATCTTTCGCTGGAGGTGGCCAGCGGCGAGATTCTAGGGCTGCTGGGGCGAAACGGCGCCGGCAAGACCACCACGCTGCGCGCCATCATGGGCCTGGTGCGTCTGGGCGCGGGCCGGATCACGCTGGACGGCGGAGACCTCCGCCGATTGCCGGGCCATGAAATCCCGCGCCGCGGCATCGCCTACGTTCCCCAGGGCCGGCGGCTCTTCACCGAGCTCACCGTCGAGGAGAACCTCACGATGGGGCTCCTCGTGCGCGGCGGCGGCGCCGAGACGCGGGAGCCGGTGCTCGATCTCTTCCCTTTGCTCCGCGAGCGCCTGAGCCAGCGGGCGGGCACGCTGTCCGGCGGCGAGCAGCAGATGCTGGCCACCGCGCGGGCGCTCTGCGCGCGGCCCAGCATCGTGCTGATGGACGAGCCGAGCGAGGGCCTGATGCCCACGCTGGTCGAGCGGCTGCTCGAGACGATCGCCGGGCTCCGGGCCCGGCGGGTCGGGGTCCTGCTCGTCGAGCAGAAGGTCGATGCAGTCCTGGCGATCGCCGATCGGGTGGCTCTGATCGAGAACGGCCGCGTGGTCCGGGAGGCCACACCGGCCGAGCTCGCGGCCGAGCCCGAGGTGTTGCTGCGTCACGTAGGAGTCCGCCGCTAGACGCAGGATCGGATGTGACGGGAATTGCGTTGGCCGTGATTCACGTTCGATAATACCGTGTCGTACACTGGCGCAAATGAGTCGCGGGGGGTGGCCAGCATGATGACGCTCCGGGGACGAGTCGTTCGCGAGTTCCTGTTGGGAGCGGCCCTGGCGGTGTCCTTGACCATCATCGGGGCGACGCCAGGCATGGCCGTGGAGGTGGGCCAGCCGGCGCCCAACTTCAAGCTGCCGAGCACGACCGGCGGCGACATCTCCTTGAGTGACTTTCGCGGGAAGAAGTGGGTCCTTCTGGAGTTCTATGGCGCCGATTTCGCGCCGACCTGAGCGGCAAACCTGTCGGCCAGGAAGGCCGACTACAAGCGATTCGAGGAGCTTGGGATTCAAAACCTTGCCGCCAGCGCCAACATGACCTTTTCGCAGCAAACCTTCGCCGAATCTCTGAAGTTGCCGTTCCCGCTCCTTAGCGACTTTCCCGAGCGGAAGGTCATGCGCAGCTACGGCGTCCTCAACGAGAAGACGATGAACGCGCTCAGGTCATTTTTTCTCATCGACCCCCAGGGCATCCTTCGCAAGAAGTGGATCATCGAGAACCCGGGGACGACGGTGGTGTATAGCGACACCCTGCTGAAGGACATTCGGGAAATCGTGGGAAAGCGGTGACGATGAGGTCGCGCCGCCCCCCGCCGGCCGGCGGACGGCCCGTCCGGCTCTCGGGCCGTCGCGGGTGGATCGTGGGCGCCCTGTTCGTGGTGGCCATGTGGGATCCCGCGGGAGCTGACCCGTCGGTGCCGGCGTCCCTCCTCAAGCCCCTGAACCTCGTGAGCTATCCCGTGGGGACGCGGCCTCCGCCCTTCAGCGGCCGCACCCTCGATGCCCAGCCGCTGTCGCTTAGCGAGCTCAGGGGGAAGGTCATCGTCGTGAATTTCTGGGCGAGCTGGTGTCTGGAGTGCCGGCCGGAGATGCCCCTGCTGGAGCGGCTTCACCGGGAGTTCGCGCCGCGAGGACTCGCCATCGTCGGGATCAATGCCCGGGAGGACGGGAACGCCGTCGGGCGCTACGCCAGGGAGCTGGGCCTCAGCTTCCCCCTTCTGCTTGATCCGGGTGGCAAGGTCAACGACCTGTACGGTGTCGTCGGCATTCCCACGACGTTCGTCATCGGTCGGGACGGGCGGGCCGTGGCGTTTGCCGTCGGGCCTCGCGAGTGGACGAGCCCGCCGGCGCGTGCGCTCATCGAGCGTCTGTTGGCCGAACCAGCCCCGCCCCGGCAGTGACGAACCTCCTACGCCGTCGAGTCCTGTTCGGCATGATGCTCGCAGCGGGAGACCTGGCCGCCCGCGATGTCGTGGCTCAAGCGCCGCGCCTGGTCAAGATCGGGGCACTCACCGAATCCTGGGGACCGACGCCAGCCGTGGTGGGATTGCGCGACGGCCTTCACGAGCTCGGCTATCGCGAGAACGAAGACTTCGTCCTCGGCGTGCGCTTCACCGAAGGGAGAATCGCCGACCTGCCTGATGCCGCCCGCGATCTCGTTCGGCGCGGGGTGGACATCATCGTGACGACGGAGAGCGGCACCGTGGCAAAGGCGGCCCAGGCGGCGACGAGTCACATCCCGATCATCTTGATCGGCGCCGGCGACCCCGTCGGGCTGGGCCTGGTGCAGAGCCTCGCGCGCCCGGGTGGCAACATCACGGGGATCGCCGATCTGGACGTTGAGCTGGTGCCAAAGCGGATGCAGATCTTCCGGGAGCTGGTTCCCGGTCTGAAGCGGATCCTCGTGTTCTACGACGCGACGAACGCGGACGCCCTTACGCTCCTGGCCGTCCACCGCGACGGCGCCCGGCAGCTCGGCCTCACGCTCGTGGAAAGGCCGCTGCGGAGCGAAGAGGAAGCGCGCGCGTCCATCACCGGGCTCCGGAAGGGCGAAGCGGATGGGGTCTTTTCGTCGCGCTTCCTCTCCTTGAATATTCCCGGCTTCATCCTCGACATTGCTTCCCGAGGGATGCCGACGATGTTCCACGTGCCGTTCTTCGTGGAGCGGGGCGGTTTGGCCTCCTACTCCGCGAACACCCATGAGCTGGGCAAGCAGGCGGCGCGTCTGGTCGACAAGATCCTCAAGGGGGCCAAGCCGGCCGAGATTCCTGTCGAGCAACCCACCAAGTTCGAGCTGGTCCTCAACCTCAAGACGGCCCGGGCTCTGGGGCTGACCATTCCGCCGTCCCTGCTGTTGCGCGCCGACCGGCTCATTCAGTAAGGTCGCTTCCGTGAACATCCAGCCGTTCCGCGGATACCGCTACGCCGTCGGCGGGACGCCGGACATCTCGCCGGTCGTAGCCCCGCCCTACGACCAGATCAGCCCCGAGATGCAGGAGCGGCTGCTGGCTATGAGCGCTCACAACGTGGTCCGCGTCACGCTGCCCCAGGACGAGTTGGGGCTCGACCGCTACCAGCGGGCGCGCCAGGTGCTCCAGGCGTGGCTGGCCGCCGGCGTGTGGACTCCGGAGCCGCGCCCCGCCATCTATCCCTATCACCAGACCTACGCCGCGCAGGGGCGCCGGATCACGCGAGAGGGCTTCGTGGCGCTCGGGGAAGTCAGCGACTATGCCCAGGGCATCGTGCGCCCGCACGAGCGCACCCACGCCGGGCCCAAGCGGGATCGGCTCCGCCTGCTCGAGGCCACCGGCGCCGACATGGGGCTGCTCTTCATGCTGACCAGCGATCCCGACGGGGCCCTGCGGGAGGCCGTGCGGCCTGCTGGTGAGCCGGTGGCCGAGGGCCATGACCTCCGGGGCGAGCTGCACCAGCTCTGGCGGATCACCGACGAGGCCACGATCGCGCGGGTGCAGGCGCTGATGATCCCCAGGTCCGTGATCATCGCCGACGGCCACCACCGCTACGAGACCGCGGTGGAGTATGCGCGCGATCATCCCGGCTGCCGCCTCAAGCTCATGACCTTCTGCACCCTGGAGGCGCCGGGGCTCACGATCCTGGCCAATCACCGGCTCGTCCACGGCGTGGAGGGCTTCGCCCTCGACGGGCTGGCCGAGCGCGCGCGACCGTGGTTCGAGACGGCGCCGCTGGTCGACCCGCTACGCTTCACCCCGACCACTCGCTCCATCGGCGCGGTGAGCGGGGCCCGGGCCCTGGTTTTCCGCCTGCGCGACGAGGCCGTGGCCAAGGTGCCGTGGCCGGCGCACACCTCGCCGGCGTGGCGCGCCCTGTCCGTGTCGATCCTCCATGAGGGGCTCCTCAAACCCTTGCTCGACATCACCGAGGCCAAGCTCGACGCCCGCAGCCACGTGGACTACACCGCGGACACCGCCGAGGCCGTGCGCCTGGCTCGCGAGGGGGGCTGCCAGGCGGCGTTCCTCATCGCCCCGACCACGGCGGACGAGCTTCGCGCCGTCGTCGAGGGCGGCGAGCTGCTGCCGCAGAAGTCCACGCACTTCTATCCCAAGCTCCTGGACGGGCTCGTGTTCCACCGGCTGCAGGAGGCTTGAGGTGGGGGCGTGATCCGTCTGACCGGCGCCCGCGTCAAGCGCGTGGAGGACCCGCGGCTGCTGCGCGGCCGCGGCCGGTACGTCGCCGACCTTGCGCTGCCCGGTATGCTGACCGTGGCCTTCGTCCGCAGCGTCCACGCCCACGCCGAGGTGCGCGACATCGACGCCGTCCGGGCCCGGGCTCAGCCCGGCGTGGTGGCGGTCGCCACCGCAGCCGACCTCCGCGCCGCGGTTCGTCCCCTGGCGCCGCGGCTCGACGGAGGAGGCTTCACGCCCACGGCGTGGCCCCCGCTGGCCGAGGGGCGCGTGCGTTTCGTCGGAGAAGCGGTGGCGGCGGTGATCGCCGAGGCCGCGCCCCTCGCCGCCGACGGGCGAGAGGCCGTCGCCGTGAGCTATGCGCCGTTGCCCGCCGTCACCTCGATCGATGCCGGCCTGGCCACGGGCCAGATCCTCTTCCGGCGCGAAGGGCGGCGGGGCGACGTCGACACCGCCTTGGCGACGGCTCCGCTCGTCCTGCGCGAGACCTTCAGCCACGGTCGCTGCGCGCCCGTCCCGCTCGAGCCCCGCGGCGTGGTCGCGGACTGGGACGGGGTCACCCTCACCGTGTGGGCGTCTACGCAGACCCCGCAGATTCTCCGCTCCGCGCTGGCCGCCAGCCTGCAGCTCAGCGAGTCGCGGGTGCGCGTGATCGTGCCCGACGTGGGCGGCGGCTTCGGCCTCAAGGTCCACGTGTTCCCCGAGGACGTCGCCGTGGCTGCGCTGGCCCGGGTGCTGGGACGCCCGCTGAAGTGGATCGAGGAGCGGCGGGAGAACCTGGCGGCTGGCTCCCATGCTCGCGAACAGCGGGTGGAGCTGGCCGTGGCGGCCGATCGCCAGGGCCGGATGCTCGCGCTGCAGGCCCGAATGCTGTCCGACGCCGGCGCCTATCACATCCATGCGCTCACCCAGGCCCTGGAGCCCCTGGGCACCGCCTCCATCCTGCCCGGGCCGTACCTGACGCCGGCTTATGCGTACGAAGCGGTGGCGGTGGCCACCAACAAGCCGCCGCTCGGCGCCTATCGGGGCGTGGGGATGACGATGGGCGCGTTCGTGATGGAGCGGGCGCTGGACCTGGTGGCCGAGCGGCTGGGGCTGGATCCGGCCGACGTGCGCCGTCGCAATCTGATTCCCCGGGAGGCCTATCCGTTCACGTCGGCCAGCGGGATGACGTACGACAGCGGGGACTTTCCCAAGGCGCTGGAGCTCGCGCTGGACCTGTCGGGCTACGAGGAGCTCAAGCGCGAGCGGGGGCTCGCGCGGGCCGCCGGCCGACGGGTAGGGATCGGGGTAGCCTGCTACACGGAATACACGGGCATGGGCACCGAGGTCTTCCGTCGGCGCGGCATGCAAGAAATTCCCGGGATCGAGGCCGCGATGGTCCGTGTCGAGCCCGACGGGGCCGTGCGCTGCGCGGTGAGCTTTCCCTCGCAGGGTCAGGGCCATGCGACGGCGCTGGGTCAGATCGTGGCCGACAGGCTGGGCGTGCCGCTCGAGCGGGTCAGTGTTCAGCCGGTCGACACCCACGCGAGTCCGGTGGGCAGCGGCACCTTCGGCAGCCGTGGGGCCGTGGCGATAGTGGGCGCGGCCGGCGCCGCGGCCGACGTGGTGCGCCGGAAGGTCACGAGGCTGGCTGCGCACCTGCTGGAGGCTGCTCCCGAGGACGTCGTCCTCGAGGGCGACCGCGCCCACGTCAAGGGCCTGCCTCAGCGCACGGTCTCCTTCCTCGACGTCGCTCGGGCCGCGTACTCGCTACCCGGTGGTGAGGGCCTCGAGCCGGGGTTGGAGGCGACCATCTACTTCGATCCGCCGGGCCCGACCTTCTCAGGGGCCGTTCACGTGGCCGTCGTGGAGGTCGATCCTCAGACCGGCGGGGTTCGCGTGCTCGGCTATACGGTCGTCGAGGACTGCGGGCCCGTGATCAATCCCCTGCTCGTGGAGGGGCAGGTGCACGGGGCCGTATGTCAGGGAGCGGGCGAGGCGCTTCGAGAAGGGATCGTCTACGACGACCAGGGCCAGCTCCTCACGGCGACGCTGATGGACTACGCCCTGCCGAGAGCGGACGACTTGCCGGAGCCTCGGATCGGCCACCTGGAGACGCCGGCGCCACGCGTTCCCGGCGGCATAAAGGGCATGGGGGAGGGGGGCACCATCGGGGCGCCGGCGGCCCTCGCCAATGCCGTGGCGGACGCCGTGCGCCCGCTGGGTATCACCATCACCCGCCTGCCCATCCGGCCCGCAGATCTGGTTGCCATGCCTTGACAGGCGCCCCGAGTCTCCTCTATCTTCCGACTTGCAACCGCCTTACCACCTGACAGGGGGTGAACGCCGATGACGTGGGAGACGCCCGCCTTCGTAGAGATCAAGATGGACGCCGAGATCAACTCGTACCAGGACGATTTCGATCGCGACGACTCGGACTCCTTCTAAGCAGCGGTCCCCCGCGCGCTGAGCAGCCCTTCCCGGCGGCCCCCGCAGGCCGGCGCGAAGGGCTGTATTATCTCCGGTGACCGTGCGTATCCGGATCCTCGGTTCAGCCGCAGGGGGCGGAGTGCCGCAGTGGAACTGCGGTTGCCAGAACTGTCGTGGCGCCCGCGAGGGCGCGGTACGCGTGGTGGCCCGCACGCAGGAGTGCGTGGCCGTCAGCGCTGAGGGCGCAGCGTGGTTTCTCCTCAACGTCTCGCCGGAAGTCCGCGCCCAGATCGAGAGCTTCCCTCCGCTGCACCCGCGGGCCCCACGCCATTCCCCGATCGCCGGCCTCGTCCTCACCAACGGAGACCTCGATCACTGCCTGGGGCTTTTGTCGCTGCGCGAGTCCCATCCGCTGACGGTGTATGCGACCGATCGTGTGCGGCGGGGCTTCACCGAGGGCAACGTTCTCTACCGGACCCTGCAGCGGTTTCCCGGGCAGGTGACGTGGCGGGTGCTGAAGCCCGGCCACGAGGAGGAGATGACCGCCGACGGGCGGCCGACCGGTCTCGTGCTCTCCACCGTCGCCGTTCCCGGCAAGCTGCCGATCCACCTCGAGGGACGCCTGCCGCCTGACCCGGAGGACAACGTGGCCGTGAGGATTCGGGAACCGCGAACCGGCCGGACGGTGGCCTATGCGTCGGCCGCGGGCGCGGTGACCCCGGCTGTGCGGACGGCGCTCGCCGGAGCCGACTGCGTGTTCTTCGACGGGACCTTCTGGTCCAGCGACGAGCTGCCGGCGCAGGGCCTCGGCACCAGCCGGGCCGAGGACATGGCCCACGTCCCCATGGGAGGTCCCCAGGGGAGCCTGGCCCTGCTGGGGGCGTTGCCGAGCACGCGGCGGATCTTCATCCACATCAACAACACCAACCCCGTGCTCCGTGAGGACTCGCCGGAGCGTCAGGCGGTCGTCCAGCACGGCTGGGAGGTCGCCTTCGACGGCATGGAGGTCGTCCTGTGAGTGAAGCCCACACACGTCCAGCGCTGTCCGCGGATGCTCTGGTGGAATGGCTCCGCCGGGAGGGTGAGGCGCGGTATCACGATCATCACCGCTATCACGTGCTGATGCACGACGGCAAGCTCACCCAGCTCCAGCTCCAGCAGTGGGTCCTGAACCGCTACTACTATCAGACGCGGGTTCCCATCAAGGACGCGATCATCCTGTCGAAGTCGGAGGATCCGGCTTTCCGGCGGATGTGGATCCGCCGGATCCACGACCACGATGGCGACGGGGAGGGGGCCGGCGGGCTCGAGCTGTGGCTCCGGCTGGCCGACGGGGTTGGGCTCGACCGCGAGGAAGTGGCGAGCTGCCGCTCGGTGCTGCCCGGCGTCAAGTTCGCCTGCGACGGCTACGTGACCCTGGTGCGTGATCGCAGCCTGGTGGAGGCGGTGGCGTCGTCGCTGACGGAGTTCTTCGCGCCCGACCTGATGACGCGGCGGGTGATCGCCTGGGAGCGCCACTATCCCTGGGTCAGCCGCGAGATGCTGGAGTACTTCCGGTCTCGCGTGCCGCGGGCTCGGCGCGATTCCCAGGAGGCCATGGACTTCGTCATCCGTCACGCCACGACGTACGAGCTGCAGGCCCGATGCGTGGCCGCCCTCATTCGCAAGACGGAGATCCTCTGGCACCTGCTGGACTGCCTCTACGCCGCCTACATCGAACCCGGCTGGGGTCCGGCGGGCGGGCGGGCATGATCTCGCCCACGAGCCGGCCGCGGCTGGCCCCCAAGGCCCGGGTCCGATTCGACCGCCGCGGCCAGCAATACATGCTTCTCTATCCCGAGAAGGGGCTGGCTCTGAACTCGACGGCGGCGGCGGTGGTGGCGCTGTGCACCGGCGAGCACACCGTGGAAGCCATCGTGGAGCAGCTGGCCGCCAAGGCCTCCTCCGAGCCCCGCGAGCGGGTGGAGCGCGAGATCCTGGCCTTCTTGCAGATCATGGCCGACCGGGGCCTGGTGAAGGACGGCGCGTGAGCAGCAGCCCCTACCGGCCCTACACGCTGGTGGCCGAGCTGACGTACCGCTGCCCCCTCCGGTGCGTGTACTGCTCCAACCCGCTCGACTACGCACGCCACGATCAGGAGCTCGACACCGCGACCTGGCTCCGGGTGTTGCGCGAGGCCGAGGAGCTGGGCGTGGTCCAACTCAACCTGACCGGTGGCGAGCCCCTGCTCCGGAGCGATCTGGAGGCGCTGATCGGACAGGCGCGCGACCTCGACCTCTACACCAATCTCATCACCAGCGGCATTCCGCTGACCCTCGACCGGCTGCGCGCCTTCCGCGCGCGTGGGCTCGACAACGTCCAGCTCTCCATCCAGGACGTCGAGACAGAAGCCTCCGACCGTATCGCCGGCCACCGCTCTTTCGCCCGGAAGCTGGAGGTGGCCCGCTGGGTCAAGAGCGTCGGCTTCCCGCTGACGCTCAACGTCGTGCTCCATCGCCACAACCTCGACCGGGTCCCCGAGATCATCGCGCTGGCCGAGTCGCTGGCCGCCGACCGGCTCGAGCTCGCCAACACCCAGTATCTGGGCTGGGCGCTGCTCAACCGCGGGGCGCTGCTGCCCACGCGGGAACAACTCGAGCGCGCGCGGGCGGTCGCGGCGGCCGCGCGAGACCGGCTGCGCGGGACGATGGAAGTGCTCTTCGTGGTTCCCGACTACTACGTGAGGTTCCCGAAGTCCTGCATGGACGGCTGGGGCCGCCGGTTCATGGTGATCAGTCCCGACGGACTGGTGCTGCCCTGCCACGTCGCCCACACCCTGCCCGGGATCGTCTTCGACCGCGTCCGGGACCGCGCCCTGGCCGAGATCTGGAACGACTCACCAGGCCTCAACGCCTTTCGGGGCGAGGACTGGATGTCCGAGCCCTGCCGGAGCTGTGAGCGGCGGACCGAAGATTTCGGGGGCTGTCGCTGTCAGGCGTTTCACTTGACCGGCGACGCGACGGTGACCGATCCCGCCTGCTCGCTCTCACCGCATCATGCGATCGTGCAGGCCGCGTGCGCGGAGGCGGAGTCTCTCGTTACTCCGCCCTCTCCCGTGCAGTATCGGCAGCACCAGATCACCTCCAGATCGGGGTGATGCCCGGCCGCCTCGGCCACATAGCCGATGGCGTTGATGAGCTCACTCATGGGATACCTCCCCGCCGCTCAGGCCATCACCACGCCGCACCATGGCGTCACACAACCTCAGTGACCGGCCGGGCTGTTGACAAGTGGGGGGCCGCGTATTACGTTTCGCCGCGCGTCGAAGACCCGTGGCACACCCGTGGGGGTTCTTGCTCAAAGGGAGGCGGTTATGAGGTTCGCACGAAGCACCGGCATCATTCTGGTCGTTCTGTTGGCGCTCGGCGCCTGGTTCCTGTCCCTCGGGTCTTCGGAGGGGCAGCAGCCGCCACCGGCGTGGAAGCAGGGCCAGCCGCCTGAGTTGGCCAACTCGCCGCTGGCGCCGGTTCCGGCGCCTCCGACCCCGACACCGGCCGCGAAGATCCCCATCAACAAGGTCAAGCTTCCGTCGGGGTTCAGCATCAACGTCTGGGCCGACGGCATGAACAACGCCCGGCAGATGGCGTGGGGGTCCAAGGGCACGCTCTTCGTGGGGACGCGGGTGGCGGGCAACGTCTACGCGGTGGTGGACAAGAGCGGTAAGCGCGAGGTCAAGACCATCCTCAAGGGGCTCGCCCAACCGAGCGGCCTGGCCTTCAAGGATGGGGCGCTCTACGTGGCCACGATCCCCAACCTCGTCAAATACGAGAACATCGAGGCCAACCTGGACAACCCGCCGGCCCCGACTGTCGTCTACACGTTTCCTCCCAGGGAGACGCACCACAACTGGCGGTTCCTGGCCTGGGGACCGGACGGCAAGCTCTACTTCAACATGGGCGCGCCGTGCAACATCTGCATGCCGCCCGACACCCACGCCAACGTCTCGCGCGTGAACCCCGACGGGACCGGCTTCGAGTACGTGGCCTTCGGCGTGCGCAACAGCACGGGCGCCGACTTTCACCCGGTGACCAAGGAGCTCTACTTCGTGAGCCACGGCCGTGACTGGGCGGGCGACGACTTCCCCAACGACACGCTCCACCACGCCCCGAAGAAGGGCCTGCACTTCGGCTATCCCTACTGTCACCAGGGCGACACCCCGGATCCCGACTTCGGCAAGGGGCGCTCCTGCAGCGAGTTCGCACCGCCGCTCCTCAAGCTCGGCGCCCACATCGCCCCCATCGGCACCCGGTTCTACACGGGGAACCAGTTTCCGCCCGAGTACCGGAACCGGCTCTTCATCGCGCAGAAGGGTTCCTGGAACCGTAGCGTGAAGCAGGGTTATCGGATCATGACGGTGGACCTCAAGCCGGGCCAGCCGCCGAAGTACGAGGTGTTCGCCGAGGGCTGCCACGAGGGCAGCACGGTTCATTGTCGGCCGACACACATCGAGTGGATGCCCGATGGCTCGATGCTGCTCTCCGACGACTACCACGGAGCCATCTACCAGATCAGTTACAAGCGATAAGCTGACTCGGAGGGGGTGGCCGCCGCCCGCTCCCGATTATCGAGTTGGAGGGGGCAGAGACTGCCCCCTCCAAACCTCCCTGTTCGCGTGCGGCGCTACACCGTTGCCGCGATGGGGCCGGCGCTCTACACAGCGGTGATACGCTACTGGGTGCTTATGCTCCCTCGTCCCCGCCGCATCACCGTTGCGCCCGTAGTCGCGCTGGCGATCATCAGCACCACTACCGCACTGGTCTCCGTTGCTCCCGGGGCGGACATCGAGGCGGGGCGGAGAAAGGCGGAGGCGTGCCTGCCGTGCCATGGGGCCTCGGGCAACGCCATCACACCGGGGACGCCGTCGCTCGCCGGCATGCCCGCCTTCTATACGCACTGGCAGCTCATCATGTATCGCGATGGACGCCGTCGCGATGTCCAGATGTCGCCCTTCGCGGTCAATCTCTCCGACGCCGACATGGCGGATCTGGCCGCCTACTACGCCGGCCAGACGCCACGGGTCCGTCCGGTCGAGATCGACGCGACGCGGGCCGTTGCCGGCCGGCCCCTGGCCCAGAGCCTTCACTGCGGGTCGTGCCACGGCCCGCAGCTCATGGGACAGAATCAGGTCGCGCGTCTGGCCGGGCAGGACTTCGATTATCTCCTCAAGCGGCTGCGCGGCTACAAGGCGAAGACGACCAGCGACCTCGACGGCATGATGACGATGGTGGCCCAGTCGCTCAGCGAGGAAGACATCCAGAATCTGGTGCACTTCATGGCCGGCGCCGCGCCAACCCCGGCCTCGGCCGGAGGAGACGGCAGATGAAGATCGAGTTCGCGCTCGCGATGCTCATCGCCAGCAGCGCCCCGGCCTGGGCTGGCGGCTCGAACTACGCGATCGCTCCCGGCGCGCGGCCGGCGCTGGAGGGCAAGGTCTCGGAATGGGCGGTACCTACGCCCCAGTTCGCCCGTGACCCCGCCCCGGGGCCCGACGGCAACATCTACGTGGCCGTAATGCGGGGCAACAAGATCGCGCGCTTCGACACGCGGACGAAATCCTTTACCGAGTGGAATCTTCCCGCTGGCGCCCAGCCCCACGGCCTGCTCGTCGATCGCGAAGGCCAGGTGTGGTACACGGGCAACGGCAACGGTACGATCGGTCACCTCGACCCTGCGAGCGGCAAAGTCACCGAGCACAGGGCCCCGGCGGGGGGCGACCCGCACACGCTCGTGACCGACGGGCAGGGGACGATCTGGTTCACCGTCCAGGGCGGCCAGCGCATTGGCCGGCTGGATACGAAGACCGGGGCGATCAGCGAGTACAAGACGCGCGGTAACCCGTACGGCATCGCGCTCGACCGCGCGGGACACGTCTGGTTCTGCCAGTTCGGCGGCGACCGTCTCGGGCGACTCGATCCCGGGACGGGTGTGGTCACCGAGATGGCGATGGCGGCCGGCTCGCGTCCGCGGCGCATGGCCACGGCACCGGACGGCTCGCTCTGGGTCACCCTCTACGGCAACGGCAAGCTCGCCCGTGTGGATCCGGTGGCGCAGAAGGTGGTGAAGGAGTACGCGCTCCCCGCCGGTCCCAACGGCGGGCCCTACGCGGTGAGCGTAGACGCCGCGGGAATCGTCTGGGCCAACGAAATCCAGACTGACACCGTGGTGCGGCTCGATCCCAGCACGGGCGCGATGCGCGTAATCGCGCTGCCCTCGAAGAACGTGGGCATCCGAAAGATGATCGTGGACGCCAACGGGCGGCTCTGGTACATGGGCAGCCACAACGGCCGGCTGGGCGTCATCGAGTGATGTCGGGCTTCCTCGTCGGGCTGCTCTTGCTGGCCGGGCCGGTGAGCGTCTCGGCCAGCGAGGCCCTGTGGGACGTGCTGAAGGCCGGCGGCCAGGTCGTGCTCCTCCGTCACGCGACGACCGGATCCGGCGTCGGCGATCCGCCCGGCTTCCGCCTCGAGGATTGTGCGAGCCAGCGCAACCTCAGCGACCAGGGACGGCAGGAGGCCCGACGCCTCGGCGCGGCCTTCCGGGCCCGCAGCATTCCGGTGAGCCAGGTGCTTTCGAGCCGGTTCTGTCGTTGCCTGGAGACGGCGCAGCTTGCGTTCGGACGGGCCGAGCCCCACCCTCCGCTCGACAACCTGATTCACGATCTCAGCCGCGAGCCCGAGCGGGCCGCCGCCATCCGCGTCCTGGCCAGCACGCCGCCGGCGGCGGGCAACGTGATCCTCGTCACCCACGGAATCAACATCGCGGCCGCCACCGGCATCCGCCTCGCCCAGGGTGAGATGATCGTCGTCACCCCTCACGCTCAGGGGGCGTTCGAGGTGCGCGGCCGGATCTCGCCGCCCTAAGCCTCCTCCTCGACCTCGCCCTTCCACTCGATGGCGATGCCGCGCTGAACCGACTGGGAGGCGGGGCAGCCCTTCTCGTGCACGTCGATGGCGCGGCGGGCCTCGTCGCCCTTGCCCCGGGGCACGCGGACTTTGTAGTGGACCTTGATGCGGGTGATGAGGGGCCGGCCGTCCACGTTTTCGATAAATCCCTCGGCCTCGGCCTGCAGGCGATCGGGCTGGGTAGGAATCTTCCGGGCTGCCAGCGCACCCGCCAGCGTGCCCGTCATTCAGCCGGCCACCGCGGCCACGATGTGGTCGAGCGTCGTCGGCAGCTCCTCCTCGGGCTCGACGCCATAGAATGCTTTGACGCCGCCGTGCAGGCCGTACACCACAGGCTCGGCAAAGGGCTCGATGTAGGCGCGGCGCCGGGGCCCCTTGTCCTTCATGATGCGGACGCGCGAGACGTGCAGGACATCACCCATGGATTGCGCTCCTTTCCCCGGCTCAGCTCTGGGAGCCGGACACGACGCCGGGCTTGGCCACCGCCCCCGCCTGGGCCTCCCCGCCGGCTTCCGTCCGCGTCTGCCCGGCCGCCCCCCGCTCTTCGCTCCACAGCAAGGGCAGCGCGAGCAGCGGCAGGAGCCCGATCATGCCCACCACGATCATGAGCTGGCCGAGGTTCGAGTAGTCCTGCTGGGTAACGTGGAAAAGATCGTTCAGGTACTGGGTGAAGAGCTGGCTCGCCGATAGCGCCAGGTTCATCAGCGAGGCCATGATGGCGAACATCGTGGCCTCGGCGCCGCGGGGCGCCGACTTGGCGATGAGCACGAGCATGGGAACCATAGTGAGCTGCGCCAGCGGGGCTGAGATCGTGGTGTCGATGAAGGCCAGCGTGCGGGCGGTGACGCCCAGCCAGTCGTGGAGCCCGTAGAAGAGGCCGATGTTGGGCACGTAAAGCAGGGTGCCCGCGATGACGACCCAGAACAGGGTGAAGCTCACCGGCCGCCTGACGATGGTCTTGCGGAAGACGAGGAGGCCAAGCAGGCTGAGCACGGAGCTGACCTGGGCCAGGAGCCCGAGGAACCTCTGGTCGAAGCCCAGACGGTCCACGGCCCAGAAACCGTAGCCCTGGCCCACGCCCGGCGTGGCGCGGAACAGGAAGATGACGATGGAGGCGACCGCCACGCCCCGCGAGATACCGACCTTCTGGAGCAGCAGGCTGATGAGCACCAGCGAGACCACGAGTACGATTTCCTGGGAAAAGGCGATCTGCAACGTCTCGAGGCCCACGCCGAAGGCGGCGTAGCAGAGGCCGACCACCAGGACGAGCCTGGCCCTGCCCCCACCGAGCGGTCCCGACGCGGCGCCGGCTGCCGTGCCCGGCCGGGGTCGTCGCGCTCGCCGCCGCAGACCGACGGCCACGCTCAGCGATACCAGGATCGGCAGCCCCGTGGCCACCGCGAACGTGAGGCGGGAACCGATGGTGCCGGCCAGCCAGCCCGACAGATAGCCGACGCTGATCCCGCCGAGCAGCAGGGCCATGCGCCCGAGCGTCTGGATCTGGCCAATCTCCTCGTCGGTCTCGGCCACCTCCACGCTGAGCGCGTCGGCGACGACATCCTGCACCATGAAGCCGACCGCCACCAGCAGGGAGGCGACCAGGTAGGCGCTCTTGGTGTCGACGCTCGAGGCCAGCAGCCCATAGCCGCTGAGCGTGAGCCCGGCACCCAGCAGCAGGTACGCCGTGCGGCGGCTGCCGAACAGCGGGTACACATCGGAACCCACCCCGGCGACCATCTTCATGGACCAGGGGAGGCTCAGCCAGAAGGCGATCCCGGCCGCCTCGGCCGGAGACAGCTTGAGCACGTCCTTCTGGAAAAACAGGTCCGCGACCCCTGTCACGGCGCTGGCACCGTAACAGAAATAGGTGATCAGAATAGGGGCCCAGGAAAGCCGAAAGCCGCCGAGGATCCCTCGCACCACGCCTTATCGTACAGCAGAAAACTTTCGACGTTGTCAGGGGTTATATGATCAGAGGCGTTGTCGCTTCGTCACGCTGTTGTAGCCTTGGCAAATGGCTTGCTTCCGATAAGATTGAGAGCGGGGAATGTCGGTGATCGATCGGGCCCTGGCCTTCTATAAAGCGCGGTGGCGGCCGCAGCCGACGCCGCCCGCCCGCTTGGCCCTGGCCCTGGGTGGGGGCGGCGTCATCGGGGGCATGTATGAAGTCGGGGCCCTGGCCGCAGTGGAAGAGCGGCTCAACAGCGCTGGTCAATTCTTCCACGTCTACGTCGGCTGCAGCGCCGGATCCGTGGTTGCCTCGCTCCTGGCCAACGGCGTCCGCGCGTCCGAGATCTATCGCATCCTGGACCAGGACCTCGCCGACCCCCTGAATTTCCGGCGGGGGGCGGTCTTCTCGCCTGACTCCTTCCGGCGGGCCGCGGGCCGGTTCGGTCGCATGATGTGGGCCTTCAGCAAGAACGCCATGACCGGCCTGAGGGGATCGATTCCCGACATGCTGGCCCGGGCCGAGCGTGATCTTCCCCCCGGCTTCTTCTCGCTCGCCGCCCTGGAGCACTTCACACGGGAGGCGATTGCCGCCCGTGGGTTGTCAAACTCCTTTACGGAGCTTCCTCGCACCCTCCTGATTCCCGCCGTCGACCTCGATCGCGCCGAGCGGGTGGTCTTCGGGCAGGGCCACCTCCGGGACGTGCCGATCAGTGAGGCCGTCGCCGCATCCTCGGCGATTCCTGGTTTCTTCGAGCCCTACAGCATCGGAGGCCGCGATTACGTCGATGGGGGCGTGGGTTTCAGCGGCCACGCCGACTTGGCTGCCGAGGCCGGCGCCGACGTGGTCTTCGTCGTCCACCCCCTGGTACCCAACCTCGCTGCCGAGGAGACCAGTCCGGGGATGCGGGCGCGGGGTCTCTACAGCATCATGGAGCAGACAAGCCGCATCTACGGGCAGAACCTGCTGCAGCTTGGTCTGGCCACCCTGAGGGTGCGCTTTCCCCGCACGACCTTCTTCCTGCTCGAGCCGCCCCGCGAGAATTCTCCGCTGTCCGGGCTGTGCATGGGCTTCGAGGGGGCGCGCGCCGCGTTACGCTTCGGCTACACGTCGACGCGACAGTGGCTGGACACGCAGGGCCAGCCTCTCCTCAAGCGCCTGCTGCCCGGTCCCGCTTTCGCCCTCTGACCCCGGCAGCGGGCGAGTCACTCGATCACGCCCTTGCCCCGGAGGGCCACGATCTCCGCGGGCGGCACACCGAGCTCGGCAAGGACGCCCTCCGTGTGCTCGCCGGGCAGGGGCGCGGCGTGGCGCACAGTGCCCGGGGTGTCGGAGAGCTTGATGGCGATTCCGAACTGACGAGTCTTGCCGAGCACGGGATGCTGGGCCTCCACGATCATCTGGCGATGGGTCACCTGGGGATCACGCACGACCTCATCGACGTCGTAGACCTTGCCCACGCAGACGTCGGCCTTGACCAGCAGGTCGTACCACTCGTCGCGGTCACGGAGTTTGATGATGCTCTCGATCTCCTGGCGCGCGGCCTCTTCCTCGGCGTTGGCGGCCCGCACGAACTGATCGGGGCGGCGGGCGAAGCGGGTCAGGTCGGGCCGGCCAATGGCCCGGCAGAAGTTCTCCCACAGCCAGGGTTCGGTGCAGGCGATCGTCAGCAGCTTGCCGTCCCGCGTCTCGTAGATCGCGTAGTAAGGGTAGGAGCCGCCCAGGAAGCCCTCGCCGCGCCGGGGGGCGACGCCGTCGCTGAAGAAGAACCGCATGTTGGGCGTGGCGGCCAGCAGGGCGATCGTCGTGTCGAGATAGGCGATGTCTACGTGCTGTCCGCGACCCGTACGCTCGCGGGCGAAGAGGGCCAGCACGATGCCGAGAGCGCCGTGGAGGCTGGCGCCCGCGTAGTCGGCGATGAGGTTCAGCGGGATCGCGGGCTTGCGGTCCCGCTCGCCGATCAGGCCCAGCACGCCAGCCAGGGAGATGTAGTTGAGGTCGTGAGCCGGGTAGCTGCGGGAGGGGCCGTCCTGGCCGAAGCCGGAGAGCGAACAGTACACCAGGCGCCGGTTGAGAGTCCGGAGTGTCTCGTAGTCGGCCCCGAGCCTGGCCATCACTCCGGGTCGGAAGCCTTCCACGACGACGTCGGCCGACGCCGCCAGCCGCCGAAAGATGGCCTGGCCCTCGGGGGCCTTGAGGTTCAGGGTCATCGAGCGCTTGTTGCGGTTGACGAAGGCGAAGGCGGTCCGCCGGTCCCACTCGGGATCGCGGGGCCGATCGGGCTCCGGCGTCTCGATCTTCAGAACGTCGGCGCCCATGTCGGCCAGGATCATCCCGGGCATCTCGGCGGGGGGCACCCGCGCCAACTCTAGAATTCGGATCCCGTCGAGCACGCCCATCAATCGTCGCCGCCGCCGAGCCGCGCGGTCAGCACGCGGAGGTCGGGGATCTCCTCGAGATGCGCGATCTGCTCGGCCACGGCTTCGGCCTCCTCGGGTCCGATGACCGGGCCGGCGCAGCCCAGGAACTTCTCGTGCAGGGCCGGCGCCGACAGCGGCCGATCGGGATGGCCGGAGGCCCCGCGGGCCGGCGCGCTGAACGTGCGTCCGTCGCGCAGCCGGACCGTCACCCGGCTCCAGGCATGCTCCTTGAGGCCGCCGGGCAGGCTCGCGTCGACCACCATGGTGACCACCGGCATCAGGGCCCGGACGTCAGCGTCGCGCACCTCACCGTCCTGGAAGGAACGAAAATCGAGGCGGCCGTCCACCAGGGCGGTGGCCGCACAGAATTGCATCGAGAACTTCCGTTCCAGGGCCGTGGTCGGCGCCGTGTAGCTCAGGACGTCGATGGCGAGGCGATTGACGCCGATCTCAACCCCGGCGACCTCGGCCGCCTTGAGCCCGTGCTGCCGGCGCAGGTCGAGGAGGGCGTCGACGGCCGGGTGCGTGAACGCGCAGGAGGGGTAGGGCTTGACGGCGATGCCGGACTCCACGAGGTGCCAGCGCTGGCCGAGTCGCTCCAGCGCCGCGTCCAGAGCGTTGCCCCCGAAAGCGGCCACGAAGCCTTGCTTGCCGTCGAGCGCGGATTCCGACGCTGTCAGGCCCTCCCTGGCCAGTCGAGCCGCCAGCACGCCGTTCTGCGCCGCGTGACCGGCGTGATAGGGCTTCGTCATCGAGCCGAAGTTCTCCTGGAGCCCTGAGGCCAGCGAGGCGGCCAGGGCCAGGGCGTGGCGCGTCTGGGCCGGGTCCAGCCCGAGCACCCGGGCCGCTCCGGCCGCACAGCCCAGCGTGCCGATCGTCGAGGTGGCATGCCAGCCGCGCTCGTAATGCGTCGGGTTCAGTCCGCTACCGAGCGCGGTGTCCACCTCGAAGCCCACCAGGTAGCCGAGGGCCAGCGCCGCCCCATCCACCATCTCCGCCTCCCCGCAGGCGAGCAGCGCGGCCAGGAGCGGCACGCTGGGGTGCCCGATCAGGACGAAAGAGGTGTCGTCGAAGTCATGGGCGTGGCCGGCGGTGCCGTTGGCCAGGGCCGCCCACGTCGGTGCCGTCCGCAATCCGGTGCCCAGCACCGTGCAGAGCGGCACTCCGCCCTCGGCGCGGATCACCTCGCGCACGGCGCGGGCGACGGGCTCGCCGGCGCCGGCTAGCATCACGCCCACTGTGTCCAGGACCGCCCGGCGGATCGCCACCAGCGCCTCCCGCGGACAATCGTCGAGCGTGGTCTTGACGCTAAACTCGCCGAGGCGGGCGATGGCCGTCACGCCCGCACCTTACCGCACTACCCGGCGTTAGGGAAGATGACGCCGCGCGACTGCACGCGGGGCCGCTGCGCCACCGGCATGCGCGAGGCTCAGCGATACGTCGGCTCGACGTTTCGCCAGAACTCCGGGTCGTGGCTGGGAAAGACGCGGGCGCCGATCAGGCGGACCAGCGTCTTGAGCCGCTTGATGGAGTGCAGGGCCAGCGTGGGGTTCCACACAACGCCGGGCACACGCTCGGCGTCCAGGTGCTCCTGCCAGTAGCAGGCGTCCCCGGCGAGGATGACGGGCCCGGTCTCGGGCAGCTCGACGAGGAGTGACTGGTGGCCGGGGGTGTGGCCGTCGGTGCGCAACGCGGTGATCCCGGGAGCGAGCACGGTATCGCCCTCGAGGAGACGCCAGCGTCGGTCGGGCAAGTCGAAGTTCTTGCGGTAGTAGAACGGGGCGAAGAACGCCGCGGGATAGTGGGCGTAGGCGTACTCATCCTGCTGGACCACCAGCTCGGCGTGTCCGAACAGCTCGATGCCGCCCGCATGGTCGAAATGCAGATGGGATAGCACCACGAGATCGACATCGTCCGGCTCCAGCCCGAGTCCGGCCAACCGGTGCACGAGCAGGTCGGCCTCGGTGAACCGGGCCAGGGGATCGTTCCGGAGGAGGCCGGGAACGGCCCGGGGGGACAGTCCGGTGTCGAAGAGGATCGCGGTGTCGGCGGTCCGGATGAGATAGCAGGCGACGGGAATCTGCACGCGGGCTCCTTCGTACTCCCCGTAGAAGAGCAGCGCGCGCGGCGCCCCCATGAACCCGTTCTGCAGCGCGTACAGCGCCTGCACCCCCATCGCGCCCGGATGATAGCATCGCCGCCGGTGGCGCCACGGACGCAGTGCTGGCCGCCCCGGCGCCGCTCGGCCGCCTCAATCGCGCGGGCGTGCGCACGGCCCCCGGGCGAGGGTAAAATCCCATCAATCGGCTGCGAAAGCGAGGACGCCGCGTGGATTTCGCCCTCACCGAGCAACAGGAACTGATCCGCAAGGAAGTCGCTACGCTGGCGCGGTCGTTCCCGCCCGACTACTGGCTGGAGAAGGATCGCAAGGCGGAGTATCCGTGGGAGTTCGTGCGCGCCTTCGCTGCCGGCGGCTGGCTCGGCGTCGTCATCCCCGAGCAGTACGGGGGTTCGGGGCTGGGCGTGACGGAGGCTTGTCTCCTCCTGCACGAGATCTGCGCGGCCGGAGCGGGAACGAGCGGGGCCTCGCCCATTCACTTTTACGTCTTCCCCCCCATGCCCCTCATCAAGCACGCCAGCGAGGCGCTCAAGCGTCGCGTGCTGCCCCGCATCGCCACCGGCGAGATCGTGATGTCATTCGGGGTGACGGAGCCCAATGCGGGGACGGATACCTCACGCATCGAGACCCGTGCCGAACCGCGCGGCGACCGCTTCATGGTCCACGGCCGAAAGGTCTGGAACACCAACGCCCGGCAGGCCACGCACATCCTGCTCCTGGCCCGGACGGCGCCGCGGGAGGCCGACAAGCCCCTCGCCGGCCTGACGCTCTTCTTCGCTGACTTCGACCGGGCCCGGATCACAGTGCGGGAAATCGAGAAGCTGGGGCGGTCGGCCGTCGACTCCAACGAGATCTTCATCGATGGTCTCGAGATCCCTGCCGAGCACGTCGTGGGTGAGGTAGGGCGCGGCTTTTATCACCTCCTCGATTCCCTCAACCCGGAGCGCATTCTCACCGCCATCGAGGCCGTCGGCATTGGCCGTGCCGCGCTCGAGCGCGCCGTCCAGTACGCCAAGGATCGTGTCGTCTTCGACCGCCCCATCGGGCAGAACCAGGCGATTGCCCATCCCCTGGCCCTGGCCTGGGCCAAGCTGGAAGCCGCAGAGTTGATCACCCTGAAGGCGGCGTGGCTCTTCGATCACGGCCGGCCCTGCGGGGCCGAGGCCAACACCGCGAAGCTGCTGGCGGCCGAGGCCGGCTTCGAGGCCTGCGACGTGGCCGTGCAGACACACGGCGGCTACGGTTACGCCAAGGAGTTTCACGTCGAGCGTCTCTGGCGTGAGATCCGCCTGTACAAGATCGCGCCCGTCTCCCAGCAGATGGTGCTCAACTACCTCAGCGAGCACGTGCTCGGCCTGCCTCGCAGTTACTGAACCTGCCGCGCCAATTTCTGAAGAGGTCTCAGGGGCCCGGTCGGGGCGAATAGCAACCCAGATGAGAGCCTCCCATTCGTTGACAGTCCGCCGGCGCGCCTGATACGTCTGGTAAAACCTGCACGAGACGTGGCTCCGGGGCTGGCGGAGAGGAGCTCGATGGAAGTGGCACCTTCTAGTGCGTTTTCACTAGTGCCGGCTTGACGAACTCGGCGGCCAAGCGGCGGGTCCTGGTGGTGGACGACGCCGGCGAAGTGATCGTCCTCTGCGTCAACATGCTCCAGTCGCTCGGCTACGCCGTCAAGGGGGCCAACCGTCCGGAGGCGGCGCTCGAGCTCGTAGGCAAGGAGCCGTTCGACCTCATGATCGTCGACTACAGGATGCCGGAGATGAGCGGCTTCGAGGTGTTCACGCAGGCCCGGGCGCTCAGCCCCGGGATGGCGATCATGCTGCTCACCGGGAACGGCACCGCGGATGTCGTCGAGGAAGCCACCGCGATGGGATTCGACGCGATTCTGCTCAAACCCTTCACCCGTGACCAGCTACGCGCCGCCGCCGCCCAGGCGCTGGGCGGACGAGGTTAGACGGGATGCTCTCGAGGGCCGAGACGCGCGAACGGACCGGCAACCAGGGGATCGTGCGGTCGGTGCTGAACGCCGTGCAGTGGACCCTCGACCGCACAGTCTCCGTCGCCTACGGGGTCGTCTACGACTACATCTTCGAGCGCTTCGGTCCCTACCGCGCGCTGCAGCGGGAGGTGCTGGCCCGGGTCGAGGCCTCGCTGACCAACGGGACGCCCCGGGCCGAGGTCCGTGTTCTGGAGGTCGGGTGCGGGCCGGGGAATTTCAGCTGCATCCTGGCCGAGGCCGGCTTCTCGGTCGTGGGGATCGATCCCTACGTGGGGCTCATCGATCTGGCCCGGGAAAAGCGCCGGGCCCTGCGCATGTCGCACCTCGCCTTCCAGCACGCCGACCTGGCCACCGGCGGCGTGCTGTGGGACGGCAGCTTCGACCAGGTGGTGAGCATCCACTCGCTCTACGCGCACCCCGAGCCGCGCCGCCTGCTCGCCGAGGTGTTCCGGGTCCTCAAGCCCGGCGGCAATGTCGTCATCGTGAATCACACGCGACGCATGGCAGTGGGTTCCACCTTCGCCGAGGTGCGCCGGCGCGAGGGTGGACTGACGGCGTGGAAAGCGCTCGTGCTGTGGTTGTTGCCCAATGCCATCTTCGAAGCCGCCCGTAAGCCGGTCGGCCCGCACTACTGGGACGAGGCCACGTTCGCGCAGGAGCTCCGCGCGGTGGGTTTCACCGTGCGCGAGATGCGGCATACGTTCCTCAACGCGACCAGCCTTCTGGTCTGGGCTCGCAAGGACGGCGCCGCTCGATGAAAGAGCCCAGCACGCTGGCCTGGAAGGAGCGGCAGCCGCCGCTGACGGGGACCCCGGTCCGGGCATTCCTGGACCGCTTGGTGGCCATCGCCTACGGGCTCGGCTACGACGCCGTCGTGCGGGGCTTCCCACCCTATCAGGCCCTGCTCGACGAAGTCGTCACCTGCGTGTCGCAGGCCACGGGGGGCGCCCGGCCGCGCGACGTGAAGGTGCTCGACATCGCGTGCGGCACCGGGACGGTGGCGGCCCGGCTGGCCCGCGAAGGTTATCGTGTGGTCGCGCTGGACGTCGTCGAGCACCTGACCGCCGTGGCCCAGCGGCGCCACGGAGCCTCCGGTGACATCACCTTCCACAACCTCGACCTCGCCCAGCAGCCGGTGCCGGAGCCCGGCACGTACGACGTGCTGGTGAGCATGCATACGCTGTACTGGCACCCCGATGTCCAGGGCGTCCTCGCGGCCTGCCGGGCCGCTCTGCGGCCGGGCGGACACGGGCTGTTCCTGACATACGTCCGTCCCGCTCACGTGGCGAGAACGTTCCAGGTGATCCGTGCCGAACAGGGGATGGCCGGAGCGGTGAGAGCCCTGCGCTGGCTGCTGCCCACTGCCGTCTTCGAGGCGGTTCGTCACTACGAGCCGCGGTACATGGGCCGTGAAGAGTTCCGCCGGACGCTGGCCCAGGCAGGCCTCGAGGTCCTCGATCTGCGCGCGACGTTCCTGGCCGGGCTCAGTCTCTTGGCCTTGACCCGCAACCCCCGGTCCACCCGCTCCTGAGCGCCCGGGAGTGGGAGACGACGGCGGGCGGCCCGGCATCCCAGCGAGGGGCGACGAGAGTTGGCGGCACCCCCAGCGGTAGGGGGGATGTCCGGTGGCCCCAGGGAACGTCCCCGGGGAGGCCGGGCGCCGGTATGATGATGGGTCAGGCCAATGAGCTCCAAGCGCCGACGATCCCTGAGGCCTCGGGTACGAGCACGCGATGACCCGGTGGGAGGGCGCGTGCAGGCCAGGGGCTGGAGGCGGGGAGGTCGAGCGCGAGCAGGTCATCGCCCGCGGTCGACGGGTCTACCTGCGCACGCTGGTCCCGGCGGACCTCGAATCTCTGAGCGAGTGGGCCGACACTCCCTTCCTGGAGCGCATGGTTGGCAGCGAGTTTCTCCGGACCTTCAAGCACGCCTACGACAAGGATCCCTCGTTCTACGAGGCCGTCCTGAGCGATCCCAGCCAGGTGGTCCTTGTCATCATGGCGGTGGACCAGCGGGAGCCGCGCTGGAAGAAGCCCCTGGGCCTGGTACGCCTGTTCAGTATTCACGTCCAGGAGGGCTACGCGTTCCTGGAGACCCTCCTCGGCGACCAGCAAGCGATCCGACACGGGTTCGGCGTCGAGGCGGGCAAGCTGATCTGCGCCTACGGGATGGATGTGCTCGGGCTTCGGCGCATCGAAGCCAAGGTGTACGAGTACAACCGGTTATCGGTCAACTCGCTGCTCCGCCACGGTTTCCGGCAGGAGGGTGTGCTCCGCAAGGCCGGCTTCTTCGGGGGCGAGCACTACAACGTCCTGGTTTTCGGAATCCTGCGCGAAGAACTGGAGGCGCAACGCGAGACGGAAGTGGACCAGGACTCCTACCACTTCCCCTTCACGGGGCCCATCGGGATACCGGATGAGTCTGCATAAGCTCCTTCCCCTGCTTGCCCTCCTGCTGAACGTCTCACTGGCCGGCATAGCCCTGTTGCGCAACCCGGGCAGCCGGATCAACCGCGTCTTCGCGTACTTCGTGGGGGCTCTGGCCGTCTGGAACTACGGGGTCTTCATGCTCCGGCGCAGCAGCGACGAGGCGACCGCCTACTTCTGGGAGGTCGTCATCCACGTGGGCGTCATCATGCTGCCTGCCCTCTACTACCACTTCATCCTCATCTTCCTGGACGCCACCGTCCGACACCGGCGCTCGCTAGTCGCTGCCTACGTGGCCTCCCTCGTCCTCATGGTCCTGAACCTGAGCGGCTCCAGCCTGTTCATGGCGGGGGTGACCAACACCCACTGGGGGTGGGCGCCCGCCACCGGCCCGCTCTACATTCCCTTCTTCGTGGCCTGGAACGCGCTGCTCGTCTACGGCATCATGCTGCTGCTCGGTGCCTATCGCGGAATCGAGTCCAGCTTCCGCCGCAACCGGGCCCGCCTGGTGCTCCTGGGCTCCTTCGTCAGCATGGCCGGGGGCTTCGTGGACTTCGTGCGCTTCATCCTGGCCCGCGTCTATCCGGCTGCCGACCAGATCTACCCGGTGGGTATTCCCGCCAACATGTTCTTCGCCATCACCCTGGGCACGTCGATCGTCCGCTACCGCATGTTCGACGTCGACGTGGTGGTCAAGAAGACCGTGGTGTATTCCGGCGTGGGCGTGGTTCTCTCGCTGGTGCTGGCCCTCGTCACCAGCACGCTGGAGCGGTACCTGAATCTGGAAACCACCAGCGCGGTGTGGGTGGCCGTGCCCCTGGGCATGCTCATGACCCTGCTGCTGAGCCCCTTCGGCCAGCAACTGGAAGGGCGCATCGAGCGGTTGATGTTCACCCGCCGCCACGGCTGCTACGAGACCCTGCTGGCTCTCAGCAAGCGGATGAGCGGCATCCTCCACTTCGACGGCATCGTCGACACCCTGGTTCAGGGGTTGGTCCGCGGCGTCCCCCTCACCCATTGCGTCCTCATGATCCACGACACCCAGGCCAACGCCTTCGTGCCCTACCGTACGGATCACGCCATCGATGCGCCGGTGACGATCAATCCCTTACCGGCGACCAGCCCCATCGTCCGCTGGTTGTCCACCGAGGAGGGAGTGCTGGTCAAGGAAGAGGCCAAGCTCAACCCGCGGCTGGCGGGCTTCTTCGAGGCCGCCGAGCTCGAGCTGGAGGAGATCACCGCGGCACTGCTGGTCCCTCTGCGGGTGGAGACCAAGCTGATCGCGATCTTGCTAGTGGGCGAGAAGCTATCGGGGGAGATTTTCGATCAGCAGGAGCTGGAGATGCTGTCCCTGCTGGCCAACCAGGCCGCGGTGGCTCTGGAGAATGCCCGTCTGTACGAGGACCTCGGGCGGACCAACGCCCAGCTCGTTCAGGCCAGCCGGCTCAAGTCCCAGTTCCTGGCCAGCATGTCCCACGAGCTGCGGACGCCGCTCAACTCGATCATCGGGTTCTCCAAGGTCTTGCTCAACCGTATCGACGGTGACCTGGGGGAGAAGCAGGAAGCCTACGTGCGCTCGGTGCACAACAGCAGCACGCACCTGCTCCAGCTCATCAACAGCATTCTCGACATCTCCCGCATCGAGGCCGGAAAGCTCGACCTCAAGCGCGAGGACTTTGACCTGCCGGAGCTGGTCGACGAGTGCATCGAGTCGTCGCTGTCCCTCCTCCGCGGCAAGCCGCTCAAGCTGGAGAAGGACGTGCCTCTCGAGGTGCCGCGCCTCACAGCCGACCGCACCAAGATCAAGCAGGTTCTGCTGAACCTGCTCTCCAACGCGGTGAAGTTCACTCCGGGAGGCCGGGCCCTGGTGCGAGCCCGGCTCGAGGGCGAGCACATCCACCTCAGCGTCAGCGACACGGGCATCGGCATCCGCAAGGCCGATCTGCCCAGGCTCTTCGAGCCCTTCGAGCGCCTGGAGAACCCGCTGGCCCGGCAGGCTGGCGGCACCGGGCTGGGCCTGGCCATCAGCAAGAAGTTCGTCGAGCTGCACGGCGGGCAGATGTGGGTGGAGAGTCGCGAGAGCCTGGGCTCGACGTTCCACTTCACCCTGCCGGTGCGGCCCACGCCGACGGAGACCCGAGCCTCGTGACGGTCCCGGCGGCATCGCGGCCCGGCCGCGGCGTCAAGATCCTGCACATCGAGGACAACTCCGAGAACCGCGCCCTCGTGCGGGCCCTGCTCGAGGCCGAGGGTTACACGCTGGTCGAGGCCGAGGACGGGTTGAGCGGCATTGAGGCCGCGCTTCGCGAAGAGCCGGCGCTCATCCTGCTCGACATCAACCTGCCCGGCGTGGATGGCTACGAGGTCGGCGTGATCCTCAAGTCGTTCCCCAGCCTCAACGACACGCCGGTCATTGCCGTCACCGCCTACGCCATGGAGGGCGACCGCCAGCGCACGCTGGTGGCCGGATGCGACGGCTACCTCCAAAAGCCGATCGACGTGGACCGCTTCCCCCGCCAGGTGGCCGAATTCCTCCGCGGCAAGCGCGAGCGAGTCGAGGACGTCGAGGCCGGCCCCTACCTCCGCGAGCTGAATCAGCGGCTCGTCTACCGGCTGGTCAGCCAGGTGGAGGAGCTCAAGCGGCTGAACCAGTACTTCGTGCGCCGGGCCGTGCAGCTCGAGGATCTGCAC
>DATIAY010000204.1:0-16523 GCA_035457825.1 Candidatus Methylomirabilota bacterium
GTCGGCATCGATCAGGGGACAGCCCAGGGCCCGGAACATCGCGGCCACCGTGCTCTTGCCGGTGGCAATCCCCCCGGTGAGTCCGACCAGCAGGAACGGCCGGCTCACACCTCGGACCAGTCCGTGCCGGTCTTCAGGTCCACGACCACGGGCACCCGCAGGGGCAGGGCGGCGGCCATGATCTCGCGGGCCAGGGCCTCCACTGCCGCCACCTCGTCGGGCGGGACCTCGAACAGCAGCTCGTCATGCACCTGGAGCAGCATGCGGGCGCGCAGCCCCCGGGCAGCCAGAGCCGCCTGCATGCGCACCATGGCGATCTTGATCATGTCGCTGGCCGTCCCCTGCACCGGCGCGTTCATCGCCATGCGCTCGGCGGCGTTCCGGACCACCGGGTTGCCGCTCTTGAGATCCGGCAAGTAGCGGCGCCGGCCCCGCAGGGTCCCGACCCAGCCCCGCTGGCGACCCTCCTCCAGCGTGCGGTCGATGAATGCGCGCACCCGAGGGTGCGCGGCGAAATACTCGTCGATGTAACGCTGGGCTTCTCGCTGATCGATCTTGGTGGCCTGGCTCAGCCCGAAAGCCGACACTCCATAGAGAATGGCGTAGTTCGCGCTCTTGGCGATGGTGCGCTGCAGCGACGTGACCTGAGCCGGCACGATCTTGAAGACCTCGCACGCCGTCCGCGTGTGGATGTCCTCGCCGCGCTGGAACGCCTCGATGATGGCCGGCTCCTCGCTGAGGTGGGCGAGGATCCGCAGCTCGATCTGCGAGTAGTCGGCGGCCACGAACCGCCAGCCCTCGGCCGGGATGAACGCCGCCCGGATGCGCCGGCCGAGCTCCGTGCGGATGGGGATGTTCATGAGGTTGGGGTCCTGCGAGCTGAGCCGGCCGGTGGCGGCCACGAGCTGGTTGAAGGTCGTGTGGATCCGCCCGGTCGCCGGATTCACCAGGCCCGGCAGCGCGTCGGCATAGGTGCCCTTGAGCTTGGCCAGCACGCGGTGCTCGAGGACCTTGGCCGGCAACGGATGCCCCAGGGCGAGCTCGGTCAGGACGTCGGCGTCCGTGGAGTAGCCGGTCTTGGTGCGCCGGGCCGTCGGCAGCTTGAGCTTCTCGAACAGGATGCGGGCCAGCTGCTTGGGGGAGGCGATCGTGAACTCCTCGCCGGCGAGCTGATAAATCTCCCGGGTGAGCGTGTCGAGCTGCCGCTCCAGCTCCTTGCCGAAGGCCTCCAGGCGGCCCGGGTCCACCCGGATGCCGTGGCGCTCCATGACCGCCAGCACGGGCACCAGGGGCCGCTCGATCTCATCGTAGAGGGCCAGAAGCGCCTCGCGCTCGAGCTCGCCCGCGGCGTGCTTCCAGTACTGCGCCACCCAGCGGGCGCGCGCGGCCAGAATGTTGCCCCGCTCTTCGGCGGGCGTGGTCGCGCCCGGCGAGGGGGGGCATTCGCCGAAGGCCTCCATACAGAGGTCCTCGAGCCGATAGGTGGAGCGGGCCGAGTTGAGCAGGTATGCGGCAACGCCACTGTCGTGGATCGCGGGGGCCCGGCCCTGCTGCTCGATCCACCATTCGAGCAGCGCCTTGCCGTCGTGCAGGATCAGCTCCCGCGCCCCCAGCAGGGCCGCCGCTTCGCCGCACTGCTCGGCAGCGACGGCCGCCGCCCCGGCGGCGGGATGAAAGAGGCCGAGGCCCTCGACACGCGGAACGGGTGGCTGGGGATCGCCTGCCCAGTCGACGGCGACCGGGGCGCCGGCGGGCACACGCGCCAGCCAGGCGCTCACCGCCGCGGCATCAGCCAGCCGCTCGGCAGGCTCGGCGATCACCTGGGCGGCGGCAGCCTGGGGCGGCAGCTCCTTGAGCAAGCGGCTGAACTCCATCTCCACCCAGAGCGCGCGGAGGCGGGCCCAGTCGGGCTCGACGCGCCGGAACGCCTCCAGCTCGATGTTGATCGGCACCTCGTGGTTCAGCAGCGCCAGCTCCCGCGAGAGCAAAGCCTCCTTGCGCCCGGCAGCCAGGGTCTCCCGCAGCTTGCCGCCGACCAGCGGCAGGTTGTCGTAGAGCTTGCCCACGCTGCCGAACTGACCGATGAGCTTGACGGCCGTCTTCTCGCCGACCCCGCGCACGCCAGGAATGTTGTCGATGGAGTCACCCATGAGGGCCAGGACGTCTACGATCTGGGCCGGTTCCACACCCCAGCGCTCCCGGACCTTGGCCTCGTCGTAGACCACCGACTCGCCCGTGCGGCCCACCACGCTGAGCACCCGGACGCGCGGACCGACGAGCTGCAGGAGGTCCTTGTCGCCGGTGACGATCACGACCTCGAGGTCGCTCTGCAGAGCACGGGTGACCAGGGTGGCCAGCACGTCATCGGCCTCGTAGCCGGGCGCTTCCACCACCGGGATGTGCAGGGCTTCGAACAGGCGCCGCACGTAGGGAAGCTGTCGCACCAGGTCGTCGGGCATGCCCGTGCGGGTCGCCTTGTACTGGGTGAAGAGCGCATCGCGGAACGTGGGTCCGGGGGCGTCCCACGCGATTCCCAGATACTCCGGCCGCTCTTCGCGGATCAGCTTCCACAGCATGGTGCTCAGGATGAGCACGGCGTGGCTGGGCATCCCCCGGGAGGTCGAGAGGTAGCCCACCGCGTGGTAGGCCCGGAACAGGTGCGAGTGCCCGTCGACGATGTAGAAGGAGCCTCGAAGTTTCACGCACCGAGTATAGCGGAGGTGATCCAGGGCCGTCGGATCGGCACGCTCACTGAAGCCCCACCGCCCAGACGCGACAGCTCACCCCGCCCGCGCACCCGGCGTCATGACCGAGCTGTAGGCGCTCCGGACAGCCGTGGTGCGAGTCCGGTAATCGTCGAGGAACGCCTGGCGCGACGGATAGCCCAGCGCGCTGGCCACCCGGGCCGGCATGGGACCCGCGAGCTCCAGGGTGTCGGGCGGACGCGCCGAGAGCAACCGAAGCGCGGCGGACACGCGACGCAAGAAGCGGTAGTGGTCGGCCAGGCGCTCGGCCGTCGCCGGGGGCAGCGCCCCCAACCGCCCCAGCGCGGCCAGCGCCGCCCGCGTGGAAGCCCGGCGCACCTCGGGATGCCGATGGCCGTGCGCGAGCTGCAGCGCCTGGGCGAGGAACTCGACGTCCACCAGACCGCCCCGGCCGAGCTTGACGTGATAGCGACCGGGCGTCTCCTTACCGAGCTCGAGCTCCATCCGCGTGCGCACCTCGGCGATCTCCTTGAGCCCGGACGATGCCAGCGGCGTGCCGAAAACGTACCGGTGCAGCATGGCCCGAACCTGGCGCGCCAGGGCCCGATCGCCCAGCACGAGCCGGGCGCGCGTCAAGCTCTGCCGCTCCCAGAGGTCGGCGTACTCGGCGTAGTAGCGCTCCGCGGCGGCCAGGCTCGCGGCAAAGCCGCTCCCCTTGCTGCCCGGTCGAAGCCGCAGGTCCACAGGGAAGGCCACGCCGGCTGCGGTGATGTCGCCGAGCGCGTTGCCGAGCCGCTCCACCGCCGCGCTCCAGAACGTGTGAGCATCCACCCGGTCCGGGCCGTCTGTCGCGCCGGCGTCGTGGGAGTAGGAGGTGAGGCCGTCCGACGGCCGAGCCGACGCTTCAGTGGCCCCATACACGACGAAGAGATCGAGGTCCGAGCCGGTGGTCAGCTCCCGCCCCCCCAGCTTGCCCAGGCCTACGACGACCGCCGGCACGAAGCTCCCGTCGGCCGTGCGCGGCACGCCATGGCGCTCGACGAGAGAGCCCAGGGCCAGCAGCCAGCCGGCGGCGAGGGTGGCCTCGCCGAGCGCGGTCATCTCCCGGGAGTAGGCCTCGATGCTCGTCACCCCGAGCAGGTACCGCCACACCACCGCGAGCTCCTCGGCCTGCTTGATCCGGCGCAGGCGGTCGCGTTGCTCGGCCACCGGCAGGGCCGGGGCGAACACCGGGACAAAGGCCGCCCGGAATTCGCGCGTGGTCTTGACGCGTTCGATCGCCCGGGGATCGGCCAGGGTGGTCAGGAGCTCGGGCTGAGTGATCAGGAGCTGGGTCAGGAGGTCGCCCCCGGCGCACAGGCGGGCGAGGCCGCCGAGGACCTCAGTGTCGGCGGCGAGCAGCTCGATCAGCCCGGCCCGGGGACCGGCCGCGCCCAGGAACCGCTCGAACTGGTTGAGGGCCTGGTCGGGATCGGGGCTCTTCCACACCGCGTCCAGCAGCGCCGGGACCAGCCGCTCGAGCGCGCGCCGCAACGCGCCGGCGTAGGGCACCAGTGGCCGGCCCTCCACGATGAGGCGCAGGTTGTGGCGCGCGTGCTCGGGGTCGGCGAACCCGGTGGCCCGCAGGGCCATCAGGCTCGGCAGCTTTACGCGGCGGAGCATCGGCTGGGGGGGCTCGCGGAAGAAGTCGCGAAAGGCCCGGTGCACCGCGCTGGTCACGGCGCGATGGCGGCGGCCGAACGCGATGGCCGCATGCGGCGGCGCGCCGCCGAAGCCGAACCGGCGGGCCAGGCGACCCAGGGCCAGGCGGTCCGTCGGCAACGTGTGAGTCTGCACCTCGTGGACGATCTGCAGGCGGTGCTCGACCGTGCGCAGGTGGACGTAGGCGTCGGAGAGCGCCCGCACCAGGGCGGGCGCGAGGTACCCGCGCTCGGCCAGACGGAAGAGTGCCTTGAGCGTGTTGCGCTCGCGTAGCCAGGAATCGTCGCCCCCGTAGAGGAGCTGGAGCGCCTGGACGAGGAACTCGATCTCGCGGATGCCACCGCGCCCGAGCTTCACGTTGTCGCGCCCCCCGTCGCCGGCTCGACGGTCGAGGGCCCGGTCGATCTCCCGCTTCATGCCCCGGATGGCCTGCACGATACGGGGGTCCTGGCCCGGCCGGTAGACGACCTCCCGCACCAGGTCCATGAAGCGCGTCCCCACCCGCGGGTCGCCGGCGCACACGCGGGCCTTCAACAGCGCCTGACGCTCCCACAGCTCGGCCCGCTCGGCGTAGTAGCTGCGGTAGGCGTCCAGTGACAGCACGATCGGCCCCACCCGGCCTTCCGGGCGCAGGCGCAGGTCGATCCGGAACGCGTTGCCCTCTTCGGTGACGGATTCCAGGAACGCCACGAGATCGCGGGCCAGCCGGGTGAAGTATTCTCCGTTGGGGAGCCGGCCCGACGGCCCCCCCTCGGTCTCGCCATCGTCGCCGTAGACCAGGATCAAGTCGATATCGGAGGAGTAGTTCAGCTCCTCGCCCCCGAGCTTGCCCATGGCGATGACCGCCAGGCCGGTGGGCCCGCCGGCGGCGGCCTGCGGCGCTCCCCACTGCGCGCGCAGCGTGGCGTCGCCGAAGCGCCAGGCCTGATCCAGGCAGACATCGGCCAGGCGCGAGAGCTCCTCGGTCGTCACCGTGAGGTCGGCGTCGCCCAGCAGGTCGCGGCTGGTGATGCGCAGGAGCTGGCGGTACTTGAAGCGCCGCAGCGCGTTCATCCGCGTCTCGGGGCTCTCGAAGGGGGCCAGGGCGAGCGCCAGGTCGGCCTCGAGCTCGTCGGCCAGCCACTGGCGCATCGTACGGGGTTCCAGCAGCCAGGCCAGCAGGGTGGGCCGCCGCCTGAGCGCATCGGCCAGGAACTGGCTGGCGCCGAAGAGCCGGCCTAGCAAGGTGGCGGCTCCGGGATGCGCGGCCAGCGTTCGGAAGAGCACAGCGCGATCCACCACGCCGGCGTAGCGCTCGAGGTTGTTGAGCGCCATGTCGGGATCGGCGGCCGCCGTGAGCTCGGCGAGCAGGCGGGGGAACGCCGGCACCAGCAGCTCGCAATCCCGAGGCGTGGGGGTGAGGGCGGCGAGGTTGGCCGCCGCCGCCCGGGGATCGGCGAAGCCCAGCCGGCGCAGCGCCGCGCTCGGCGCCCGGGCGGAGCCGGCTGCTCTCAGCAGCGCTGCCGGTTCCAGGCTCAGACCGCCGAGTCTCCGGTCTCGCCGGTGCGAATCCGGATTCCCTCGTCGATGGGCAGCACGAAGACCTTGCCATCGCCGATCGAGCCGGTTTTGGCCGCGCCCACGATGGTGGCGACCACCTTGTCGGCGAGCGAGGTCGGTACCACGACCTCGATCTTGACCTTGGGCAGGAAATCCACCGCGTACTCCGAGCCCCGGTACAGCTCGGTGTGCCCCTTCTGGCGACCGAAGCCGCGGACCTCCGTGACGGTCATGCCCACCACGCCGATCTGGGTCAGCGCTTCCTTGACGTCATCGAGCTTGAAGGGCTTGATGATGGCCTCGATCTTTTTCACCGTCTGCCTCCGCGGGGGTCCTACACCTCCTCGAGAATCGGGAACGCCAGCGCCGACACGTGCGAGGAGATGCGTTTGAGGTTGGTGAGGATGTCCAGATGGATCTCGGATGTCTCCAGCGATTCGGCCAGACCCTGGCGGAGTCGCCCCAGATGCGACTCCCGTAGCTCGCGCTCGCGCTGCCGAATGATCGGGCGCTGGTCCAGCACGGACTGGGCCAGGCTCCGGTCGCCGGCGGCCACGGAGGCGATGGCGATCTCGAGATTCTTGGAGACCATGCCGTGGAACTCGACGATCTCGCCCCAGCCGGCATCCGAAAAGCGCCGGCCATGGTAGAGCTTCTTGCGGGCCAGCTCCATCAGATTCTTGTCGATGATGTCGCCGATGTTCTCGAGGTTGCCGATGACGGAGATGAGCGCGATCTCCTTGCGCGAGAGGTCGGGCCCCATGGTCTCCCGCCCCAGGCGGGTCAGGAAGAGCTTGATCTCCCGTTCCAGAAAGTCCACCTGGTCGTCTCGCTGCTCCACGTTCTCCAGCAGCTCCTGGGCGTCATTCCGGAACACCGGGACGACGTCACGCAGCATGCCCTGCACCACGTCGGCCATGCGCAGCGCCTCCCGCGTGGCCTGGCCCAGGGCCAGGGACGGCTGATCGAGGGCCCGCTCGTCCAGGTAGCGGGTCTTGAAAGGATTCTCGCTCTGCTGATCGGGTGGCACCAGGGACTCGATGGCCCGCGCCGCCAGCGGGGCGAAGGGCAGGAAGACCAGGCTGATGCCGACGTTGAAGAAGGTGTGGGCGTTGGCGATCTGCCGGGCCGGGTCGGCCGCGCTGGCGGCGACCAGCGCGGTGAAGGGGCCCATGAACGGCGCGACCAGGGCCACCCCGCCCAGCTTGAAAGCGATGTGGGCGGCGGCCACTCGCTTGGCCTCGGCCGATGTCCCCACCGACGCCATGAGCGCGGTGGCGCAGGTGCCGATGTTGGCCCCCAGCACGATGGCGATGGCGCCGGGCAGGTCGAGCAAACGCTGGTGGGCGAGCGCGAGGGTCAGCCCGATGGTCGCCGCCGAAGACGTCACGAACGCGCTGAACACGGCGCCGCCGATCAGCGCGATCAACGAGTTGTCGGCGAGGGCGGACAGCACCTGGGAGGCCAGCGGGTTGGTCCGAAGCGGGTCCATTCCGTCGAGGATCAGCTTGAGGCCGAGGAACATCAGGCCGAACCCGAGCACGGCCTGTCCGATGTCCTTCAGGGCGCGCCGCTGGGCGATTGCGATGGTGGTGAATCCCAGCCCGACCAGTAGCAGCGCGTAGTCCGTGATCTTGAGCGCGATGAGCTGGACGGTGAAGGTGGTGCCGATGTCGGCGCCGAGAATGATGCCGAGCGTCTGACGGAAAGTCATGAGCCCGGCGGAGACGAACCCGATCAGCATCAGCGTCGTCGCCGCCGAGGACTGGATGATGGCGGTCACGGCCGCCCCCGAGAGAACGGCCAGCAGGCGATTGCCGGCAAGCCCGGTGAGCAGGTGACGCAGCCGCCCCCCGGCCGCCCGCTGCAAGCCGTCCCCGCTCAGCCGGATACCGTAGAGCAGCAGGGCCATCCCACCGAACAGCGCCAGCAGGATTGTCATCTCAAATGCCGTGTGTCATTCAGGGTGACGATGCGCGGCGGCTGCACCACGGTGACGGAGGCGTTGTCGACGCGCATCCGCCAGAGCCCGTTCAGCGAACAGCCCAGCAGGTGGCAGGCGTAGACGCTGATGACGCCGCCGTGGGAGACGACGACGACGTCCTCGCCGTTTCGGTGCTGGGCCGTGATGGCGTCGAGCGCCGTCGACACGCGGCTTCGCACGGCCTCCAGGGGTTCGCTGCCTGGCGGAGGGCAATCGAGCGGCGCCCGAACCCAGGCTCCGTAGGGATCGCCCGCGCGGCTCTGGATCTCCGCGCTGGAACGCCCTTCCCATTCCCCCAGGCCGAATTCGCGCAAGGCCGGCAGGGGAACGATCCGTGCCTCGGTGCCGGCGAGCGCGATCTCCGCCGTCTCGCGGGCCCGCGCCAGCGGGCTCACGTAGGCGACGGCCGGGCGGTAGGCGCCCAGGGCTCTGCCGAGGGCTCGCGCCTGGGCCCGACCCCGGTCGGAGAGGGCGATATCGGTGGCGCCCTGGAACCGGCGGACCTCGTTCCAGACGGACTCGCCGTGGCGCACCAGGAGCAGCCTCATCTCCCCCCGCCGATCGCCCCAAGAGCCGCCCGGAGCCGGTCTGCCGTCGCCTCGCGCCCGAGCAGGGCCAGCACCTCGAACAGCGGCGGCGAGGCTGTGCGTCCGGTGATCGCCAGACGGGTGAGCTGGGCGAGATCCACAAGCCCGACACCGAGGCGGCCGGTGAGATCCCGGTAGAGCTGCTCGAGCGGCCCCGGCGTAAAGTCCCCCTTGGTACCCAGCTCGTCGATCAACAGCGCCAGCCGCCGCGCGCCTTCGGCGGTGAACAGCCTTGCCGCGGCCTTCGGTTCGTACTCCCGCGGCCGCTCGAAGTAGAAGCGTCCCACCTCCGCCAGCTCGCGCAGCGTACGGGCCCGCTCTTTGAGCGTGTCCATCACGCGGCCCAGCCAGACGGGATCGTTCCCAGTCTCCAGCCCGGCCGCGGCCAGAACGGGAGCAGCGAGCTCGGCCAACCGGGCGCCGTCCATGCGCTTGAGGTATTGCTGGTTGAGCCATTCCAGCTTGGAATGGTCGAAGATCGCCGCCGAGGGCGCGACGTCCTTGATGTCGAAGAGCTCGATAAGCTCCTCTCGCGAGAAGAGCTCCTGGTCGCCGTGCGACCAGCCCAGACGGGCCAGGTAGTTCACCATGGCCTCGGGCAGGAACCCGCCATCGCGGAAGGCCTGGATCGAGGTCGCCCCGTGCCGCTTGCTGAGCCGGCTGCGATCGGGCCCCAGGATCATGGCCACGTGGGCGAACTCCGGGACCGGGTAGCCCAGGGCTTCGTAGCAGACGATCTGCTTGGGCGTGTTCGACAGGTGATCGTTGCCCCGGATGACGTGGGTGATGCTCATGGTGACGTCGTCCACGACCACCGAGAAGTTGTAGGTCGGCGTGCCATCGCTCCGCACCAGGATCCAGTCGTCGAGCTGCCGATGCTCGAAGGTCACCGGCCCGTGGATGAGGTCGTTGACGACGGTGGCCCCCTCTTGGGGCATCCGGAGACGGAGCGCCCCCGCGGCCAGCCCGCGCTGGCGGCAGCGCCCCGAGTAGCGGAATGTCTCTTTACGGGCCTCGGCGGCCTTCCGCTCGCGCTCGAGCTGCTCCGGGGGGCAGTCACAATAGTAGGCGCCGCCGGCGGCCAGCAGATGCTGGGCGTGGGCACGGTAGAGGTCGAATCGCTCCGTCTGCCGGTAACCCGGGGCCGGCGGGCCCTCGTCCCAATCGATGTCGAGCCAGCGCAAGGCCTCGACGATGGACGCGATGTTCTCGTCCGTCGAGCGGGAGCGGTCCGTGTCCTCGATCCGGAGGATGAACGCGCCGCCATGATGGCGGGCATAGAGCCAGTTGAACAGCGCGGTGTGTGCGCTCCCGACGTGCAGGTGCCCGGTCGGGCTCGGCGCGAAGCGGACGCGCACGGGCGATCGACTCGACGAGCTCACGACGACGTCATTCTACCTGAACAGGGCACGGGCACCCGGGTGCTCGCGCCACGCCTGCGATGAATTCACCGCTCGCCGCGCGGCGCGCCTCGGCTCGCCCGGCGGCCCCGCCGCGATCGCCGTTCCCCGTTTCAGCGCGCGATGAGAGCTGTCATCGCTAGCGGGGCCGGTAGATGATGAGGAGGACGGTCAGGACCCACAGCAGCATGTTGAGGCGCAGCGGCCCATCGTTGAGGAAAAGGTCGGACGGGTTGCCGCCCATCTGCTGCCGGTACAGGAGGTAGAGGTACCGGAAGATCCCGTAGAGGACGAACGGCAGCGTGACCGGCAGCAGACGGGTGTGGAACCTCGCCACCGTTTCCGGCGACATCGTGTAGAGCGCGTAGGCGGTCACGGTGGACGCCGTCACCACTGCGATCATCTGGTCGAGGAGTCCCGCGCTGTACTGGGTCAGGATTGGTCGGTGCCGCCCGGCGTCGTCTCCCAGCGTCAGGTACTCGTGGCGACGCTTGCCCAGGGCCAGGAAGAGCGCGGCCAGGATCGTGCAGATGAGGAGCCAGCCCGAGATATCTACCTGGACGGCCAGGGCGCCGGCCGCCGCCCGCAAGACGAAACCGGCCGCGACCACGAGCACGTCCACGATCACAACGTGCTTGAGCCAGGCCGAGTAGGCGGCGAGCAGGACGACATATCCGAGGGCGATCAGGGCCAGGGGTCCGGAAATGGCCAGGCCGGCGGCCAGGCCGCCGGCCAGCAGGGCCACCGCGGCGACCATGGCCACGCTCACCGGCAGACGGCCGGAGGCGATCGGCCGCAGGCGCTTGGTCGGGTGGAGCCGGTCTCGCTCGCGGTCGGCCACATCGTTGATCAAGTAGATGGCCCCGGACAGCGCGCAGAAGATGGCGAAGGTGACCAGCGCGGTGACCGCGTCGCGCGGGTTGAGCAGCTTCTCGCCGAAGATGAGCCCGGCGAAGACGAACAGGTTCTTGACCCACTGGCGGGGCCGCAGGGAGGCGACGAGCGCCGTCAACATGGAGCGCTCAGAGGCGCACGACGTGGGGCAAGGGTCCCAGCGCGGCAGTGGCGTTGCGCGTGTCCACCACCAGCCGGGCCTGCCGGACGATCGCCGCCCAGTCGTAGCTGGCGTGGGCAGTGAGGATCAGCACCACGTCGTAGGCGGCCAACTGGGGATCGGGCCAGGGGCCGGCCGCCAGCGTGGTCCCGTCCACGGCCAGCGCGGGCACGAAAGGGTCGTGGTAACCGATCCGCGCCCCTTTCCGCTGTAGCGCGGCGATGATCTCCAGCGCCGGGGAGTCACGCGTGTCCCCGACGTTGGCCTTGTAGGCCACCCCCAGGACCAGGATCCGCGCGCCCCGGATGGCGCGCTCGCGGTCGTTGAGGGCATCGGCGACGAGCTGGACGACGTAGGCCGGCATCTGAGAGTTGATCTCGTCGGCGAACCCGATGAACCGGGGATCGTAGCCGGCCAGTCGCACGCGCCAGCTGAGATAGTGAGGGTCCGAGGGCAGGCAATGGCCGCCCAGCCCGGGGCCAGGATAGAAGGGCATGAAGCCGAAGGGCTTGGTCGCTGCCGCCCCGATCACCTCCCACACCGAGATTCCGAGCCGCCGGCACATGATGGCGAACTCGTTGGCCAGCGCGATGTTGACCGCGCGGAATGTGTTCTCCAGGAGCTTCATCATCTCGGCCGTGGCCGGACTGGAGACGGGGACCACCTCACCAGCGATGCGACCATACAGGGTGCCGGCCAGCCTGGTACAGGTCGGCGTCAATCCGCCCACGACCTTGGGGATCGTGCGCAGGCTGTGGTGGCGGTTGCCGGGGTCGATGCGCTCCGGTGAGAAGGCGAGGAAGATGTCGATCCCCGGGGTCAAGCCCGCAGCCTCGAAGCGCGGGACCAGGACGTCCTGGGTCGTGCCCGGATATGTGGTGGACTCGAGCACGACGAGCTGGCCGCTGCGGACGATCGCCGCCACCGCGTCGGCGGCCGCCAGAATACAGGACAGGTCGGGCTGCTTGGACTTGCCCAGCGGCGTCGGCACACAGATGACGATGGCGTCGGCATCCTTGAGCGCCCCGTAGTCGCGCCCGGCGCGCAGACGGCCGGCCCGCACCACCGCGGCCAGGGCCTCGGTGGGGACGTCCTCGACGAAGCTGCGCCCGGCCTGCACCGCGGCCACGCGGCGCTCATCCAGGTCCACGCCCATCACGCTGGCGCCCGACTCGGCAAAGGCCACGGCCAGGGGCAATCCCACGTAGCCGAGGCCGATTACCCCGACGGCGGGCGCACCGCTCAGATGCGCGCGCAAGGTCTCGGCGGCGCCCGCGGTCACAGGCGCTTGCCCGCGCCGAGCACGGCCTCCGCTACGGCCTCGACCTCCTGGTCGGTCAGCTCGGCGAAGCACGGGAGCGAAAGGACCTCGCGGGCCGCCCGCCAGGCTTGAGGCCAGCGCCGCTCGTCGGTCGGGCCGAACATCGGCTGCCCGGGCACGGGAATCGGATAGTGCACCGCAGTGCCCACGCCGAGGTCGGCCAACGCCTTGGCCAGCGCGTCGCGCTGGGGGTGGCGGACCGTGAAGAGGTGGTACACGTGCCGGGCCTCCCCGCGTTCGACGGGAAGCCCGACCACGCTGGGCCCCAGCAGGGCTCGGTAGCGGTCCGCCACCCGCCGGCGCGCCTCGGTCCAGCCGGCGAGCCGCGCGAGCTTCACCCGGAGCAGCGCCGCCTGCAGCTCGTCGAGGCGACTCGCGTAACCGAGCTCCACGTGCCGGTACCGACCGCCGTCGCCGTGATGGCGCAGCCGCCGCACACGCTCCGCAATGTCGTCGCGGTTGGTGAGGACCATCCCCGCGTCGCCGCACGCGCCGAGGTTCTTGGTGGGGTAGAAGGACAGGCAGGCCGCGTCGCCCCACGTCCCGACGGGACGCCCCTTCCAGGTGGCCCCCACCGCCTGCGCCGCGTCCTCGACGACGGCCAGGCGGTGAGCGCGCGCCAGCGCGGCTACCTGGTCCATCGGGGCCGGCTGCCCATAGAGGTGCACGGGCATGATCGCCCGCGTGCGCGGGGTGACGGCGCGGGCAGCGGCCTCCACGTCGAGCGTGTACGTCTCGGGGTCGATGTCCACGAACACCGGGGCGGCCCCGAGCATGACGATCGTGGACGCCGAGGCCACGAAGGAGAAGGCCGGCGTGATGACCTCATCCCCGGGTGTCACCCCGACCGCGGTCAGGCTCAGGCGCAGGGCGTCGGTGCCGGAAGCCACACCCACCGCGTGCCGGACGCCGGAGAAATCGGCGAGCTCGCGCTCCAGCGCCTCCCCCTCCGGCCCCAGGATGAAGCGCGCGGAGTCCAGCACCCGGGTTGCCGCAGCGATGAGGTCGTCCCGGAGCGCGGCGTGCTGACGCGCCAGGTCGATGAACGGGATCATCGCGTCCGTCCGTCGCTCGAGGCCGGGCCGGTGCCGCTGATCCGACTTCCCGTGCCGACGGTACCGCCCACCCCCAGCAGGTTGATGGCAAAGCGCACCTCGTCTTCGTCCTTGTGCCGGGACACGTACTCCACCGACAGCGCCCAACACGACCACTTCAAGTCGAGGGCGAAGCGGCTCTCCACGAAGACGTCCTCCCGCAGGTCCCAGTCGGTGCTGAACCGGGCCACCGCCCACCGCGCGAGGTCGGCGCCCAGCCGAGCCTGCACGAAATTGACCCGGTCGGGCTTGCTGTAGCGGGTGCCGATCGACGCGATCACCGGCGCTGCATTCACCGCGAGGTCGGTCGTCCCGGTCTGGATACCCTCACCATACACACTGTAGCTCGTGTCCCCCCGGAAGCTGAAGATCCGGTTGGGATTGACGATGAGGTCGGCGGCGACGGGGCCGAAGGGCTGGTCGGGGTTCAGAGCCTCGTAGTAGTGAGCGAGCACGAAGCGCATCAGCTCCCAGCGGGTGGCCTCGGTTCCCGGCGGGGCCACCGAGCGGGCCCGCAGGCGGTTGGTCAGGGAGTAGTTGAAGCGGCTCGCCTCCGTGATGGCGTCGATGCTGTCGTACTGGGGCAGCTGGTTCGTGGTCGTGGTGCCATCACGGCGGTAGCGCAAGAGATCGGTACCGTCGAGCCGGGTGTAATTGACCCGCGGCTCGATGCTGTGTACGACGGCGTCCATACCCATGACATCACCCAACTCGTAGAGCCGGGCCAGCCGGCTCTCGACATCCGCGCCCACCTCGTACAGCGAGCGCAGCTGCGCGTCCGCCTCCGTATTCTGCACGGCCAGCCCTTCCGGGGTGACCCGTGTGCCGGTGACCGTGGTGTCGTAGCCGGTGAGCCGGCCGCCCAGGAACGGGGTTACGGTGACGACGCCCCCGAAGGGAATCGGCCGGGCCAGCACGGGGCGCACATCGAGGCGATTGCCGTCCGCGCCGACGTCGCGGGCGAAGTGCACGGCGCTGGACTCGAGCTCGTAGAGCAGGCCAGGGATCCCCGGCACCGGTTGTCGCGTGCCCTGGAGCTTGAGCTCGGGGAGGCGATGCAGCTCGACCGGCCGCTGCTGGGTGAGGTCCTGGTACCAGAAGAGACTGCCCACGAGGTTCCAGGTCGACCAGCTCCGGGTGAGGAAGACGTTGGACTCCACGCGCTGCAGGCTGCGCTCGTGCAGCCGATCGGCGTACTCGCGGAGCACGAGATCATCGCTCACACCGTTGACGTCGGTGCGCAGCGTGAGACCCGGACGGAGCAGCCAGCTGTCCCGCACCGTCCACCAGCCGCGGCTGTCACCGTGCGTGGGGGTAGCATCCTCGCGGAGGAACTCGTTCACGTAGAACCCGCCCAGGTTGCCGGCGTGGTCGCGCGAGAGGATATAGCGGTAGTCGAGCTCGGCGCCCAGGCCCCGCTCGGTGTAGGCGTGCAGGGTGACGGTGGCGTCCTGGCTGTCGGAGATCGCCCAGAAGAAGGGAATGTCCACGAAGGTCCCCTTCTCTGAGCTGTTGCCAATCCGCGGGAAGAGGAAGCCGGTCTGCCGCTCCCGCCGGATGGGCGCGGCGAAGAACGGCAGGAAGGGGACGACCGGCACGCCCTTCACCCAGAACGAGGCCGCGGTGCCATGGATGAAATCCTCGAGGTCGGCCACGGCCGAGGCGAACCGAAAGGACCACGCGGGAGGATCGCCCTCGCAGGTGGTGAAGAGGCCCTCGAAGACGCGGTAGCGGTGTTCCCCCAGCCGCTCCATCCGCTCTCCCTCGAGCCGGTAGAAGGGAGCGGCCTGCCCCCGCCCTTCCCAGATGACACCGGTCCCTGTCTTGAAGTTGAACTGGATGCGCTGGCCGACGAGGCGATCATCGCCGTCGTAGAAGATGACCCGGCCCTCGGCCACCACGTCGCCCGTGACGCGGTTTACCTCCACGCGGTCGGCGAGCACGCGCTGGGTCCCCCGGACCACCTCGACGTTCCCTGAGGCGATGATGAGATCGTCCGGCCCGATCTCCTCCACACGGTCGGCGAACACCGTGATTTCCCCACCGGCCGTGGGCAGCGTGGTCGATCGCGGTTTCTGCGCCCATGCCGGCGTCGCCGCCACCAGTCCCAGGAGCAGGAGCGCGACCGTCTTGAGCGGGCTCACGCGAACAGAGAGTTCATGCGCGCCGCGCCGCTTTCGATGGGGCAAGGCGTGCCGGCGCCTCCCAGGAGGGCCAGGACCTCGCCCACGAGGAACAGCGAGCCCGCGACGCAGACGACCTCGGTGGCATCCGGCCCGGTGGCCAGGGCCAGGGCCTCGGCGGCAGAGGCCGCGGTCTGCACGACAGGCACCGCGGGCGGGGCCAGGCGCCGCAAGGTCTCGGGATCGGTGGCGCGGGGGACGGCGGCGCGGGTGAGCATCAGGCGGTGGGCCAGCGGGGCGAGCGCTGCCAGCATGGCGGCGGCATCCTTGTCAGCCGAAATGCCCAGGACGAGCGTGAGCGTGGCGGAGCCGAACGTCTCGCGGAGCGAGGCGGCCAGGGCCCGAGCCCCGGCAGGATTATGGGCTCCGTCGAGCACGAGCGTGGGGCGCTCGCCGATGACCTGGAAGCGGCCAGGCCAGCGAACCCGGGTCAGCCCCAGGCGGATAGCGCCCTCGGGGATCCCGAGCTGGATGGCCGTCGCCACCGCGAGCAAGGCGTTCGACGGCTGGAACGTCCCGAGTAGCGGCAAATCGAGCCGCTCGAGGGCCCAGCCAGCTCCGCGGCAGGCGATGCTCTGGCCACGAGAGCTGCGGGCCAGGACCTCGACGTGCACATCGCGGCCCTCCAGCAGGAGCGGGACGCCGACCTGCCGGGCGCGCTCGACGATCACCGTGGTCACCGCGGGCGCCTGGGCGGCCGCCAGCGCCACACCGGCGCGGACGATCGCAGCCTTCTCGGCCGCGATTGCCGGGAGCGTCGTGCCCAGGTACGCCTCGTGGTCGAGATCGATGGGGCTCAGCACGGTGGCGGCGGGCCGGCCGACGGTGGTGGCGTCGAGGCGGCCGCCCAGGCCCACCTCGAGCACGGCGACGTCCACCCGCTCACGCGCGAAGTGATCGAGACCCAGCGCGGTGGTGGCCTCGAATACGGTGGCGTCGAACCGGGCCACCAGCG
>DATIAY010000205.1:0-27003 GCA_035457825.1 Candidatus Methylomirabilota bacterium
CCCCGTACAGGCGCGCGCAGTTGTCCCAGAGGATCATCGGGCGCCTCCTACTGGGCGAGCCAGACCTTCATGAAGGTGTTGTTGTCGTAGACCGTCGGCGCCCACTTGTGGCCCCGGACCTTCTTGTCCCTGAAGTGAAACCCCTCGACCCAGGCCACCGGCACCGCCGAGACTGATCCGCTCAGGATGTGACGCTGCAGCTCGTGGTAGAGCTGCGCGCGCTTGGCGCGGTCGGTCTCTTTGAGGGCGCGCTCGGCCAGATCATCGACCTTGGCGTCGGACCACTTGCCCCAGTTGCTGCCGGCCGGTGTGGTGTAGATGAGCGAGAACATGTCGGCCGGGTCGGACGTCACCATCGCGCGGTCCTGGATGGCGATGAAGGTGAAATCGCCCTTGCCGTAGACGGCGAAGCCGGCCGCGCTCTCGTAGGTCTTGATCGCCCCGCGGATGCCGATCTTCCGGAGCTGGGAGAGGATGAGCTGGGCCCGATCCACGTAGCCGCCCACCGAGCGGACGGAGGCCTCGATGTCCACGCCGTTGGGGTGATGCTTTTCCACCAGCCGCTTGGCCTCGGCCAGATCCTGGTCCTTGGGCTGCCGGCAGCCGGGCAGCTTCTGGAGTTCGTCGAGCCGGAGCGCGAAGTCCCCGAACAGCTTGGGGTCGAGAAGCGCACAGGCGACGCCGGCGCCCTCGAAGGCCTTGGCGACCAGGTCCTGGCGGTCGATGGCCAGGTTGACGGCCCGGCGCAAATCGGGGTTGTTGAAAGGCGGCTTCTGGGTGTGCAGATAGATCAGGGCGATCGTGGCGATCGAGTTCTGGCTGATGTCGACCTCGTCCCCCCGGGCCCGCCGTAGCTCGTCGGCCTCCGTCTTCCGCAACGGGGGCCAGGTATCCCAGAGGTGGATCCGGCCGGCCTTGGCCGCGGCGAGCTGGGTCGGCCCGCCCACCAGCACGAACTGCTTCACCCCGTCCAGGTAAGGCAGGCCCGGGACGAAGTAATCCTTGTTCTTCTCCCACTCGATCACGCTGCCCCGCTCGTACCGCTTGAACTTGAAGGGCCCGGTCCCGATCTGGGCCTCGGGGCGCGAGAGGTCGTTGCCGAACTTGTCCAGCACGTGCTTGGCGACGATCCGGCACCACGCCGAACCCAGGTACTCGAGGAAGGGAGCGGCCGGGAACTTGAGGTTGATCTGCACGGTGCGGGGATTCACCGCCTCCACGCTGGCCACCACCGGCTTGAGCATGGAGCCGCAGCGAGGGCTCTTGAAGTCGGGGTTCAGGACGCGGTCGAGGCTGGCTTTCACGTCAGTGGCGGTGAAGGGTTGGCCGTCGTGCCACTTGACGCCCTGCCGGAGCTGGAAGGTGTACGTCTTGCCGTCCGGCGAGACCGTCCAGCGCTCGGCAAGATCCCCGACGATCTTCGTCGGGTCGTCGGGATCGTGGTGCAGGAGGCCCGAGTACACGCCGGCGACAGCCTGCTGCACCGACAGGGGCGATTCCGTGTGGATGTCCAGCCGGCCAGGATCGCCGTAGACGTACCAGTTGAGGACGCCACCATGGCGCGGCTTGTCCTGGGCGGCGACGCCGGCGACGCTGGCGCCCAGCGCCAGGAGGATGAAAACGACGACGAGGATCTGCGAGCGCTTCATCACTTGTCCCTCCTGTGATCGGGGGTGGCTCAGCCGAGCCCCCCGCGGAGCCGGGGATCGGTCAAGTCCCGGATGGCGTCCCCGAGCAGATTCAGCCCGAAGACGGTCAGGCTGATCGCCGCGCCCGGGAAGAAGATCATCCAGGGTGCGGTCTCCAGGGCCTGCACCCCCGACGTCAGCATGCCGCCCCAGGACGGCTCGTCGGGCGGTGCGCCCAGGCCCAGGAAGCTCAGGGCTGCCTCCACCACTATGGCGTAGGCGATGTTGACGGTGGCCAGCACGATATAGGTGGCGAAGGTGTTCGGCAAGACGTGACGGAAGATGACCCGCCACTGCGAGCCACCGGCGGCGCGGGCGGCCTCCACGAACGGCGTCTCCTTGAGGCTCAGCACCACCGAGCGCAGCGTGCGCGCCGCCGTGGGCCCGAGCAGGATGGCCAGGGCCACGATCACGTTGTCGACGGACTGGCCGAGCGCGGCCATGAGGGACAGGGCCAGGATGATGGGGGGCAGGGCCATCACGCTGTCCACGATGCGCTGGCTCACCGAGTCGGCCAGCCCGCCGAAGTAGGCGGTGATCACGCCCCAGAGGCCGCCGAGGGTGATGCCCAGGAGCACGGAGACCAGCCCCACGTAGAGCGAGAGCCGGGCGCCCCAGATGACGCGGCTCAGCATGTCCCGGCCGAGATGGTCCGTTCCCATCGGAAACTCGGCGCTAGGCGGCAGGTAGGGGGCGAACGCGGCATCCTTGGCCCCGTGGGGCGCCAGCTGGGGAGCGAACACGGCGGTGGCGATCAGGAGCACGATGATCACCGCGCCGATGGCCCCCAGGGGCTGCCGGGCGACGAACCACCGGAGCCTGGCCAGCAGGTGGCGGGCGGGCGCCTGACGCCACGACCCGGCGTCCGCGATGCCGGGGGCGCGGACGGTCAGGCCGTCGGCCAGATCAGGCATACCGGATCCGAGGGTCGAGCCAGGCGTACAGGAGGTCCACGACCAGGTTCAGGATGAGGAACACGAGGGCCATGACGAAGATGAGGGCCTGCACCGTGGGGTAGTCGCGGTAGCTGACGGCCTGAACCAGCGCCGTGCCCATGCCCGGGATCGCGAAGATGATCTCCATGATCACGATGCCGCCGAGCAGCCGTCCGCCCCACCACCCGATGAAGGTGACGACGGGCAGGAGCGAGTTGCTCAGCGCGTGGTGGTAGACCACCGCCCGCTCGGCCAGACCCTTGGCGCGCGCCGTCCGCACGTAGTCCTGGCGAACGACCTCGAGCATCTGGGACCGGGTCAACCGCATAATGGGGGCGCTGATGTAGTAGGCCTGGGCCAGGGTAGGCCACACCAGCTGCTTGAGGTTCTCGACGGGATCGTCGACGAACGCCACGAACTCCAGGGGCGGCATCCAGCGGAACATCCGCACCAGCAAGTAGAGGATGAGCACGCCGGTGAAGAAGATGGGCAGGCTGAGGCCGCTGATGCTCACCACTCGGACCAGGTAATCCGCCCAGGTGTTCTGGCGCACGGCCGAGATCACGCCCAGGGGGACGGCCCACAGCAGGGCGACCACGATGGTGAGAAAGGCCAGCTCCATCGAGCGAGGGAAGCGCTCGCGCAGAATCTCGGTGACCGGTCGCCGCTGGGTGTAGGAGTAACCGAAGTCCCCGCGGACCACCCCGCCCAGCCAGCTCAGGTACTGGATGGCCACGGGCTGGTCGAGGCCGAGCTCGGCCCGAATCTGTCGGATCTGCTTCTCCTGTACCGCGCTCGACTCACTGCCGGTCTGGTAGACGAGGATCTCGGCGATGTCGCCCGGCACCACGCGCAGGAGCAGGAAGATGAGCAGAGAGGCGCCCACGAGGGAGGGGATGAACAGCAGGAGGCGCCGGATGACATACTTGTGCATCGTCGCTGCACCTCGATCCGCGCACGACTGTCCCCGCGCGTATAATAGCCTTCTTGCTGATGTCCCTGGAAGCCTCCTCTACCTTTCGACCATGAGCGACGCCGACGATCTCGCCCGGGCGACCGAGCTGTGGCGGGAGGCCTACGGCCGGCAGATGCAGGGGGATCTCGAGGCCGCCATCGACCTCTACCGACGATCTCTCGCGGTCCGTCCCACGGCGGAGGCTCACACATTCCTGGGCTGGACGCTGAGCTTCCAGGGCCGCCTGGACGAGGCGAGGCAGGAATGCCTCAAGGCCATCGAGGTCGATCCCGACTTCGGCAACCCCTATAACGACATCGGCGTCTACCTGATGCAGCAGGACAAGCTCGACGAGGCGATCCCCTGGCTGGAGAAGGCCAAGCGGGCGCCCCGCTACGAGCCGCGGCAGTTTCCCTTCATGAATCTCGGCCGGATTTTCATGCGCAAGGGCCGCTGGGCCGAGGCGGCGCGTGAGCTCGAGGGCGCCGTGCGGATGGCCCCCCAGGATGCGGAGACCCGCAAGGCGTTGCACGGCCTGCTGGCCCGGCTCAACGGTCACGCCTCGATCCGCCATGACTGACCACGGCCCGCTCACCTGAGGGGCGCAACGCGCCCGCCGCCGGCCGAGCTGCGCTGAAGATCGCCCCGGTTGCCCTGCTGCTCGTTGGCGGCTTCGTGCTGGCGAGCCTGCTCGCCTTCTGGCTGGCCGTGCGGCCGCCCCGGCTCACCATCGACCTGCGCCCGGCCGATCTTGGGCTGGCGGTGGAGACGGTGACGATCCGAACCGCCGACGAGCTGCAACTCTCGGCCTGGATCGCCGCGCGACCCGGGCAGCCGGCCGTGATCCTCCTGCACGGGTACCCGGTGGACAAACGGGATCTGCTCCCGCTGGCCGCCGCGCTTCACCGGCACTTCACGGTGCTCCTCGTCGACCTTCGGTACTTTGGCCAGAGCGAGGGCCGCGTCACCACCCTCGGGCATCGCGAGCGCGACGACCTGAAGCGGGCCGTCGATGTGCTCGAGGCGCGCGGGCTCGGTCCAGTGGGAGTGTTCGGCTTCTCGTTCGGCGGCGCCGTCGCCTTGCTGACCGCCGCCGAGGATCCGCGCATCCGAGCGGTGGCCGCCTACGCCTCGTTTGCCGACCTCCGACTCCTCGGCCGCGATCTCTACCGGGGTCTGTGGCTCCTGCGCGAGCCCCTGGTGGGTCTCATGCGCCTGTGGTCCCGGCTCTTGCTGGGGGCCGACATCACTCGCCCCTCGCCGGGAGAGGCGGCCCGGCGACTGGGCATTCCCGTGTTGCTGATCCACAGCCGGTTAGACGAGCAGATCCCCTTCCACCACGCCGAGCACCTGGCGCGTGCGCTGGCCGGCAACCCCGCGGCCCAGTTCGTCTTCACCGATGAGGGATACCACGGCGGACTGGGCGCGGAACTGCAGGAGCGGCTCGCCCGCTTCTTTCTAGTCTCATTGCACTAGGCAGTGGTCGATTCTCCCGACTATTCCTCGCTACGCCGGCGCTGCCTCTGGCACAGTGGTTGCGTGGCCAACGCGCGCTCCACTCGCTCGAAACGGCGCTCGTCGCGGACCCGGTTGGAGGGGGCATGAACCCGGAATTCAGGTCGTTGAAAATCGAGGACGCCAAGGAATTGCAGGAGCTCGTCGTCGCGTCGGTCGCCTCCATCGAGCCCGGGCTTCAACTGCTCGACAGCCAGGCGGCCCTGGGCGGGAGCACCATCGATCTGGTCACGATCGACGCCGAGGATGTCCTCACGCTCGTCGCCGTCGGGTTCGAAGCCGATGACGAGATGATGTTGCGGGCACTGGAGGCCTACTCCTGGTGCCTGGAGGCGCCGGACGAGCTCCACCAGCTCTATCCGGTGGTGTCGTCCACCGAGCCGCGGGTCATCTTCATCGCCGAGCGGATCCCCCAGGGCTTCCTCCGCAAGATCCGCCACCTGCGGTTCCGTCGCGTCGACTGCCTCGAGTTTCATTTCGGCCTGCAGTTCTCTCAGGTGGAGGAGATGCGGGAGCCGGAGGCTCCTGTCGAGCCACCCGCGCCCCGCCCGCGCGCCGCCGCCCGGGCCCCGCGCCTGGAGCCCGTGGCCCCGCCGCCGCCCGATCCGCCGCCTCCGCCGCCACCTCCGCCCCCGGTCGCACCGGTGGCGCCTGCGGCCCGACCCCATTCCCGGGCGGAAGCGGTCCCGACGCGGGCGGTTCATCGCTCGCGCGTCGAAGCGCCACGCCGCGAGGAGCCGGCCGTGGTCCCGGGGCCGGCCATTCCCGCGGTGCCCATCGAGGAGTCGCGGGCCCCGGCCGGGCGCGCCGCCGCTATGGTGAGCGAACAGTTGGTGCGGACGGTGCGCGAGTACCTGCAGCGGGAGTTCCCCACCGCCGTCATCTACGATTTCTACGCTCACGATCGTTCCGTGCAGATGTTCCATCTTCAAGACAGTCACGGCGCGGTGATCCACTCGGCGACCGTGGCCGAAGAGGTCCTCGGTGAGGGGGGCGAGTCGCAGTTGCGGACCCTGCTGGAGAAACACAAGCTGGCCCGTGTGCTCCGGCAAGCGGGCTCGGCCGCCGTCGCGGTGACCAAGACCGGGCTGAAGATCGAGCGGCGGTGATGACCAGTGCGACCGGCCGGGCCAGCCTGATGGTCGCGGTGTTGCTGCTGGCCTCGGCGACGGCCGCGCGGGCGGGATCGCCCACCGACCAGGTGCGGCGGTACACGGACCACGTGCAGCGCATCCTGGAGGACGCCGCGTTGCCGTACGACGCCAAGCGCGCCGCCGTCCGCCAGGTCGCCGCGCAGGTGTTCGACATGACGGAGACGGCCCGGAGGGCGCTGGGCCGCCACTGGCACGGACGTACGCCGGCCCAGCGGGAGGAATTCGTCCAGCTCTTCGCCGACCTGCTGGAGCGGACCTACATCGCCAAGATCGACCTCTACGGCGGCGAGCAGCTGCAGTTCACCGGGGAGACCATCGACGGCGAGTACGCCGTCGTGCGCGGCAAGGTCATCACCCGGCAGCGTGCCGAGGTGCCGGTCGAGGCCCGCCTGCTCCGGCGTGACGACCGCTGGCTGATCTACGACGTGGTCATCGAGAGCGTGAGCCTCGTCGGGAACTATCGCTCTCAGTTCGACCGCATCATCCGCTCGGGGTCCTATGACGAGCTGGTGCGGCGGCTGAAGACCCGTCGGGATGAGTTCCTGCCGGCCCGGGAGGGTCGGCCGACCCGTTCCTAGCCTTGCAGCCCCCCGGGCGTCCTCCGTATAATCGCCCCGCCGACCGGCGCAGAAATTTCCTCTAGCCAGACGAGGTCAGTCATGCCGACAGCCAGGACGACAGGTCGCCGCGACGAACCCATCCAGGCCCTGCTCAAGGAAGGCCGGAAATTCCCGCCGGCCCGGGAGTTCGTCAGGCGCGCGGTCGTCAAGAGCGCGGCGGTCTACAAGGAAGCCAAGGCCAACCCTGTCCGCTTCTGGGAGAAGCAGGCCCGCGAGCTGCGCTGGATGAAGCCGTGGACGAAGGCGCTGGAGTGGAAGCTACCCTACGCCAAGTGGTTCGTCGGCGGCAAGCTCAACGTCTCCGACAACTGTCTGGACCGCCACGTGGAGGGGCCACGGCGCAACAAGGCGGCCATCATCTGGGAAGGCGAGCCGGGTGACAGCCGGGTCCTCACCTACCGGGACCTCTACCGCGAGGTGAACCAGTTCGCGGCCGCGCTGAAGCGGCACGGTGTGAAGAAGGGCGATGCCGTCACCATCTACATGCCGATGATCCCCGAGCTGCCCATCGCCATGCTGGCCTGTGCCCGCATCGGCGCCCCGCACAGCGTGGTGTTCGGCGGATTCTCTCCCGAGTCGCTCCGCGACCGGATCAACGACTGCAAGTCCAAGATCGTCATCACCACCGACGGCGGCTATCGCCGGGGCTCCCAGGTTCCGCTCAAGAAGAACACGGACGAGGCGCTCAAGGGCTGCCCGTTCGTGTCGACGGTGATCGTCTACAAGCGCACCGGTCAGGAGATCGACTGGCAGCGCGACCGCGATGTGTGGTGGAGCGATTTCGTCAAGGGCGCCGACGCCTACATCAAGCCGGAACCCATGGATGCCGAGGACATGCTGTATCTGCTGTACACGTCGGGCTCCACGGGCAAGCCCAAGGGCATCGTGCACACCACCGGCGGTTATCTCACCGGGATCTCCGCCACGCACCGGATGATCTTCGACCTCAGGGAAGAGGACGTCTACTGGTGCACCGCCGACATCGGGTGGGTCACCGGCCACTCTTACATCGTGTATGGTCCGCTGGCCAACGGAGCGACCGGCGTGATGTACGAGGGCACGCCCGATTACCCGGACAAGGACCGCTTCTGGCGCATCATCGAGAAGTACGGGGTGACCATCCTCTACACCGCGCCGACCGCCATCCGCACGTTCGTCCGCTGGGGCGAGGAATATCCCAAGCGCTGCAACCTGACCTCTCTGCGCTTGCTGGGCACGGTCGGCGAGCCCATCAACCCCGAGGCCTGGGTCTGGTACTGGAAGGTGATCGGGGGCGGTCGCTGTCCCATCGTGGACACCTGGTGGCAGACGGAGACGGGCCAGATCCTCATCTCCCCGCTGCCCGGGCTCACCGTGTGTAAGCCCGGCTCGGCCACCTTCCCGTTCCCCGGGGTCGATGCCGATGTCGTCAACGACAAGGGCGAGTCGGTGGACGCCGGCTACCTGGTCCTCAAGAAGCCCTGGCCGGGGATGCTGCGCGGCATCTTCGGCGACCCCGAGCGCTTCCACAAGCAGTATTGGAGCCAGGTGCCCGGCGTGTACTTCACCGGGGACGGGGCCAAGCGCGACAAGGAAGGTTACGTCTGGCTGCTCGGCCGGATCGACGACGTCATGAACATCTCGGGGCACCGGGTCTCGACCATGGAGGTGGAGTCGGCGCTGGTCGATCATCCGGCCGTGGCCGAGGCGGCCGTGATCGGCCGGACCCACGAGATCAAGGGCCAGGCCATCGCCGCCTTCGTCACCATCAAGGCCGGGCGGACGACGTCGGAAGACCTCAAGAAGGAGATCAAGGAGCACGTGGCCCGGAAGATCGGGTCCCTGGCCCGGCCCGATGACGTGATCTACGCCGCCGAGCTGCCCAAGACTCGCAGCGGCAAGATCATGCGTCGGCTGCTCCGGGACGTGGCCGAGGGACGGGCCCTGGGCGACACCACCACGCTGGCCGACGCCAACGTGGTGGCCGAGCTCAAGCACAAGTACGAGGACAAGGAAGGGTAACCCCGGGGGGCTTGACACCGATTTCATAGTTCAGTAATATTCGAACTATGAAATCGAGGATCCCGCTGATGGATTTGCAGGCCCGCGAGGGGCACGTCGAGGCCTTCAAGGCCCTGGCCCACCTCACCCGGCTGCAGATCTTCTTCTTCCTGGCTCGGGCGGGGCGGGAGCTGCCGGCCGGAGAGATCCAGGCCGAGCTCGAGGTCCCCGGTCCCACGTTGTCCCACCACCTGGACCTCCTCCGTCGCGCCGGCCTGGTGGCCAGCCGGCGGGAGGAGCGGTTCGTGTACTACTCGGTGCGGCCGGAAACGGTGAGTGAGCTGGTTCGCCTGCTCACCGCCTGCTGCTAGCGGCAAGGAGCGTGACATGAGCGACGACATTCGGACGACCGTGCGGGACAAGTACGGCAAGATCGCCCTCCGGGTGACCCAAGGCGCCGGCGGCTGCTGCGGCGAGAGCTGCGATCCCATCACTGGCGATCTGTATCAGGCCGGGGAGACCGCGGGCCTGCCGGCGGAGGCCGTGCAGGCCTCCCTCGGCTGCGGCAATCCCACCGCGCTGGCCGAGCTGCGCCCCGGGGAGGTCGTGCTCGACCTGGGCTCGGGCGGGGGCATCGACGTGCTGCTCTCGGCGCGCCGGGTGGCGCCCACCGGCAAAGCCTACGGCCTGGATATGACCGACGAAATGCTGGCCCTGGCGCGGGAAAACGCGCGCAAGGCCGGCGCCACCAACGTCGAGTTCCTCAAGGGCGAGATCGAGCGCGTGCCCTTGCCCGACGCCTCGGTGGATGTCGTCATCTCCAACTGCGTCATCAATCTCTCCCCGGACAAGGACCGGGTGCTGGCCGAGGCCTTTCGGGTCCTCCGCCCCGACGGACGGTTCGCCGTCTCCGATGTGGTGGTCCGCGGCGAAGTGCCGGCCGATCTGCGCCGGAGCGTCGAGCTCTGGATCGGCTGCGTGGCGGGAGCGCTGGAGGAGTCGGAGTATTGCGACAAGCTCACGCGGGCCGGGTTCACCGACATCGACATCGAGCCGACGCGGATCTACCACGTCGATGAGGCCAGGGAGCTGCTGGCCGGCGCCGGCATCGATGCGACGGCGGTCGCGCCCCTGCTGGACGGCAAGTTCATGAGCGCCTTCGTGCGCGCCCGCAAGCCGGGCCCGGCCGGGGCGCGGGCCAGCGCCGTGGGCATCGAAATCGACGGGGCGCGCCCGGGCGACCTCGACGTCGTGCTGGGTCTGCTGGACGAGGCCGCCATGCCCCGGGCGGGCGTGAGCAGCCACTTCGGAGAGTTCCTGGTCGCTCGCGCCGCCGGCCGCGTGGTGGGGGCCGTGGGGCTCGAGCGTTACGGAGCGAGCGCGCTGCTGCGCTCGCTGGTCGTCGCGCCGTCCCATCGAGGCCGGGATATCGGGACAGCGCTCACCCGGCGAATGCTCGAATCGGCCCGCGCCGGGGGAGTCGAGCAGGTGTTCCTGCTCACCACAACCGCGACCGACTTCTTTTCGCGGTTCGGCTTCCGCTCCGTCGCCCGCGACGCGGTGGATCCGGTTGTCCACGCCTCCGGAGAGTATGTCGCTACGTGTGGCCAGTCGGCAGTCGCCATGCGCCTGGAGCTCGGGCCGCGCCCGGTCGCCGTCGTCCCCCGCGTGCACACCCACCTCGGGGTAGCCGACCTCACGCGCAGCCGCGCCTTCTATGAGAAGTTCCTGGGCGTCCTCCCCGTCAAGGTGAAGGACGGTTACGTCAAGTTCCTGCCCCCGTGGGCGCCGCTCAACCTCGCCCTGTCCGAGCACTCCGGTACCTCGGCCCAGGGCTGGCGCGCCCATCTGGGGCTGCAGCTCGGCTCCCGGACCGAGGTCGTGCGGCAGCTCGAGCGCGTGAAGGCGGCCGGTCTCGCCGTCCGCGAGGAATTCGGCGTCGACTGCTGCCACGCCAACCAGGACAAGTTCTGGGTCGAGGATCCCGACGGCGTGGAATGGGAGGTCTACGTGCTCAACCACGACCTCGAGGACGAGCGCCCGGCAGCCGCCTCCACGCGCGGCTTGCGGCTGGCCCAGCCCGGCACGTGCTGCAGCACGGGTCAGGGGTGACGCTCCCCGAGCGCGGACCATCCCCGGCGGCGAGCCGCACTGACGCCGCGTCCGTGACCGTCGAGGTGGTGAGCTGGATCACGAAGTTCACCGGCGGCGACGGGACCGGGCGGCAGGAGTTCCGCGAGCCGCTGGCCGCCGGCGCCACCGTGCGCTCGGTGCTCAGGGCGCTCTCCCACCGGTTCCCCGAGCTCCAGGCCGCGCTCTGGCACGGGGCCGAGATCGGCGAGCACATCGAGGTGCTCGTGAACGACGCCGTGCTGGGGATCAGCCACTCGCTCGACTCGACGCTGCGGTCCGGGGATCAGATCACCCTGCTCGGCCAGTACATGGGCGGCTGAATCCGGCCGCGATGGCGACCTACCAGATCATCGCCTGGCGGGGCATCCCGGCCAGTGTGGAGACGCGCGACGGGGCCGACACGGTGACCCGGCAGCTCTCGGAGCGCTTCCAGATGCTCATCGACTCCGCGGCGATGCAGCTCGGGCTGCAGGAGTCCGACGCCTACATCGAGCAGTGGACGCGCAGCGCCCCGTCCGATCGACCCGGCAGCGCGACCGACGTCGCCGATGCCGTCGTTGCCGAGCTGGAGCAACGCTTCCCGGAGTTCATCGGCCAGGCCTTTCGGCATTGATCGACCGCCCCGCGGGGGAGTGAGCGTGGACGCGTGGCTGGTCACGCTGTGCGCCTCCCGAGCCTTCAACATGCTCGTCTTCCAGACCTATGCGGCGGCCTTGCCCGTGCTCTGGCCGGCGTGGGGGATGACGGCGGTCCAGGCCGGGTCGGTGTCGACGGGCTTCCAGGCGGGCTACGCGGTCTCCCTGCTCTGTTTCTCGGCGCTGGCCGACCGGATCGGGGCCCGGCGCGTCTTTCTCTGGTCGGGCTGGCTGGGCGCGGCGGTGGCGCTCGGCTTCGCGCTCTTCGCGCGCTCGTATCTCTCCGCGCTGATCCTGTACACGCTGGTCGGGCTCTCACAGGGGGGCACGTACACCACGGCCATCATGCTGATCGCCGATCGCTACCCGCCGGCACGCCGTGGAGCCGCCGTCGGCTGGCTACTGGCGTTCTCATCGCTCGGCTACGCGCTGTCGCTGCTCGTGACCGGTCTGGCGCTGCCTGGCGGCTATCCGCTCGCGTTCCTGCTCACCGGGATCGGTCCGGCCATCGGTATGGCGCTGGCCTGGCTCCCGCTGCGCGTCACCCCCACCCGGATTCACGCCCGCGCCCAGGGCGGCCGCTTCGGCGGCGAAGTGCTGAAAAATCGGCCCGCGATGCGGCTGATCCTCGGTTACACGTTTCATTCCTGGGAGCTGCTCGGCATGTGGGCGTGGACGCCGGCGTTCGTGGCCGCCGCCATGGGGGTCACGGGGGCCACCCTGCTTCGCGCCGCCGAGGTGGGCGCGTTCATGTCGGCGGCCTTTCACCTCACCGGACTCGTCGCCTCTTTTTCCATGGGCCGCCTCTCTGATCGGCTGGGCCGCCGGGCCGTGCTGGTGGCCATGGCCGCCACGGCCACCGTCTGCTCCTTCGCCTTCGGATGGCTGATCGGGTGGCCGCTGGCGCTGGTCTTTGCCGTCGGCGCGGTGTACGCATTCACGGCCCTCGGGGACTCGCCCGTGCTCTCGACCGCGGTCACCGAGGCCGTCCACCCGTCGTACCTCGGCTCAGCGCTGGCCCTGCGATCACTGCTGGGCTTCGGGGCGGGGGCCATTGCGCCCCTGGCCTTCGGAGCCGTGCTCAAAGCTACGAACCTGCCGGGAGCGACCCCCGCGCTGTGGGGGTGGGCCTTCGTGACACTGGGGCTCGGCGGGCTGGCCGCGACGATCTGCGCGTGGGGGTTGCCGCGCTCGCTCACCTCGCGCCGGCTCGCTCCAGAATCGTGACCATCTCGTCATACCCGCGCTGGCGGGCGTGCGCCAGCGGCGTCACGCCCTGACGGTCGGCGAGATCGACCCGGGCGCCAGCCTCCACGAGCGCGCGCACCGTTTCGACGTGCCGCCGGCCGCCGTTGCCCAGGATCACGGCCTCGATGAGGGCGGTCCAGCCGAGATTGTTGACGTGATCGAGCGGCGCCCGGGCCCGGATGAGCTCCCGTACGACTCCCTCGTGCCCGAGGTGGGCCGCGGCGATGAGGGCGGTGCCGTCGTAGGGGCTGGTGACGTTCCCCGGGCTCGTGCCGAGCGCCAGCGCGAGGCTCACCATGGCCACGTCGTCCTTCACGGCGGCGATGGTCACGATGTCGTAGCGCTGAATGTCGAAGGCGTTGGGGTTCGCGCCGCCGCGCACCAGGGCACGCACCGCCTCGTAGTGTGAGGCGAAGGCGGCCACGTGCAGGGGCGTGCGGCCATGACCGTCGCGGGCGTTCGCATCGGCCCCCTGAGCCAGCAGGCCCCTGATCTCGCCGGCATCGCCGCGGGCGGCCGCCGCGTGGAGCCCGGTGTAGCGCTGCCGCTCGGTGGCGCCGGGCGGGATCTGGGCCACGGGCGTGAAGGACGTGAGCCCGGTGGCCGAGGGGCCGGCCGTCGCGAGCCCGGGGGCGAGAGCCAGGAGCATGACCGTCCACCGAGCGAGCCGCCCGCGGGCCGGGGAGTGATCGGTGGCTCGTGTCAACACGCCGCGGAGCGCGGCGGGCCACCATCGGTCACCGCATCGCCGAAGTAGATGCGCGAGAGGCTCGCCCAGGAGCTCGCCGCCTCGCACATGCGGCAGGGCCGCGAGGTCGCATAGAGCACGCACCCGCTCAGATCGCGCGTGGCCAGACGCCGGGCGGCATCACGGATGGCTTCCATCTCGGCGTGAGCGGTCGGATCGCGGTTCACGACCACACGGCTCGGCCCCTCGCCCACCAGGCGTCCGTCCCGCACGATCACCGCGCCGTAGGGCTGGTCTCCGGCTTCCACCGCCCGGCGCTTCAACCTCTCCGCGTGGTCCATGAACACTTTGTCCCCCGGGCCCGGCGACCCTCCGGGACCCTGCGCCAGAGCCAGGCGGGGGCCGGCCAGGACCGCAGCCAGTGAGCCGCTGCACAGGGTGAGAGCGCGCGTGACGAGCCACCGTCGCGTCGTATCGATCATCGTCATCCCCCTCTCGCCAGCGCCCGACGAGTTACGCGATGGCGCAGGCTACCCTGGTGCCCTCCGGGTCGCAACCGCTGGCCGGCTCCTCGGTCGCCAGTGATAGACTGGCCCCACCATGGGCAGGCTGCGGGTGTCGATCGTCCTGGCGTGGTGGGCGTCGCCGTGAGCCGGCTGATTCCCGCCAAGCTCATCGAGGACACCGCCCGCGAGCTGACAGCCCGGGCCGCCATCGACATCCCGCCCGATTACCGTGAGGGCGTCCGGCTGGCCCGGGACCGGGAGACGGGCAAGCTGGCCCGCTTCGTCCTCACCGAGATGCTGGCCAACTGGGAGATCGCCTCGGCCGACCGCCGGCCGATGTGCGCCGACACCGGGCTGCCCCGCTACTATGTCCGCATGGGCAATGAGGCTGCGATCGAAGGGGGCTTCGTCGCCCTCGAGCGGGCTCTGCGCCGGGCGACGGCCGAGGCCACCGCGACCATCCCGCTGCGCCCCAATCGCGTGCATCCGCTCACCCGCGCCGACCACAACAACAACGTCGGCGTGCACGCGCCCGAGATCACCTACGCCTTCGAGCCGGGCTGGGACTTTCTCGACCTCACCACCGTGCACAAGGGCGGGCTCTTCGGCACCGACTACCGGATGCTCTTTCCCGCCGACGGGGTGGGCGGGATCAAGCGCTTCTTCATCGACACGCTCGTGCAGTTCGGACGGCGGGGACTGGCCTGCCAGCCGGCCATCGTGGGCGTGGGGATCGGTGGGGCCAAGGACACGTGCATGCGGCTGGGCAAGGAGGCGGCGTGCCTGCGAGCGGTGGGCAGTCGCAACCCCGAGCCGGAGATCGCCGCGCTCGAAGAGGAGCTGACGCGGCTCGGGAACTGGGTCGGCATCGGGGCCATGGGCTTCGCGGGCACCTCGCTGGTGGTGGCCACGCACGTCGAGGTCGCCTACACCCACACCGGGGGGATGCCCATCGGGATCCACGCCTTCTGCCTGTCGTCCCGTCGGGCCACCGCCCGCATCCACGCCGATGGCCGGGTGGAGTTCAGGACCGACCCCCAATGGTTCACCGACTACTACCGCCGCACCACGCTCGACTGGCCATGACGGAGCCACGCCCCACCTCGAGCAGGCCACCCTCGGAGCTACCCGAGCACGTGGCCCCCGCTACAACGGAGCCACGCCGCACCTTGAGCAGGCCACCCTCGGAGCTACCCGAGCACGCGGCCCCCGCTACAGTTAATGACGTCGCGATGGACGAAGTCCGCCTGACGACACCCGTCCCCGCCGCCGACCTGGCCCGCCTCAAGCTCGGCGACGTCGTCTATCTCGACGGGTTCGTCTACACCGCGCGCGAAAGCGTCTACCGCAAGGTCGTGGACGAGGGCCGGGGGCTGCCGGACAGCGTCCGTCAGCTCACCAACGTCAACTTCCATTGCTCGCCGGCGGCGACCCGGCGACCGGACGGCCGGTATGCCGTGGAGGCGGTCACGGCCACGGCCTCGTTCCGCTTCGGGCGCTCGATGGCGCGGTGGTTCGAGCGATCCGGGACGAAGGTCGTGGTCGGCAAGGCCGGGCTCACCGAGCTGGCCTACCGGGAGTGGTTCGTGCCGCACGGGGCCGTCTACCTCACCACCGTCGGTTATGGGCTTGGCGCCACCTACGGCAAGTGCATCAGGGGCGTGCGCGAGGTGCACTGGCTCGAGGAGCTGGGCATCGCCCAGGCGCTCTGGGTGCTGGAGGTCGAGCGGTTGGGACCCTTTCTGGTCGAGGGTGATCAGACGGGCCGCAGCCTGTTCGCGCTGGCCAATTGCGAGATCAATCGTCGCCTGCACGAGGTGTACGCGGGACTGCCGGCCTACTCGATGAGCCGCTTCGGCGAGGCCACCCCCGAACAGGAAATCGTGTGAACAGGGAGGATGCCACATGCAACCAGTCATAGCCACCCGGGTGACACCGATCGAGAATCCTGGATTCGCGGTCCGGGCGTGTTATGCGATCGGCCGGAAGCTCTTCGGCCAGGTGCCGACCCCCGAGAAGCTCATGGCCCACCGGCCGGCGCTGCTGCTCGGGATCGGTGGCTTCTACGGAGCCATCGAGTGGCTCGGCACGCTGGACGCGCGCCTGCGCGCCCTGCTCCAGCTCCACGTCGCCGCGCTCTCCCGCGCGCCCTACTGAATGGACATCCGTCACGCCGTGGGCGTGAAGGTGGGGATCCCCGAGGCGACATTGGCCGCGCTCGCCGAGTATCGCACGAGCCCGTCCTTCACGGAGCGGGAGCGGGTGGCGCTCGAATTCGGCGAACAGGTGACCCGCGACGACCTCGCGGTCTCAGACGCCTGCTTCGCCCGGCTGCGCGAGCACTTCTCCGAGGCCGAGGTGCTGGAGGTGGTCGCGGTTGTCGGCTACCAGGTCTTCGCCAGCAAGTTCGCCAAGGCGTTCGCGCTGGCCCCGCAGGGGTTCTCGTCCTCCGCGCGGGAGGTCGCGTAGCCGGTTCGGACGGAAAGTTCACACTGCCGTGACAACTCCGGCGGCGTCCCCGCGCTATCGTGGACGAACGATGCGCCCTCGCCGGTGGATCCTCCTCGCGGTTGTGGTCGGGCTCTCGCTGGCCGGGCGCGACCCGGCGGCGAGCGCCCAGGCCGTGCAGCCCGGCACTCCGGCGCCCGAGATCACGGCCGGGCCCTGGATCAACAGCGCGTCCCTCACCCTGGCCGGGCTCCGCGGCCGCGTGGTGCTCGTGGAGTTCTGGACGTATGGCTGAATCAACTGCGTGCGGGTCGTCCCGCAGTTGCGGGACTGGCACGATCGCTACCAGGAGAGCGGGCTGACGATCGTCGCCGTGCACTCACCGGAATTCTTCTGGGAGCGCCAGTACGCGCGCGTCGTCGGGGCCAGTCGGGAGCTGGAGATCCGCTATCCCGTCGTCCAGGACAACGACCACGCCGTCTGGCGCCGCTGGGGCGTCTGGGCCTGGCCGACGACGTTCCTGGTGGACCGTCGCGGCATCATCCGCTACCGCCACATCGGTGAGGGCGCCGTCGAGGCGACCGAGGCGATGATCCGCCGGCTCCTGGCCGAGCCAGGCTGAGGCGGACGGGTGCTGGGGCCCCGGCCACGCCTCGCTGTCCTCGCCCTGGGGGCCGTCGTGGTGTCCGCGGCTACTGTGGCTGTCCTCGGCTACCTCTCGCTGCGCCAGTGGGAGAGCTCGGCCGAGCTCCTGTTCCGAGAGCAGGCGCGGGACATGGCCTCCATGGCGGTCGACAAGGTCGAGATGGTCCTGCGGCAGGCCGACGACGAGATCCTCTCGCGCCTGGAGCACGCGCTGACGGCTCCCGACTGGCGCGCGGCGCTGGACAGCGTGCGAGTCGAGACCCCGCTGATCGAGCGGCTGACCCTGGTCGATCGGGCCGGTGGCACGCTCTATCCGTTGGTGCGCGAGCCAGGCCAGAACAACGTCCCGGCCGCGGTCCTCCACGGCCTGTGGGAGCGCGGCGGCCGCCGACACTTCGTGGCCGGCGAGCAACCGGGGCTTGCCGCGATTCTCAACGGGCCCGGGGGCGTGCCCGTGCTGGTTGCCTTCACGCGCAGCCTGGATGCCGTGCACCAGGTTTTCGACACGACCATCAAGCCGCTCGAGGCCCCCACCATCTGCGCGATCGTGGACGATCGGGGCCGACCCGTTTACAGCAAGGAGCCCCTCGAGCGCGCCGAGCTCATCGTGGCCGTCCCCTTCCGCGAGGGCTTTCCGCACTGGCGGATCGCGCTCTACCAGCCGGAGGGCCCGTCGCCCCGACAGGCCGTCCGCCGCCAGGTGGCCATCTTCACGGCGGCCTTCGGCGTCCTGCTCCTGGTCGTGGTCGCCGGCATCGTCGCCACCTATCGCCTGGTGCGGCGGGAGACGGAGATGGCGCGGCTCAAGGCCGACTTCGTGGCCAACGTGTCTCACGATCTCAAGACGCCGCTCTCCGTGATCCGGATGTTCGGTGAGACGCTCGAGATGGGCCGGCTGCCCGACGAGGCGGGGCGCCGGGAATACTACCGGGTCATCACGCGGGAGAGCGAGCGGCTCACCCGTCTCATCGACAACGTGCTGGATTTCTCCCGCATCGAGAGCGGGCGCCGCACCTACGAGCGGGTCCCCACGCCGGTGGAGCCGCTGGTCCGGGAGGCCGTGGAGGCGTTCAGCCATCCCCTGGCTCAGCACGGTTTCAAGGTCGACGTCCAGGTGGCGCCCGATCTGCCCGAGGTGCCGCTCGACGCCGACGCCGTGGGGCAGGCTCTGGCCAACCTCATCGACAACGCCATCAAGTACTCGGCGGATCGGAAGTCGCTGACCGTCGCCGCCCGGATCGTGGAGGGCCAGCTCGCGCTCACCGTGGCCGACGAGGGCATCGGCATCCCACGTGAGGAGCAGGGGAGGATCTTCGAGAAGTTCTACCGGGTGGGACGGAGCGAGACGCAGAGCCGGCGCGGCAGTGGTGTGGGGCTGGCCCTCGTGCGGCACGTGGCCGAGGCCCACGGCGGCCGGGTGACCGTGGAGAGCCGCCCCGCCGAGGGCAGCCGCTTCACCCTGTGGGTTCCCCTGGTCCCGGCGAATCCTTCTCCCGCGTCCCCGCATCTAAGATGGCGATGAACACGGATGGCGTCACTCCCCTGGCTGACTCGATCCTGTATGTTCTCTCACTGTTGCGAACGGGATCACGCCCCATCGACCGCTACATCGACTACTTCGGTGAAGGCGGAACCGCGAGGCCGGCGGGACGCCGGCGCCCGCGCCGGTTGCGACCCGCCGTGTGAGCGTCCTCGTCGGGCTGGCGTAAAATGACGCCGGAGCCGACGTCAATGGACGCTGAGTCGCCCCGCCCTGCCGAGCCCGCCCGGGATACCGAGCGGTACCGCGCGCTGCTCGAGATCAACAACGCCATCATCTCGAATTTGACCCGGGACGGGCTCTTCAACGCGATAGCCCGGGCCCTTCGGGGCGTCGTCCCGTTGGACCGGACCGCGATCTTCCTCCACGATCCCCGACGGAATGTGTTGCGGCTCTTCGTCCTCGAATCGTCCCTGCCCTCGGATTATTTCGTAGTGGGCCTCGAGATGGGCGCCGGCGAGACCCACGTGGGCTGGGCCTTTCAGGAGCAGCGTTCACTGCTCCGGCGCGACCTCGAGAAGGAACGCCAGTACGCGATGGAGGACCATGCCCTGGCCGACGGGGTGCGATCGTATGTCCTCGTTCCGCTCGTCGCCCGGGGTCGGAGCGTCGGTGTCCTGGCCGTGGCCAGCACGCGGAGCAACCAGTACTCCGATGCCGATGTGGAGTTCCTCCAGGAAGTCGCCAATCAGGTCGCCCTGGCCGTCGCCAACATGAAGGCCTACGAAGACATCACCACCCTCAATCTGGCGATGCAGCAGGAGGTTGCCCGGCGGGCGCAGGCCGAGGAGGTGCTCCGGGCGATCACCGAAGGGACGGCGGCCGTCACGGGGAGCGATTTCTTCTACTCCCTCGTCCGCCACCTGGCGGCTGCCCTCGGGGTCCGCTACGCCTTTGTCACCGAGCGCCGGGATGGGCAACGCCGGCTTCGCACGCGGGCCGTCTGGGCCGGAAACGGCGTCGCCGAGAACTTCGAGTACGACGTGGCCATGACGCCCTGCCAGCAAGTCGTGGAGGGCGCGACCAGCTACCATTGCCGAAATCTCCAGGGGCTCTTCCCTCACGACAAGGTGCTGGTCGAGCTGGGCGCCGAGAGCTACCTGGGAATCCCCCTGGTGGATTCCGCCGGTCAGGTGATCGGTCTCCTCACCGTCCTCGATGACAAGCCCATGACGGACCCGCCGGCGGGGCTGTCGATTCTCCAGGTGTTCGCCTCTCGGGCCGGCGCCGAGCTCGAGCGCCTGAAGGCCGAGGAGGCCCTGCAGGCGGCGCTGACCGAGGTCGAGACGCTCAGGAATCGGCTGCACGCCGAGAACGTTTATCTTCAAGAAGAGATCCGGGGTGAGCACAATTTCGTCGAGATGATCGGCTCGAGCCCGGCCCTGCTCGGGGTCCTCCAAAAGATCGAGCAGGTGGCCCGGACCGACTCCACCGTCCTGATTTCCGGGGAGACTGGCACCGGCAAGGAGCTCGTGGCCCGGGCCGTCCACGATCGCAGCGCCCGCCGTCATCGCCCCCTCGTCAAGGTCGACTGCAGCGCCATCTCGGCCGGGCTGGTGGAGAGCGAGCTGTTCGGCCACGCCAAGGGGGCGTTCACCGGCGCCATCGACCGGCGGGTCGGTCGCTTCGAGCTGGCCGACGGTGGGACGATCTTCCTCGACGAGATCGGCGAGCTGCCGCCGGAGGCCCAGGTCAAGCTGCTCCGCGTGCTGCAGGAGCAGGAGTTCGAGCCCGTCGGCAGCAACCGGACGGTCCGGGTCGATGTCCGGGTCATCGCGGCCACCAACCGCGACCTGGGCGAGGCCGTTCGGGCCGGCCGCTTCCGTGCCGATCTCTTCTACCGGCTCAACGTCTTCCCCATCGAGCTCCCGCCCCTCCGGGACCGCCGCTCGGACATTCCTCAGCTGGTGACATTCTTCCTCGGCCGCTTCTCGATCCGGTTCGGCAAGCGACTGGAGACGGTGTCCGGCCAGAGCATGGAGCGTCTCCTCCGGTACTCCTGGCCGGGGAACATCCGCGAGCTCCAGAACGTCATCGAACGGGCGGTCATCCTGGCTCCGGGCACCGTCCTCGAGCTCGACGCCGACCCGGCGCCGGCGTCGTCGCTGGGGCCGGCAGCGTCGCCGCCATCCGGATCCCCGGAAGCCGCGGCTCCGCTGCCATCCCTGGAGGAGGTCGAGCGCGCGCACATCCTGACCGCGCTGAAATCGACGGGCGGAGTCGTCGAGGGGCCCAGGGGGGCCGCGCAGATCCTCAAGCTTCACCCCAATACACTGAGAAGTCGGATGGAGAAGCTCGGAATCAAGCGTCCCCGCCACGAATAATCGTAGCCGGTCTGCTCCTTCGTAGATCGCCGCCACGCTCTGTCGTGGAGCGGTCCGGCGTCAGGCCGGGCATGCCTCGAATCTCTTGAAATTCCGGGCGAATCGCTTGTCTCACCGCACGTCCCCTGGCCGGCATGGTCCTTGCCACAACGCCTGGCCGATGCTCAGGATCGCGCGGATCGAAAGGCCGGGGACGGGATGCATCCTCCGCCTCGAAGGCCGTGTCATCGGGCCGTGGGTGGAGGAGCTCCGCCGCTCCTGTGAGGAGGCTCTGGCTTCCTCGACCCCGGTGGCACTCGATCTTTCGGGAGTGTCGTTTGTCGACCGCCCGGGCATTCCGCTGCTGCTGTATCTCCGGGACCGTGGCGTGGCCCTGGTGAACTGCTCGGGCTTCGTGTCGGCGCTGCTCAAAGGCCAGGCGCCGTGACATTCGAGCCCGACGACGGCAGGGCGCCCATGACGGACGTGCACGCGGAGCGGAGCCTGGTGGAGCGTCTACAGGCTGGCGACGCCGAGGCGCTGGAAATGCTCATGGAGCGCTACTCGGCCAGGATCTATCGGCTGGCCCACTCCATCACCCGCAACGCGGGGGATGCCGAAGAGGTGGTCCAGGATGTCTTCCTCAGCGTGTTCCGCAATATGCGCGGTTTCCAGGGGCGGGCCGCCGTGGGCACCTGGCTCTACCGGGTCACCACCAATGCGGCGCTCAACAAGCGGCGCGGCAAGCGCCTGGAGGTGGAGACCTCGCTCGACGAGTGGCTACCCACCTACAAGCCCGACGGCCATCGCGAGGGAGCCCGCGCCTTCCTGTTGGCCGACTGGTCGCAGACCCCGGAGAGCGCGTTCCTCTCGGGGGAGATCCGTGACGAGCTGGAGCGGGCCCTCGACGCGCTGCCCGCGCGTTACCGCGCCGTGCTCGTCCTGCGCGACGTCGAAGGCCTCTCCTCCGAGGAGACCGCCGCGATCCTGGCCGAGTCCGTGTCCGCGATCAAGTCCTGCCTGCACCGGGCCCGCATGGCGCTGCGCGAGCATCTGACGCGCCGGCTCGCGCCCGAGCTGGAGGCTCAGCGGGCGCGAAGCTGAAGCGCGTGACCGTCGGGATCGCGCAGGACGAATCCCTCTCGGAATCCGACTCGCTCGTCGGCCGTCCTGACGACACCCGGCGATACGAGGGTGAGTCGGCCCGTCCCCAGCGCCCGGGCCGCGGTCGGCGCGTCGCGCACGGCGAGCAGCGTCTGCCAGTGGACGAGATCGGTCGCCCGAATGTCGCCCGGCGTGAGCCGTCCATCGCGGGGCGTCAGGTACTCGAGCAGCTCGATGCCCGGCCCGGCCGAGGCCCGCAGCGTGGTGATCCGGAGCCGAGCCCCGGAGACATTGTTGAGCCGCTCCTGCTCGGGGCCCCAGTTCTCGCTCCTGCCGACCACCGTCATCCCCAGCGCATCGCGATAGAGCGCCAGGCTGGCCTCCGTGTCTGCGACGACGATCGCCGTGTGATCGATGCCCAGGAAGACCTGATGGCCCGGTCGTTGCCAGCGGGGATCGCCCTTGTCGGGCGGGAATTGCAGGATTTCGAGGGGGTGGCCGTCGGGATCGGCGAAGTAGAAGGCCCGGATGCCGCCGGCGTTGGGATTCCAGTCGGGCAGGCGTTGGGGAGCGGGGGAGAGATGGCGGACCTGGTGACGGCGCAGCCAGAGGTAGGCCTGGTCCATGTCCGAGACGATGATCGCGATGTGCTGGAACCACCGATCGTTGCTTCGGGAGTCCGAGGGAATGGGACGACCCCGTGGCGTCAGCGGCTCGCTGAGCTCGATGAGCTCCTCACCGAGCCGCAGGCGGACGACCCGCAGGCGCAGCCCGCCCACGCCGTGCAAGCGCTCGACCGCGTCTCCGGCGATCTCCAGGTCGGACACCTTCTCGAAGAACAGGATCTTCGTATAGAAGGCGATCGCGCGCTCCATGTTGCTCACGGTGATCCCGATGGCCTCCACCGCCTGGGCCAGTGGCGGTGCCGCCGGCGTCGCTGCCGGCCCCGGCATCAGCAGCGCGAGCCCGAGGGTGAGGGTCAGGAAGAGCGTGGCGATCTTGCGCCTGGGCATGGAATCGCCTCCTAGGGTGCCGCCGCCGCCATGTAGCCGCAGCGGAAGATGCAGCGTCGGGCGTTGTCGTGGTGGAGCTTGGCGCATTTGACCGGCCGGCGGGCCCGGTGGTGGAGCTCGGCGGCCAAGAGCATGCCGAGCGTCGGCGCGGTCAGGTAGATCCAGAACGCCGTCCACACGTTCGCGGGCAGCGCGGAGGCCAACGAGCGGGCCGGGTTCATGCTCATGCCCGACAGGGGAGCCTCCAGCGTGATGTAGACGGCCACCAGGGCGCCCGCGAAGAGCCCGGTGAAGCGGCTCAGGCGCGGCGTATTGGAGATGGTGAGCACCACCAGCATGAGGCCGCCCGAGATCACGACCTCGGCCGCGAAGGCCACGACTGGGCCCCACTCTCCCGGTACGGTGACGGCGAAGTTCACCGAGCGATCGGCAATGAGCCCTCGTGTGAGGGCCGCGGCCAAAATCACGCCCGCCACGCCGCCCCCGCACTGGGCGGTCACGTAGAACAGGGCATCCCAGCCGGTGATCCGGCCCAGGCGCAGGAATGTGAGCGTCACCGCCGGGTTGAAGTGCGCTCCCGACTGCTGCCCCCAGGGCGAGTAGATCAAGGCGATCGCGGTGAGGCCCATGGCCAGCCCCATGAGGATGCGGCGGAGCAACGGGTCAGGTAACGCCTGCGCGGCCGGCGAGCTCGGATGGTAGAGGAAGGCGGCGAACAGGCAGGCCGACACCATGAACAAACCGAGGCCGGCGGCCTCGATCGCGTATTCCGGCCAGTGACGAGTTAGCGCCTCACGCATGCCACCGCTTAGAACCGGCTCCGCCTCGCCCGGATTCGCCGGGGCCAGCGGCGCACCCCGCCGCCGCGTCGGAGTGTCTAACCGGGCGTGAAACCCTTCCAGGAGGCTGAGACCATGGCCACTCGCTACGATGTGGCAATCATCGGTACCGGGGCTGGCGGCGGCACGCTGGCCTGGGCGTTGGCGCCGACGGGCCGACGGATCTTGATCCTGGAGCGGGGCGACTGGGTGCCACGCGAGCTGGCCAACTGGAGCACGCGGGCCGTGAACGTCGAAGGCAGGTACCAGACCCGGGAGGTCTGGCGCGACGCCGACGGCCAGCCGCTCCACCCGCATACCAACTACGGAGTGGGCGGCAACACGAAGTTCTATGGCGCGGCGCTCTTCCGCCTGCGCCGCCAGGACTTCGGCGAGCTTCGCCACCATGGGGGAATCTCGCCCGCATGGCCGATCGCCTACGAGGACCTCGAGCCCTACTACACCCGGGCCGAGCAGCTCTACCACGTCCACGGCCAGCGTGGCGCCGACCCGACCGAGCCCCCCGCCAGCGGGCCGTACCCACACCCTCCGGTCAGCCATGAGCCGCGCATCCAACAGCTCAGCGACGACTTCGAGCGGTTGGGCCTCAAGCCCTTCCCGGTACCGCTCGGCATCATGCTCGACGAGAGCGACCCTCGCCGCAGCCGGTGCATCCGCTGCGCGACCTGTGACGGTCACCCCTGTCTGCTGTCTGCCAAGTCCGACGCGCAGGTGGTGGCCGTGGAACCCGCGCTGGAGCACCCCAACGTGACCCTGCTGACCGGCGCCTACGTGACGCGGCTCGAGACCAGCCCCAGCGGGCACGAGGTGACGCAGATCGTCGTGGAGCGCAACGGCGCCCGCGAAGTGTATTCGGCCGACATCGTGGTCGTGGCCGCAGGCGCCATCAACTCCGCCGCGCTGCTGCTACGGTCGGCCAACGACCGGCACCCGAACGGCCTGGGCAATGGCTCGGGCGTGGTCGGGCGACACTACATGGGGCACGTCAACTCCGTGCTGATGGCGCTCTCTCGGTGCCCCAACCCCACGGTGTTCCAGAAGACCCTGGCCGTGAACGACTTCTACCTGGGCTCCCCGGACTGGGAATACCCCATGGGGCACATCTCCTTCGTGGGCAAGCTCGATGGCGACACCCTGAAGGCCGGTGCTCCCGCCGTCGCGCCGGGCTGGACGCTGGACCTGATGGCCACGCACTCGCTGGATTTCTGGCTCACCTCCGAGGATCTCCCGGATGCCGACAACCGCGTGACGCTCGACCGGCAGGGGAATATCGTGCTCTCCTACCGGCCCAACAACGTCGAAGGCCACCAGCGCTTGATCGCTGCGCTGAAAGGCCTCATGCAGCGCCAGTCCAAGTGCCTGGTCCACGGCCACGAGTGCCACCAGGGCCTCTTTGCCCGGAACCTCTTCGTCGGGCAGCGCATCCCCCTGGCTGGCGTCGCTCACCAGAACGGCACCATCCGCTTCGGGCGCGATCCGCACACCTCCGCGCTCGACGTCAACTGCCGCGCCCACGAGGTGGCCAACCTCTATGTGGTGGACGCCAGCTTCTTTCCCTCCAGCGCCGCGGTGAATCCCGCATTGACCATCATGGCCAACGCGCTCCGGGTAGGGGATCGCCTCAAAGAGCGGCTGGCATGAACCCGGCGAGCTTCGGGCGCGAGATCGCGGGACAGCTCGACTCCGCCGAGCGCCGTGAGTGGCTCTGTACCAACGGCCTCGGCGGCTTCGCCTCGGGCACGGTGGCTGGCACGCTGACGCGCCGCTACCACGGCCTCCTGATGGCCGCGCTCGCTCCGCCCCTGGGCCGGACCCTGCTCGTGAGCAAGGTGGAGGAGCAGATCGCGTACGACGGCCGGGAGGCCGCCCTGTCCACCAACCGATGGGCCGACGGCACCATCGACCCTCACGGATACCGGGCCATCGAGCGCTTCCATCTCGACGGCACCGTGCCCGTCTGGACGTACTCCCTGGCCGACGCCCTCGTCGAAAAGCGCGTCTGGATGGAGCCGGGGGCCAATACGACGTACGTGCGCTACGCGGTCCTCAGGGGTCGCGTCGCGGTCGACCTCGACCTCAAAGTGCTCGTGAACTACCGCGACTATCACGGCACGACCCACGGCGACGACTGGCGGATGGACGTCACGCCCGTGCCGGACGGCCTCAGTGTCGTCGCCTACCCGGGGGCCCGACCGCTGCTCGTGCTGGCGCGCGGAGCCGAGGCCCGCCCGGCCCACACCTGGTACCGCGGCTTCCACCTGACCGGCGAGCGCGAGCGGAGGCTGGACGCCGAGGAGGACCACCTGCACGCCGGAACCTTCCGGGCCCGGCTCAGCGCCGGAGAAGCGCTGACGCTGGTGCTGTCGGCCGAGGAGGCCGAGCTTTCCCTCGACGCCGGGAAAGCCTGGGAGCGGCGTCGACGTCACGAGGCAGAGCTCCTGCGCCGCTGGCGCACCGCCGCGGGACCCGTCGCCGACGCCTCGCCGGCGTGGATCGGCAGGCTCGTGCTGGCGGCGGACCAGTTCATCGTCAGCCGGCCCCTGGCCGAGGAGCCTGAGGGCCTCTCGGTCATCGCCGGCTATCACTGGTTCGGTGACTGGGGGCGAGACACGATGATTGCCCTGCCCGGGCTCGCGCTGGCCACCGGCCGGCCCGAGGTCGCCGCCCGGATCCTCCGGACGTTCGCCCAGTTCGTCGACCGGGGGATGCTTCCGAACCGGTTCCCGGACCGGGGGGAAATGCCCGAATACAACACGGTCGACGCCACGCTCTGGTATGTCGACGCGATCCGCGCGTACCACGCGGCCACCGGCGACGACGGCCTCCTCAAGGAGCTGTTCCCCGTGCTGGAGTCGATCGTGCACTGGCACCGCGAGGGCACGCGCTACGGCATCGGCGCCGACCCGGCCGACGGCCTCCTTCGCTCCGGCGAGCCCGGCGTGCAGCTTACCTGGATGGACGCGAAGGTGGGCGACTGGGTGGTGACGCCACGGACCGGCAAGGCCGTCGAGATCAACGCCCTCTGGTTCAACGCGCTCGCCACGATGGCCACCT
>DATIAY010000206.1:0-5639 GCA_035457825.1 Candidatus Methylomirabilota bacterium
GTGATGACCGGCGTTCCGGTGACCTCGGCGTCGACCGTCCGCAAATCCTCTACGAAGCGGCGCGCTCCCTCACGGTCCCAGATGTCCACCGCCGGGTGGATCTGGAGCAGGAACAAGCCGCGGTCGCTGACGAACTTGCTACGGATCTCGCGGGGCAGATCGTCGAGGCCCACCTGCCGGGGCGCCAGATTCGCCTGCAGCCGCTGAAAATTTCTCAGGAAGTCCCGATAGAGCTGCTGCTGGAGGTGGGTCAGCGCCGGCTCGATGTTCTCACGATCGCCCTGGCGCAGTCGGCGCAGGAGCCCGTCGAAGCGGGCATTGAGCTTTTCCAGGCGCGTCTTGCCCTCGCCGGGCGGCGCCTCGTTGGCGGCGATGCCGAGCCGCCGGCGCAGGGTCTGCAGGGAACCGACCAGGCGGTCGAGATCCAGCGGCAGCGGCCGGCTCACCCGCACCGGGGCCACCAGGGGGGCGAAATCGGCGATGATCTTGCGCTTCTCGTCCTGGTCCTCGGGGATCAGGAGCAGGACCGAGTCCACTTCGGAGGCGCTGGCCAGCCGGGTGAAGGCCCCGTGCTTGCGCCGCACCTCGTCCAGCGTCGCGGCACTGGTGAGCGCCGCGAAGCCCGAGCGCCCCGCTGCCCCCAGGACCTTCTTCTCCCAGGTCACGGATTCCGCGCCCTTGGCCTGGAGGTTGAGCAGGTTGTAGTCGAACCGAAGCCCGAAGAGGCCCCACGCGGAGATGATGCTGATGATCGCCGCGAGCGTGAGCACCGTCTTGGGATACGCCGCGACCACGTCGAGCAACGGCACCCGGACGCGCTCCAGCTCCGCCGCCCGCGGCAGAGCGCGCAGGAATGCGCCGGCGTGCCGACGGTCGACCAGCATGAGGGCAGCCGGGAGGACCGTCATCATGGCCGCCCAGGACAGGAGAATGGCGCTGCCCGAGACGATGCCGAGCTCCTGGAGGCCGCGAAAGTCGGTGAGCGCCAGCACGTAGAAGCTGCCGGCGGCGGTGAGCGCGCCCAACAGCATGCCCGGACCACTGCGCACCGCGCTAATCTGGAGCGCCTCGGCCAGACCCCGCCCCAGGAACAGCTCCTCCTCGTAGCGGAACAGGAAGTAGATGCCGTAGTCGATGCCGATGCCGATGACGATCGAGATGAACATTACCGAGAAGAGCGAGAGATGGCCGATGATCGCGGTGACCAGACCGATCGACCAGCCCAGGCTGATGGCGAGGACGGCCAGCATGAGGATCGGCTTGCCCACCCGGCGGAAGGCCAGCACCAGGAACGCCAGAGTGAGGGCGAAGGCCAGCAGGGTCGCCTTCTGACTGTCGGCAAACGCGGTGGTCATCTCGTCGCTGGACAGGGCCGGCTTGCCGGTCACGCCGACGTTGACCAGGGGGAACTGCGGCCGCAAGGACGCGATCACGGCCCGGGTCGCCTCAACCGCGCGGCGGTTGCCGGTGAAGCTGCCCCTGTCGGTCGCCGGCTCGGCCAGGATGAACAGCAACCGCTGGTCGTCGGACAGGAAGTAGCCGGCGCCGTGATCGTCCTCGGCCGAGAAGAGCGCGCCCCACGGCGAGCGGTACGGGGTTGGCTTGTCGAGCCGGGCCGCCACCTGCTCCACGAGATCTTCGATGAAGCGGAAGTCGCTGGGACCGGCCGCCGGTCCCAGGCCGAGGTCCAGGAACCCCGACATGAACGCCCCGGCGACCTGGGTGGCAGTTCCCTCGATGAGCTGGTCCAGGGTGGGCCGGAGCGCGAACGTTTCCATGAACTCCTGGTAATCGAAGATCCGGTCGCGGATCTCGGCCAGCTTCTCACGGCTGAGGTACAGCAGGGCCCGGCCCTCGAACTGCTTGGGATCGATGCGGTAGGCGACGCGGTTGAGGGGCACCTGGCGGAGGCGCAGCTCCCGGACCAGGCGGGTGGCGTACACCGTGGCCTCGGGCAGTGAGCGAGCCTCCACCACGATGACGAGGTCGTCCAGCTCGCCGAACTCCCGGTCGTACTCGACGAACCGCTCGACGTAGGGCAGACCCTGGGGCAGCAGGGCCCGGGTCGAGGTAGCGAGCCCCAGACTGGTGAAGGCGTACCACACGGAGACCGCGGCCAGCAGCAGCGCCAGCACCACCGTGAGGACGGGGAAGGCGCAGGCCGCGCGCACGACTTGACCCAGGGCGCGACCGGTCCGGTTCTTGACCGCCAACGGCCCTACTCTTCTCCTCCGATGAAGCGCTCCAGTCGCTGGCGGGCCACGTCGTCGGCCCACTGCTCGGGCGGGGATTTCATGAGGTACGCCGAGGGGGCCAGTAGCGCCCCCTTGAGCCCGCGGTCGAGCGCGAGCTTGGCGCAGCGGATGGCGTCGATGACGACCCCGGCCGAGTTCGGCGAGTCCCACACCTCGAGCTTGAGCTCCACGTTGATGGGCTGGTCGCCGAAGCCCCGACCCTCCAGGCGGATGTGCGCCCACTTGCGGTCGTGCAGCCAGGGCACGTAGTCGCTGGGGCCGATGTGGACATCGTCGGCCGGCAACGCGTGACTGAGCTGGGAACGGACGGCATCCGTCTTGGACACCTTCTTGGAGCTGAGGCGCTCGCGCTCGAGCATGTTGTAGAAGTCGGTGTTACCCCCGAAGTTGAGCTGGCTGGTGTGTTCCAGGCGGATACCCCGGTCCATGAACAGGCGAGCCAGGACGCGGTGCACGATGGTCGCGCCCAACTGGGACTTCACGTCGTCGCCGACCACGGGCAGGCCCCGCTCCTCGAAGCGTCGCCGCCAGTAGGTCTCGCGGGCGATGAAGACGGGAATGCAATTGACGAAGGCGCAGCCGGCGTCGAGCACCTGCTCGACGTACCACTTGGTGGCCATCTCGCTGCCGACGGGCAGGAAGTTCACCACCACGTGGGTGCCCGTGTCCTTCAGAATCCCCGTGATGTCGGCCGTCGAGCCCGGCGCCTTCTTGACGACCTGCGCGAGGTAGGTGCCCAGGCCGTCATGGGTCATGCCCCGGTGGACGGGGATGCCTAGTGGGGGTACCTCGGCGAAGCGGACGGTGTTGTTGGGCGGCTCGAGAATGGCCGCGGCGAGGTCTCGCCCGACCTTGCGCTCGTCGATGTCGAAGGCTGCCGAGAACTCGATATCGCCGACGTGGTAGCCGCCCAGGCGTGGATGCATGAGGCCGGCCACGAAGCCTTCCTCGGGTGCATCGCGGTAGTGGTGGACGCCCTGGACGAGAGAAGAGGCACAGTTCCCCACGCCGATGATCGCCACTCGAACCGCGGCCACGAGCACCCTCCCTGGAAACCGTCGACGATGACCCGGCGGCGAAGAGTGAAGCGAGGCCAGTGTAACATAGCGGCGTGGAGCCACGGCGGGTCGCGGAGGAGATGGCGCGCGTCGTCGGCGCCCTGGACGTGGACGCGGTACGCGCCACCTACTGGCGCCAGAACCAGTTCGTTCATCTCGAACGGTGCCTGCCGCCGTCCCTGATCGAGACCTTCCTGGCTGAGGTCGAGCGGGTGCGGCCGGCCGTGCATCGCAACTACGTCCCCCGCGTGAAGAAGGGCGGCAGCGTGAGCGCGTTCACGCTGGCCAGCCAGGCCCCGGCCATCCTGGCCCTGTATCGCGCGCCGGCCTGGCTGGACGTCCTGCGCCGGATCACCGGGCAGCCGCTCGACTGCTGCCCGGAGCGCGATCCTCACGCCTGCGCCCTCTACTTCTACACGGAGCCGGGCGATTACATCGGGTTCCACTACGACACCTCGTACTACCGCGGGGCCCGCTACACGGTGCTGGTGGGACTCATCGACCGCTCCTCGAGCCGCCTGGTCTGCCAGCCCTTCCACGGTCAGCCCGAGCGCGGGGCGCAGGAAATCCGTCTCGCCACCGAGCCGGGTACGCTGGTCCTCTTCAACGGCGATACGCTGTGGCACGCCATCACCCCGCTGGGCGAGGGCGAGGAGCGAGTGAGCCTGACGCTGGAGTACGTGACCGACCCCTCCATGAGCCTGGGGCGGCGCTTCGTTTCGGACATGAAGGACGCGATCGCCTACTTCGGGCTCCGCTCCGTGTTCGGCCGCCGGCGGTAGAGGAGGCGGCCCAGCCAGAAGGCATGGCCCCCGGCGGCCACCACGAGCATGAGCGCCGGCAGGGCCGATGGCAGAACGGCCAGGCTGACGACGAAGAGCGCCAGGAACGCGTAGAAGCCGTCGCGGTTGCCCAGCGCGTTCAGGATTCCGCCGATCCCGCCGGCGGCCGGGGGCGACGTCCGGGTCAGCACGGCGCTCGCGACCACGCCGAGGGCGGCGACGAGCCCGGTGAGCGCGGCCCCCCCGTCCGCGACGTGCTGCGCGGTGAAACCCATGGCGATTACCAGGAGGGCGTGGATGATGGTGTCCACGGCCACGTCGAGCTTGGCCCCGAAAGGCGACTCGGCCAGGGCCAGCCGGGCGACCTCGCCGTCCACGTGGTCGAGGACCACCGCCAGAGCGTAGAGCGCGAGGCCGGCCAGCGCCCACGCCGGCGCGGGCCGGCCGAAGCACCAGGCCGCCGCCAGGCCGACTGACAGGCTGAGCAGGGTAACCTGGTTGGGCGTGATCTCCCAGCGCACGGCGAGCCGGCTCAGCGGGCGCGACAGTCGGCGGTGAAACAGGACGTCGAGCCGCGTATCGATTGGGCTGCCCAGCGCAGCGTCCAGACGCGCCTGAGCCTCGGCCCGGCCCCGGCTGGAGGTGACGCGCTCGCACCAGCCGGCCTCCACGACGGTCGTGCGCGGCTCGTCCTTCAGCGCGCGCATGAGCGTATCGCCGAGCGGGCGGGCCGCGACGATGGATGGCCACAGCGCCCGGCCTAGCGCGGCGCCCGCTACGATGGCGGGCACGCCGTTGTCCCGAGCGGCGGCCAGGACCGCGGTCGGCGGTGCGGCCAACAGCGCGCGCAGGGACTCCTCCGGGATCAGCGCGGCGGCCGGCAGCACGAGCAACGCCCCCTCCGGCGGCGCGGCGCCGGCCTCCAGCCATACCACCGCCGCCCGCGCCGACGGCGACGTGGCCACGGCGCGCTCGAGCGGACCGTGGCGAAACAGCGCCGGCACGTAGACCCGCGGGCAGCCGGCCCGAACCGCGGCCAGGACGGCGCGAAACGCCAAAGGGCGACCGGCCAGCCTGGCCAGCGCCGGCCCGGCGTCGCCGGGGCTGGCGAGGTAGAGGGCGGCGCTCGGGCTCACACGCCGTCGAGATGCAGGATCTGAGGCAGCACGTCTTCCCGGGCTCGGCGGAGATCTTCGGCGAAGTCGATCTCCGTCCACGGCAGCCCGGTCACCTCGGCCCACCCGATGTGACGGCGCTGGACGAGCAGGTGCAGAGCATCCTCGTACTCGCTGCGACCGTCCGACTCGGCGATGACGCGCTCGAGCAGTTCGATGAGATCGGGGCCTGCCTCGGCGCCACACTTGAAGAAGCCGACGCCCTCGCCCACCATCTCCCAGGACTCGGGCACCACCTTCTTGCCCAGGGCGATCACGCGATCGCCGCGGGTGTAGTACTTGACCTCCTCGCCCGTGTCCTGGAATCCCCGATCGAGAAGAAAGGCGCTGGGGGCCGGCGCCGCCAGCAGGCGGCGGAGGAACTCGCGG
>DATIAY010000207.1:0-10809 GCA_035457825.1 Candidatus Methylomirabilota bacterium
CGGAATGGCGGCTAGCCCCCGGGCGTTGGCGCGCACGGTGAGGATCGACAGGAGCGCAAAGCCCGTGTAGAGCGTGGAGACGACGAAATATCCGCCGAAGAGCCCGCTGTACCAGATCGGGTCGAGCGACATCACGAGGTCGAAGCCCCACAGCGACACCGTGATCACCCACAGCATCAGGAGCACCACGGCTAGCCGATTGCGGCGGCCCCGTTCCACCTCGTCCCCGGGTTGAGCGGGATCCTGCAGGAGCAGGCGGACGAAGGCGAAGGCCACCAGGAACAGCACGGCGGCCGCGCCCAGCGTGCGGGCCCAGAAGAACGGCGTGTTGAGCCAGGCCGCCTTCACGGGCACCGGTCGGGTGACCCAGGAGTAGAGCTCGACCCGCCCGGCGAAGAGGATCAGGAGCAGGATGAAGGCCGCCGGCAGGAACCCCGCGGTCGTGAGGGCGATGCGACGGACGCTCGGCGACCAGCGGGCCTCGGTGAGCTGCATCATGCCGGCGATGGCCGGCCCGGTGACCGCGAGCCCCGCCCAGAACACCAGGTTCGCCAGGTACACGGACCATACGCGCGGGGCATCCGCGGAGTTCACTCCGAGCAGGAACGCCAGCGCCCCCAGGGCCGCCAGCCCACTCCAGACGACGGTCATCGGCGAGCTCGACGCCGGATCATGATCATCGGGCCGCGACCAGGCTGCGCAGGTAGTTGACCACGTGCCAGGCCTCCTCCGCGGAGAGCGCCTCGACATACCCTGGCATGACGGCCCCCCCGGCCAAGATGTAGCTGTGCCAGTACCCGTCCGTGCGCTGGCGCTGCAACTCGGCGTTCGTCAGATCGGGCGGCGGGATGAATTTCGCCGCCACCGGCCCCGTCACTCCACCCTTGGCCTCCGGCCCGTGGCACGGCGCGCAGAAGGTTGTGAAGTGCTGCTTGCCGATAGCGATCGAGGCCGGAGTCGTCTTCACGGGATTGGGGCGCTTCGCGGCCACGTCCCGCTGCTCGCGAGGCAGGATGAGCTCACCGCCACGCGGCACCACGCCGGCCGGCATCGGGAACACCCGCTCGCCCGGCAGCACCCGGGCCGTCTCCGCCATGTTGTGCATCCAGCGATAGCCGATGACCCCCACCATCAGGGCTCCGCAGCCGGCCACAATGAGGAGGACCAGGATGAAGAGGTACTTCACGCCCGCACCTCCTCGGCGCCGGCGGCGCCCAGGATCTGGCGAACGGAGGCGGCGCGCTCAGAAGCGCAGTGCACACTCACCCCGAAACGGTCGTTGGTGAACCGCGGATCGAAGGCCGCTGACGGGCGCAGGCGGGGGAGCCGGGCCAGCACGACCAGACCGATGAGCGTGGCCACGCCCCCGAAGAGGACCATCATCTCGAAGGCGATGATGAAGAACGGTGGGAGCGAGGAGCCGCTGATGGCGCCGCCGGGGTCGAGCTGGAAGAACTTGCCCCCGGTGACCAGCCCCCACACCAGCGAGGTCCAGATGGTGAGGAGGAAGGCCGAGACCACGCCGGTGAGTCCGCCCAGCAGGGTGAACAGCCGGACCCGGCTGACCGGCCGGTCACGCTCCAGCACCTCCTCGATCTCGTGGACCGGCGCCGGCGAGTACACATCCACATCGTGGTAGCCCTTGGCTCGGAGCTCTTCCACGGCCCGTACCGTGGTGTCCACGTGGGCGAAGACGCCGACGACGGTCTCAGTGGTCGCCATGACCGCGATCCTTCACCGGCAGAGGCAAGGTCTCCTTCACTTCCACGATCGAGAGCGAGGGCATGACGCGGATGAACCCGAGGAAGAGGATGAAGAACCAGGCGAAGCTCCCCACCACGATCATGGTATCGGTGACCGTTGGCACGTAGACACCCCAGGTGTAGGGATAGAAGTCGTGGCCCAACGAGGGAACGATGATGTTGAAGCGCTCGAACCACATCCCGATGAGCACGAGGATGGAGACGATGTACAGCATGGTCGGGCTCGTACGGGCCCGGCGGGAGAAGAGGACGAGCGGCGCGATGCAGTTGCAGAAGTACATGAGCCACAGGGCCCAGGCATAGGTCTGGGTGATTCTCCAGAAGAGCGACGCTTTCTCGAAATGGTCGCCGCTGTACCAGGTGGTGAAGATCTCGCAGAGATAGAAGTATGTGAGGACCAGTCCGGTGACCAGGATGAGCTTGCCCATGGCGTCCAGGTGCTTGTCCTGGATGTAGGTGTGCCATCCGAAGTAGTGCCGCATGGGTAGCATGAGAACCAGCACCATGGCGAAGCCCGAGAAGATGGCGCCGTCCACGAAGAAGGGCGCGAACAGGGTGGAATGCCAGCCGGGAACCAGGGCCATGGCGAAGTCCCAGGACACCACGCTGTGCACCGACAGCACGAGCGGGGTGGCTAGCGCGGCGAACAGTCCGTAGGCCCGCCGGTAGTGACGCCACTGCGAATGCGAACCCTCCCAGCCCAGCGACAGCATGGCGTAGATGCGCCGACGCCATCCCGTGGACACGTCGCGCAGGGCCGCGATGTCGGGGACGAGCCCGACGATGAAGAACACGGTGCTGATGCTGAGATAGGTCGAGATCGCGAATACATCCCACACCAGGGGCGAGCGGAAGTTGGGCCAGAGCTCGCGCTGGTTGGGGTACGGCAGCAGGAAATAGGCGAACCACATCCGCCCGGCGTGGATCAGAGGGAAGAGCCCCGCCGTCATCACCGCGAAGATCGTCATGGCCTCCGCGGCCCGAAAGACGGAAGTACGCCAGCGGGCCCGGAACAGATAGAGGATTGCCGAGATCAGCGTCCCGGCGTGCCCGATGCCGATCCAGAATACGAACGAGGTGATGTACATCGCCCACATCTGCGGCGTCCGCTTGCCGGCCGCCCCCATGCCGATCCAGATCTGCCAGGTCCAGGCCAGGATGCCGCCGGCCAGGATGAGCCCCACCACGCACATCCAGGCGAAGTAGAGGTTGCCCGGCACTCCCAGCGTGCGGAGGACGTCCCGGGTGACGTCGGCGAAGGTCGGCGACCCCGTGCGGCGCTCGACGACGGTGCTCACGCGCCCTCCCTCACGACCTTCTTGAGGTAGGCCACCGAGGGCCGCGTCCCGAGTTCCTCGAGCACGTGGTAGGCCCGGGGCGAATGGGCCAGCCGGGAGACCTCGCTCCGGTCGTCCTTGAGGTTTCCGAAGGTGATGGCCTGGGCCGGGCACGTCTGTTGGCACGCGGTCTGGATGTCGCCGTCCCGCACCAGGCGTTTCTCGTCGCGGGCGCGGTCCTTGCCAGCCACGATGCGCTGGATGCACATCGTGCACTTCTCCATGACGCCGAGCTGGCGCACGGTGACGTCGGGGTTGAGCTGGACCTCGAGCGGGGCCGGGAACTCGGAGTCCCACCAGTTGAAGCGGCGCACGTGATAGGGGCAGTTGTTGCCGCAGTACCGGGTGCCCACGCAGCGGTTGTACACCTGGCCGTTCAATCCCTCCTCGGTGCGGTAGGCGGCAAACACCGGGCACACCGGCTCGCAGGGCGCGACCTCACAATGCTGGCACAGCATGGGCAGGAACAGGTTGTGGGGATGTTCGGCCTTGCCTTCGGCCCAACGCTCGATTCTCAGCCAGTGCAACTGCCGGCCGTAGGCGCAGTCGGCCTTGCCGGTAACCGGCACGTTGTTCTCGGCCTGGCAGGCCACCACGCAGGCCTGGCAGCCCACGCAGCGGTCGACGTCGATGGCTAGGCCCCAGCGGTAGCCGGGATACTGTTGGGGCGGGTACAGGCTGATGAACTCGTGCGGCTTGGGCTTGCCGCGCAAGGCCTCCTCGCGCGCCGTGCGCAAACCCACGTGCTGGGCGAGCTCGCGGTGGTCCTGGTCATGGGTCGCCTGCAAGATGGCCAGGGGCCGCCGGCCGCCGGTCCGGCTGAGCGTCACCTTCACGCCGAGGAACACCGCGCCACCGGATACCGGGTCGGCGGCCCCACCCAGGAGGGCCAGGGGGCTCATCGACGTGGCGGGCGCCGCCACGTACTTCTGAGCGAGATGGTAACCGGCGTAGCGGTGCCCGATCGGAATGGCGACGGCGCCCGGATGCAGCGTGGCCGAAACGTACGCGGGCAGCTCCAGCGCGCCGTGGGGCGAGGTGACGCGCACGACATCCCCCGCCCCGATGCCGAGCCTGGCCGCCGTCTCCGTCGGGATCTCTACCCACGCGTCCCAAACCGCCTGGGTCATCGTGTCCGGGGCCTCGTGGAGCCAGGCCGCACCGGCGCTCCGACCGTCGTAGAACCTGGACGACGGGTATGCCAGCAGCGTCAAACCCCCCGCATTGCCGTCGAGCTTGGGCGGCGCGGCCTCCACCGCGCCGACCTTCGTCGTCACGGGCACCGCCGGCACCTGTCTCCAGACGCCGCCGCGCTGGAGCGCCTGCTCCCAGCCGTTCGGCTCGGCCTTGACGAGCGGTTCCCACGCCGATTTCAGATATTGCTCGAAGGAGCCCCACGGCAGCGGGCCTTTGCCTTCCTCGCCGCCCAGCACGCTCCGGCCGACCCGAAGCAAGGCCTCGCCCGTCGGCAGGGAATCGCGGACCGGGGACATGGTCGGCTGCATGAGGCCCAGCACGCCCTCCCGCGGGGCGTAATCGCCCCACGTCTCCAGCCAGTGGGCATCGGGCAGGACCAGGTGCGCCAGCGCCGTCGTCTCGTCAGGGTGGGTGGCGAACGACACGACCAGGGGCACCTTCGCTGCCGCCTCTGCGAACTGGAGCCCGCCGGGCAACGTGAACGCGGGGTTGACGCGGGGGCCGAGGAGCAGTACCTCCACCTCACCCTTGGCCATGGCGCCGACCAGCGCCGCCACCTCGGCGTAGGGCGTGACTTTCCCGTACGCGACGTCCGCACCGAACATGAGCGTCCGGCCCGGCGCCCCGACGGCGGCGTTGAGGAGGTTGATGGCCACCAGCGTGGCGGTGGCGTGGGTGCCGGTAACGGCAACGCCGCCCCCGATGGCCAGCCCGGGCTTGGCGCGGCCGAACATGGAGGCGATGTGCCGGATCGTGTCGACCGGGACGCCGCTTTCCTCGGCCACTTTCCTCACGTCGATCCCCGCCACCGCCTCCGCGAACCGGCGCTCGGCACGGCCCTCGTCCACCATAGCCTTGAGCACGGCCAGCGCCAGCAGCCCTTCCGTGCCGGGGGCATTTCGCACCCACTCGTCGGCGTTGGCGGCCGTGAGTGACTGGCGCGGCTCCACGTGGATGACGGTGCCGGCCCGGCCCGCGCTGAAGCCGTGCATCCGCGAGAAGCCACCGACATGCTCCACGTTGGAGAGCCAGGTCTCCACGAAGTCCGCGCCGAAGGACAGCACAACCTCGGCCTCTTCGAAGACGTAATGGGGGACGGCGTCCCGGTTGAAGACGATCCGGCTCGCGGCTCGGATCGCCTCGTAGCCAAAGGGCTCAAAGGTGACACGCGGCCGCGTCCCCAGCGTCTGCGTCCAGCGATCCATCAGCGCACCGAGGCTGCCGCTCTCCAGCTGGCTGACCAGCGCCACGCTTCGGCCCCGGCCCGCTGCGCGTAGCGCGCTGATCTTGGCCGTGACCGTCTTCAGGGCCTCGTCCCACCCAACGGGCTTGAGCGCGCCGCCCTCGCGCCGCTGGGCGCCGGCGAACCGATCGGGATGGTAGAGATGCTGCAGGGCCGCCTGGCCCCGAATGCAGAGCGCGCCGCGGTTGACGGGGTGGTCGGGGTTGCCCTCGAGCTTGACGATGCGTCCCTCGCGGTTACGGGCAATGACGCCGCAACCGGCCGGGCACTCGCGACATACCGTCGCGAACCACGCGGCCACGCCGGGGACGATCTGCTCGTTGGGCACCACGAGGGGCAGAAGCGTCTCGGCCGACTGCTGGCAGCCGGCCACGGCCGCCGCCGTGCCCGAGACCCCTACGATCTTGAAGAAGTCCCGCCGGTGCATTTATCCCCTCAGTGGTGGCATGCGACGCAATCGAGCGGAGCCCGGGTGCCCCGCGTGGCATTCTCCCGGCGGTGACACTCCAGGCACCAGCCCATGGAGAGCGGTGGCGGCGCCGTCCGGAATCCCACCAGGGTGAGCAGGTCGTGGTCGAGCCGGGGACCGGTCGTGGCGCCCACGGTGGTCATGGTCTCGACGGGCCCGTGGCACGTCTGGCAGCGAATCTCCGCCCGCACGTGGGCCTTGTGGGGAAAGTAAGTGAACTCGGGAAGGTTGTAGACCCGAACCCACGGGATCGGCGTGTTCTTGGCCGCGTAGTCGGCCAGCTTCTTGATCTCCGGCCGATCGGCGGCGCTGATCTTGTGACAGCCCATGCAGCGGGTCACCGAGGGCAACCCGGCGTACTCGGAGCGGCGAGCGTCGGTGTGGCAGTATCCGCAGTCCATCTTGTACTGCTGGACGTGAATGTTATGGGGAAAGTTGATTGGCTGCGCTGACGCCGTGGCCACGGTCGGCCGACGGCTCCACGAAGACACCGCCAAGACCACCAGGATGACGAAGAGCGCCAGCCCCGCCGCTGCCACGCCCGCTCTCGCCTTCGTTGACAGTCGGATGTCCTCCGCGGCGCTGGAAAACGCTTGTGCACCGTATCACGAGCGCCAGAAACAAGTCAACAGCGACTCAGACTAGAGCAGCCAGCGCGTCGGCGGCGGCGGCCTCGGCCGCCGCCAGGTCCGCCTCCGTGTGGGCGAGCGAGACGAACGCCGCTTCAAATTGCGAGGGCGCCACGTACACGCCTCGCGACAGCATGGCGTGAAAGTAGCGCGCGTAGCGGGCGGTGTCGGCCCCGCGCGCCGAGGCGTAGTCCATCACGGGGCCATCGGTGAAGAAGCCGGTGAGCATGGAGCCGACGCGGTTGACGGTCAGCGGGATGCCGACTTTTTCGGCCGCCATGCGGAGGCCGCGTTCCAGCTGGGCCCCCGCCCGCTCGAGCTGCCCGTAGGGATCGCCCTGGCGCAGGACCCGGAGCGTGGCGAGCCCGGCGGCGACGGCCAGTGGGTTCCCCGAGAGTGTCCCGGCCTGGTAGACGCCCCCGAGCGGGGCCACATGGGCCATGACGTCGCGGCGGCCCCCGTACGCGCCGACAGGAAGGCCGCCGCCGATAATCTTGCCCAGGCACGTGAGGTCCGGGCGGACGCCGTACAGCGCCTGGGCCCCGCCATAGGCCACCCGGAACCCGGTGATCACCTCGTCGAAGATCAGGAGCGCGCCGTGCCGCGTGCACACGTCCCGCAGGCCGGCCAGGAACCCGGGAACCGGCGGGACGACTCCCATGTTGCCGGCCACAGGCTCCACGATGACCGCCGCGATCTCGCTGCCTCGCCCGCGGAACAGCCGGCTCACGGCGTCCAGGTCGTTGTAGGCGACCGTCAGCGTGAGCGCGGCCAGCCGTTCGGGCACTCCCCGGCTGTCGGGAATGGAGAACGTCGCCCCACCCGAACCCGCCTTCACCAGCAGGCTGTCGGCGTGACCGTGGTAGCAGCCGTCGAACTTGACGATGACGTCGCGACCGGTGGCCCCGCGCGCCACCCGGATCGCGCTCATGGCCGCCTCGGTGCCCGAGCTCACCAGCCGCACGAGCTCCATCGAGGGGAAAGCGCCCGCGATGGCCTCGGCCATCTCGACCTCCTGGGGCGTCGGCGCGCCGTAGCTGGTGCCGCGGCCGGCCGCCTCATTCACTGCCCGCACGACGGGCGCCGGCGCGTGCCCCAGGATCAGCGGCCCCCAGGAGCCGACGAAATCGATGTACGAGCGACCGTCGACGTCCCACACCCGGGCGCCCGCCGCCCGCGCCACGAAGAAGGGTTGGCCCCCGACCCCGCGGAAGGCGCGGACAGGACTGTTCACCCCGCCCGGGATCAGCCGCTCCGCCGCTGCCATCAGTCGCGACGATTCCGGCCCGCTGTCGCGATCTGGCCCGAGGAGCTGGCCGTCGTCGATCCGGTGAAAGGTCCGGGCGGTCGCGTTCCACCGGTAGGCCGCCGCCGCGGGAACGTCGGGGCCGACCACCGACACCACGAGGTACGTGGCATCCGGATAGTGGGCTTCGCCCCGGGGTGCCGCCTGCTCGATGTCCGTCGGCGAGAAATACGCTCCCGCATTCGGATGGGAGTGATAGATCACGGCGACCCGGAAGCCCTCGGCCTCACGCCGCGAGAAAGTCAGCACGTCGCGCGGGTCCATGTAGAAGGCGTTGCCCGCCGTGCGGGGGAAGGCCACGGGGTCCTCTCGGTGCTTGGCGTCCTGGATGTTGCGGCAGGCCATGAGGTGGCGCTCGCTGCCGCGGACGAGGATGACCCCACAGCATTCGTTCGGGTACTCGGCGAGGGCCTGGCCCTTGATGGCGGCGAGCTCATCCGGGGTCAGGATCACGGACTGCGCTACCATCGCGTCGCGGTGCCACCGGCCAGCGCCGGAATGATGGTCACCTCGTCACCGTCCCGGAGCGTCGTGCGCAGACCCTGCAGCGCCTCGATGGCCTCGCTGTTCACATAGATGTTGACGTGGTGGTGCACCTCGCCCTGGTCGTTGCGCACCAGTCCCTTGAGCCCGCCGAACGAACGCTCGAGCTCGTCGAGGAGCCCGCCGACGTCGTGCGCGCCGACTTCGATGCGGTCGCGGTTGCCCGTTGCCCGTCGAAACGGCGTCGGAATATAGACCATTACACTCATACGTGTCTTACTCCTTTAGTCTGGAGGGGACAGAGACTGCCCCTCCAAGCCTCCCCATCCGCGTGAGGTGTACCACCCGCTATCCCAGACTCAGATATCGTTCGCCCGTGTCGGGGAGCACGGTCACCACCAAGCGCGTGGAATCGAGCTCCGCCGCCACGGCGCAGGCCGCGAAAGCGGCCGCGCCGGCAGAAATACCCACCAGCAGCCCCTCCTCCCGGGCCAGGCGCCGTGCCCACGCCAGAGCATCCTCGTCACGCACGGTCATGATACGGTCGAGCACCTGCCGATTGAGGACACCGGGCACGAAGGACGCGCCGATCCCCTGGATGGCGTGGGGGCGGGCCCGGCCCCCGGACAGCACCGGCGAGCGGGCGGGCTCCACCGCGATCACTTGAATCCCCGGCACCTTGGACTTGAGCACTTCCCCGACACCGGTGACGGTACCGCCGGTGCCAACCCCGGCCACGAAGGCGTCGATGCGCCGGCCGTCCAGCGCCTCGAGGATCTCCAGCGCGGTCGTCCGCCGGTGGACGTCCGGGTTCGCCGGGTTCTGGAACTGCTGGGGCATGAAGTACTCGGGGTGCTCCCGCACCAACTCCTGGGCGGCGAAGACCGCCCCGGTCATGCCCTCGATCGCCGGCGTGAGCTGGATCTCGGCGCCGAAGCGCGCCAGCAAGCGCTGGCGCTCCACGCTCATGTCGTCCGGCATCGTCAGGATCAGGCGGTAGCCCTTGACGGCGGCGGCCATGGCCAGACCGATTCCTGTGTTGCCGCTGGTCGGCTCGACAATGGTGGAACCGGCCTTGAGCAAGCCGCGCCGCTCGGCGTCCTCCAGCATGGCCAGCGCGATGCGGTCCTTGACGCTCCCTCCAGGATTGACCGACTCCAGCTTGGCCACCACCTCGGCCCCGCCGGGTGTGGGGAGCCGGTTGAGTCGCACCATCGGCGTGCGCCCGATCAATTCCAGGACCGTGGAGGCCACGCGTGGTCGTGTCATCGCGCCCTCGTCCGTCAGATGTGGTACATGGGCCGCGCCCCCGCGAGCCGCTCGCGCGCGCGGGCCGCCAGCTCGCCGAAGTTGAGCCGGTCCACGACGTGGGACACGGCGCCGGCGATCTCCTCCCACAGCTCGACGAGGTCATGACCGTCGCGCCCGGTGTGGTCCCGGCCCACCGCTTCGAAGGGTGCGCTGGCCCCCTCCACCGCTCTCAGAACGGCGCCGACGGTAATCTCCTCGGGCGGCCGCGTGAGGAGGTAGCCGCCGGCGGCGCCACGCTTGGAGATCAGGAGCCCCGCCCGCTTGAGCGCCAGCAGCACCTGCTCGAGGTAACGCTGGGGGATGTGCTGGCGCCCGGCGATCTCCTGGATCGGGATCAGGCCCCGCCCGTGGTGCAGGGCTAGGTCGAGCACGGCCTTGATGGCGTACTCACCCTTGGCCGAGATGCGCATGCGGGTGCTGATGGTCGGAACCTCCGTCAGCGCGCCCGCTCCAGCCCGCGCGCGACCTCCTTGGCGAAGTACGTGATGACGATGTCGGCCCCCGCCCGCCGGATGGCGGTGATGGCCTCCATCATGGCGAGTTCCTCGTCGAGCCAACCCAGCTGTCCGGCCGCCTTGATCATGGCGTACTCCCCGGACACCGAGTAGGCGGCCAGGGGCACGCCGAACTCGGCGCGCGCCCGCGAGATGACGTCGAGGTAAGGCAGCGCCGGCTTCACCATGACGATGTCGGCGCCCTCGTCGAGGTCCAGGGCGATCTCCCGCATGGCTTCGGCGCCGTTGGCCGGGTCCATCTGGTACGACCGCCGGTCCCCGAACTGCGGCGCCGACTCGGCGGCCTCCCGGAACGGGCCGTAGAAGGCGGAGGCGTACTTGGCCGAGTAAGCCATGATGGGGGCCTCCGTGTAGTCCGCTTCATCGAGGGCCTCGCGGATCGCCGCCACGCGTCCGTCCATCATGTCTGACGGCGCCACCACGTCGGCGCCGGCCTCGACGTGGGAGACGGCGACCCGAGCGAGCAGCTCCAGGGACGGATCGTTGCGCACCGTGCCCTTTTCGACGATGCCGCAGTGGCCGTGGCTGGTGTACTGGCAGAGGCAGACGTCGGTGA
>DATIAY010000208.1:0-3799 GCA_035457825.1 Candidatus Methylomirabilota bacterium
AGGCGGCTCGGGATTCGGAGCCACGCCGCACCTAGAGCAGGCCACCTTCGGAGCCACACGCTCCTAGGGCAGGCCACCCTCGGAGCTAACCGATCTCGCGGCACCCGCTACAAAGGAGGCGCAACGTGTTCGATCTCAAGGGCAAGGTAGCGATCGTGACGGGAGGAAACGGCGGGATCGGGCTCGGCATGGCCCGGGGCCTGGCGACCGCGGGCGCCCACGTCGTCGTCGCGGCACGAGACCCGGCCAAGTCACGCGCCGCAGTCGCCGAGCTGAATCGGCTCGGGTCCGGGGCCCTGGCCATCACTGTGGATGTGACCGACGAAGCCTCGGTGACGGCGCTGATCAGCGCCACCCGAGAGCAGTGCGGACGGATCGACGTCCTCGTCAATAACGCCGGCACCAACATCCGCAAGCCCGCGCACGAGCTGAGCCTGGGCGAATGGCACCGGGTGCTCGACACGAATCTCACCTCGGCCTTCCTCTGCGCGCGGGCCGTGTATCCGGCGATGAAGACCGGCGGCGGGGGCAAGATCATCAACGTGGGCTCCATGATGTCGATCTTCGGCGCGTCCTTCGCCCCGGCCTACGGGGCCAGCAAAGGCGGCATGGTGCAGCTCACCAAGTCGCTGGCCACGGCGTGGGCCCGGGACAACATCCAGGTCAATGCGGTGCTGCCGGGCTGGATCGATACCGATCTCACGCGCCGGGCCCGGCAAGAGGTGCCCGGTCTGAACGACAACGTGCTACGACGCACGCCGGCCGGACGTTGGGGAGTGATCGACGATCTCGCCGGTGTGGCGGTCTTCCTGGCGAGCACGGCTTCGGACTTCGTCACCGGCGCGGCCATCCCCGTGGACGGAGGCTACGCCATCCAGGGATAGGGGGCCGCCGCGCGCGAAGCCAGTACAATACGTCGTATGCGTGTTCTCGTGGTGGACGCCGTGGCCCCCGAGGGTCTGGCCTACCTGAAGGAGCACGGCGTCACCGTCGATCAGCTCCATCGCCCGCCGCCCGAGACGCTCCACTCCCACCTCGCCGACGCCGAGGCGCTGATCACCCGCTCGGGCACCGCCATCACCTCCGAGCTTCTCAGGCACGCGCCGGGGCTGCGCATCGTGGGCCGGGCCGGAGTGGGCATCGACAACATCGATGTCGACGCCTGCTCCCGGCGCGGGATCGTCGTCGTGAACGCCCCCTACGGCAACGTGGTCTCCGCCGCCGAGCACACTGTGGCCTTGCTCCTGGCCTGCCTGCGCCGGGTCCCCGAGGCCCACGCGGGCCTCAAGACGCTGGCCTGGGATCGATCGATCTACGGGCGTGAGCTGTACCGCAAGACCGTGGGGGTGGTGGGCCTGGGCAAGGTGGGCTCGCGCGTGGCGGCCCGGCTGCGCGCCTTCGAAACGGAGCTGCTGGCGTATGACCCCTACATCGGGGAAGGCCGGGCCCGAGAGGTCGGGGCGCGCCTGGTGGACCTCGACACGCTGGTCCGCGGGGCCGACATCATCACCGTCCACGTGCCGCTGACCGAGGAGACCGAGCACATGCTCGCCGCCCGCGAGTTCGCCCGGATGAAGCGGGGCGTGTGGGTCGTGAACTGTGCCCGGGGCGGCATCATCCACGAAGGCGATCTCCTCGAGGCCCTGGAGTCCGGGCAGGTGGCGGGGGCCGCCATCGACGTCTGGAGCGAGGAGCCGCCGCGGAGCGAGGTCCTGCAACGGCTCATCAGCCACCCGCGGGTGGTCGTCACGCCGCACCTGGGCGCGAACTCCGCGGAGGCCCAGGTCAACGTCGCCCTCGACGTCGCCCGGCAGATCGTGGCCTTCCGGGACGGCGAGCTCGTCGAGCACGCGATCAACATCCCGGTGGGTGCTCCCACGGCCCTCGCCGCGCTGCGGCCCTTCATCGCGCTGGCCGAGCGGCTGGGCCGTTTCTGCGTGCAGCTCGACCCCGAGCACCTGGCCCGGGTCGAGGTGACCGTGGCCGGCCAGCTCGCCCAGGCCGACACCGAGCTGATCGCCCGGGCCGTGCTGACGGGGCTGCTGGCTCCCGTCATGGCCACTCCGGTCAACCTGGTCAATGCCCACCTGGTGGCCCGCGAGCGGGGCGTGGAGGTGAAGGTCGGTCGCGAGGAAGAGACCCACGGCTACAACAGCCTGCTCACGGTCACCACGCACACGGCCGAAGGGCGCAAGATCATCGCCGGCACGGTGTTCGACGGCCAGCCCCGGATCGTCCGGCTCCGCGACCTCTACATCGAGTTCACGCCGGAGGGTTACATCCTGGTGCTCTCCTACGAGGACCGACCCGGAATGGTGGGCCGCATCGGCACGACGCTGGGCGGCATGGGCGTCAACATCGCCTCGATGCACGTCGGGCGCAAGACGAAGCGGGGTCGCGCCATCGTCGTGCTCATCCTCGACGAGGAGCTGCCCGCGGCCCAGGTGGGCGAAGTGGCGCGCGCCGTCGAGGCCGACTTCGCTCGCTTTATTCGCCTCATCTAGGGCGCCCTCCGGCTCGCCTAATTTGTTTGGTTGCCGGCCGGTCCGCTTGCTAGGCTGTCGCCGTGAAAACCAAGAGAATCCTCCTCGTCGTCCTCGCTGCCTCTCTGGCGGCAGCGTGCGCTACTGGCCAGACCAAGACCTCTCGGAGCGAGTTCGAGGACATCCCCGTCCCGCGGGGCCTCAGCTTCGTCGAGGACCGGGCCACGGTGATCGAGTCCCCGTCTGTCAAGGCCGCGCGCCTGATCTATCGGGGGCGGATCGAGATCAACAGCCTGGGCCTGGCCATGCGGACGACTCTCGAGGCGAACGGCTGGCGGAGCGTCAGCAACACCACGAACGGTAGCATCGGCATCACGCAGGTGTTCGAGAAGAACGCCAACTCCTTGCAGGTACGCCTGTGGGAGGGCTGGTGGTACACCTACGTGGAGCTGACGGCGAGCCGCGCGCTCCAGGCCGCGAAGTAGCCGACCGCCTCACGGGTTTCGCCAGGCGCCGCCGTCGCGGCCGATGAGGGTGTCTGCCTCCCGCGGCCCCCACGACCCGGCAGGGTAGAGGGCCAGGGGGCCGGCCCCGGGCTGCTGCCATGTCTCGAGTACGGGGTTCAGGATCGTCCACGCCTGCTCCACCCAATCTCCCCGAGCGTACAGCGTAGCGTCGCCATGGATGGCGTCCAGGAGCAGCCGCTCGTAGGCCTCGGGCGGCTGGGCGCCGAACACCTCGCCGTAGCGGAAATCCAGCGTCACCGGCCCCAGTCTGAGATCCTGGCCCGGGATCTTCGCGTTGACCGTGAGGGCGATGCCCTCGTCGGGCTGGATGCGAATCACGAGGACGTCGGGCGCTACACCGGCGGGGTCGCGGCGGAAGATCAGGTGGGGCGTCCGACGGAACTGGATGACGATCTCACTCACCCGCCGGCCCAGGCGCTTGCCCGTGCGCAGGTAGAAGGGCACTCCGGCCCATCGCCAACTGTCGACCGCCAGCTTGAGGGCGGCGTAGGTCTCCGTCCGTGAGTCGGGGCTTACGCCCTTTTCCTGCCGGTAGGCCACGACCGGGCGCCCGTGCGCGAAGCTCGCCGTGTACTGGCCGCGGACGGCCACCTCGTCGGTGAGGGCGGTATCGATGGGGCGGATGGCTTGCAGCACCTTGTTCTTCTCATCGCGGACGGGCGCGGCGTCGAAGGTCACCGGGGGTTCCATGGCGATCAGGCAGAGGAGCTGGAGCAGGTGATTCTGCATCATGTCCCGGAGCGCGCCAGCCTCCTCGTAGTAGGCGCCGCGGTCCTCCACCCCGATCGT
>DATIAY010000209.1:0-38439 GCA_035457825.1 Candidatus Methylomirabilota bacterium
GTTGATGTAGAGGTCGACACCATCGACGGCCCGGACCACCCCTTCGTCGGTGAAGAAGTGCGTCTTGAGGTTCTTGATTTCCAGGAGACGTTCGGCCATGCCCTCCCCCTACCAGGCCCGCGCGATCTCGGTGAAGGCGTCCAGCGTCCGCGCGATGTCCTCGGCGTCCACGTCCTTGTGGGTCACGCAGCGGATGGCGGCAGGCCCGATCGCGTGGATCTTGACTTTGCGGGCCAGGCAACCGCGCGTGAGCTCATCGGCATCGGCAGGGCGGCGGACCCGGAAGATCACGATGTTCGTCTGCACCGTCGCCAGATCCACCGAGACGCCCGGAAGCGTGGCCAGTCCCTCGGCCAGGCGGCGGGCGTTGGCGTGATCCTCGGCGAGACGATCGATCATGCGCTGCAGCGCCACGATGCCGGCGGCGGCGATCACGCCCGCCTGTCGCATTCCGCCTCCCAGCATCTTTCGCATGCGCCGAGCTCGGGCGATGAATTCGGCACGGCCGCAGACGACCGAGCCGACCGGCGCCCCCAACCCCTTGCTCAGGCAGAAGGTGACGGAGTCGACGTAGCGGGTGAAGTCCTGGGCGTCCCGCTTCAGGGCCACCGCTGCGTTGAACAGGCGGGCGCCGTCGAGGTGGACCGGTACCCCGGCCTCGTGCGCTACAGCGGCCACCGTGGCGACCTCCTCGGGGAGGCAGCAGGTGCCGCCGTGTCGGTTGTGCGTGTTTTCCAGGCAGACCAGCCCGGTGGGCGGAACATGGATATTGGCGGGTCGCAGCGTCTCCCGCACCTGATCAGGGCTGAGGAAGCCGCGCTCCGTCTTCAGCGGGCGCATCTGCACGCCCCCCACTACCGCGGCCCCGCCCACCTCGTAGTTGAAGATGTGCGAGTCGATGTCCAGGACGACCTCTTGCCCGGGCCGGGTCTGGGCGAGGACCGAGACGAGGTTCCCCTGCGTTCCCGACGTCACGAAGAGGCCCGCCTCCTTGCCCATGCGCGCGGCAGCCAGGGTCTCCAGCTGCCTGACCGTGGGATCCTCCTCCCACACGTCGTCCCCCACCTCGGCCCGGGCCATGGCCTCGCGCATCTCGGGGGTGGGTAGCGTCAGTGTGTCGGAGCGGAGGTCGACGACGTCGTGCACGGGGCTATCCTCTCACTTTCCCGCGCGCAGCCGCTGGGCGGCGCGACGGCCGAACTCCGTGTGACCGAACTCGTGATGAAGCCGGGACAACAGCGCGCGCGACTCCACCGTCTTGCCCTCTCTCAGATTGACCTCGGCCAACAGCCAGAGCGCCTCGGGGATGACGAGCGTGCGCGGGTAGTCCCGTAGCACCAACTCCAGGCGCTGGCGAGCCGCGCCGGGATTGCCCTGAGTGAAGTAGTAGTTCGCCACCCACACTTCCTTCTGGGCCAGGCGACCTCGGCAGATGTCGATCTTGGCCAGGGCGTCGGTGGCGTAGCGGCTCTCCGGATATTCTTTGACCAGCTTCCGGAACTGCTCGAGGGCCCGGCCGGCGACCGTCTGGTCTTGCTCGATGGGCTTGACCTGATCGTAGTGGGCCATAGCCAGACGGTATTGGGCGAGATCGGCGATCTCGTGCCGGGGATAGAAGGACATGAACGTCTCGAACTCCTTGATAGCCTTGTCGAACTCGGCCTCCCGGTAGTAGGCCTCTCCTGTGAGGAAGCGGGCCCGCGGCGCGAACGCGGAGTTGGGATGGCGCTCCAGAATGCGTTTGAAGTTCTGCCGCGCCTCCTCGTAACCGCGCTGCTCGAGCTCCTTGCTGCCCAGTTGGTAGAGCTCATCGGGTGGCGGAACCGGCGTCGGCGCTGCCTGGAGCCATCCGCAGCCCGCGAGCCCGAGGAGCAGGCCGGCGAGGGCGAGACGTCGGAATCCGTGAGTAACGTGGGACATGGGGCTGAAAGTTGCCTGTATATACCATATCTACCACAGAAAAATCCTTTGACTTGCGCGGGGGTGCCCGATTTAGGGGAGCACTCCGCAAGCCCCTGGCCGTGCCAAGAGGAGGATCCCGAGTGATGCGAAGCGTGCGAATCGTCATGTCCTGCTGCTGGTGGCGGTGCTGACCTGGCTCCTGCCGCTCCCGGTGACCGCCCAGCAGAAGGTCACCCTCACTTTCTCGGCGGGCCCGACCGGCATGTCTGGCAGCTCGTGGTGCCCCTCGACTCCGCATCATCCGGAAGTTCCAGGACCGCAAGGGCAAGGCGGTGGCCCTGCCGCCCCGGGGCAACGCCAGCCTGGCCGAGGGCTGGGAGGGCCGCGGGTTTTCCGCCGGCTGCTAGAGTCGCCCCCTTCGGAGTACGCGAAGGCGATCCTGCTCCCTACTTGACCTCGACCTGGCCCTTCATCGAAGGGTGCAGCCCGCAGATGTAGTCATAGACACCCGGGGCGCTGAACGCTTGCGAGTAGCTTTGGCCCTTCGTCATGACCGGACCACGGATCGGTGCCCCGCTGGTGACCGTGATCTGGTGCGGGGAATCGTCGTTGTTCACCCACGTGACTCGCTGACCCGCGGCCACCGCCAGTTTGCCGGGGCCGAAGGCGAACGCGGCGATTGCCACATCGGCCGCTCCCGAGGCGGCCGCGCCGGTCCCGCCTTTCAGGGAGGCCAGCGAGATGACGTAGTCCTGCGCCCCGTGAGGCTTGTGACACTGGAAGCAGCCCTTGTAGTTGGCCTTCTCGTTCAGCTTGCCGTCGGCGCCGAAGGCCGCGTACTCCCACTCTCCGTTCCGGAGATCGGCCGGGTACTCCGTGCCCCAGCCCGCTCGCTTCTCCATCACGTTGACGCCGACCCGCTCGCCCTTCACATAGCGACCCTTGGCGTCCTTGATCGGGTTGCCCTGAGCATCCACCTGGGCTTTGTAGGGGATGAGCACCAGGACCGTGCCATTCGGGAGCGGCTTGCCCGCCTTCATGGCATCGACCGCTGCCTGAGACGAGGCGTAGAGCTCTCGGTACTGCTTGACGTCGGGGCGGTCCACGGTGGTGTAGAGGACGAAGCTCTCCCACTTGGCGGGGAACTGGATCTTCTCCGGACCCGCGGTGGTTGGCCCCGCAGCGAGAAGTGCGACGGCGACGAGGACGATGAGGACGGCGGCGGCTCGACACATGGCTGCCTCCTGGCGGCGGGGCGGCGCCTCCGGCGTCCAAGACCCGTCGCGGCGCTCGGGCGATCAACTCCGCCCGGTACCGTCAGGTTCCCGCCGACCGGCGGCCATTGTACTCGATCAGGCCCCCGACCTCGGGAAGGCTAGAGGAGTTTCTCCATCGCGATGGTGTCCACCCATGCGCCATCGAGCAACCCCTGCTCATGGTAGATTCCCACCGTGCGGAAGCCGAACTTCTCGTACAGCGCGATTCCGCTGGTGTTGGTGGGGAAGGCCGAGAGGACCATCTTGTGGTAGCCGTGCTGACGGGCGAGCTCGATGAGCCGCTCGAGCAGCAAGCTGCCGACGCCCTTCCCGCGCCAGGAACGTTCGACGTACACGGAGAAGTCAGCCACGAAGCGGTACGCCTCGCGTGGATTGAAGACGTTGAGACTCCCCCAACCGATTGTAGCGGGGGCCGCGTGCTCGGCGGAGCCGGGAACCGCCTGGAACAGGCCACCCTCGGTGCGAGCCGGGCACACGACCCCCGCTACAATAATCTCGACGACGACGACAGGGTGGCGGGGGCCGCGGCTGGTTAGCCACTTGCGCCGCTCCTCGGCGGTGCGGAGTTCGGTCTCCAGCGTGGCGAGCCGGTCCTCGATGCCCTGGTTGTAGATGCGGCAGATTGCCTCGGCGTCGGCCGCCGTGGCCAGCCGCAGCCTGAGCTCGCTCACATCAGCTCCCGCGCGTCCAGGCGGCCCTCCTTCTGCAGCCGGGCGAACTCCTCCAGCGTCCGGCGCACGCCGCGCTCCAGGCCCGTGGCTGGTGCCGGCCCCAGGTCGGTTTGAAACCGGGTGTCGTCGAGGGCGTCGGGGAAGGGGATCGGCAGCTCGACGTGGGAGATGAGACCTGACGCCGGGGGCCAGGCTTCCCCGATGAGCCGGACCACGTCCGCAACGGCAGCCGAGGCTCCGTGGAGGTTGTAGACGCGCGCCCCGTCCAGGCGTGAGCGGGCCGCCGTGATGAAGGCGCGGGCAACGTCCTCGGTGAAGATCAGGTCCGTGCGGCCGCCCCAGCGGATCTGAAACTTCCGCCCCAGGACGGCAGCCTTCATGGCCAGAGTCGGATCGGCGGTGAGGCCGAAGTCACGGCCGGGCCCGTATACCGACAGCGGGCGGAAGCCAATGGAAGGGATGCGGTGCTCTTCCCAGTAGACGCGGGCGGTCTCCTCGTTGGCGAGCTTGTAAACGCCGTAGTGCGTGGCCGGCCGCAGCAAGGCGTCGTCCCGGACAGGTCCCGGCCCGTAGAGGCCGGGCGGACCGAACACCGCGGCCGACGAGGCGTAGACGATCCGCTCGACCCGCCCGCCGCTGGCCCGGGCCGCTTCGAAGACGTTGGCCGTGCCGACGACGTTCACCAGCGCGCCCTTCGCGGGATCCTGCCGGCACAGGGGCACCTGCCACGCGGCCAGGTGGATGATCTGCTGGATCCGCAGCTCCCGGACCAACTGGACCAGGCGCTCGCGATCGACGATGTCGCCCCGCTCCACGGTCATGCGGCTGGCCACGTCGGGGCTGACGATCATTCGCAGCCGCCAGGGATCGTCGCTCTGATCGTAGACGACCGGCCGCTCGCCCGCGGCGACGAGGCCCCGCACGACCCAGGCGCCGATGCACCCGAAGGCGCCGGTGATCAGGACGCTCACGGCCGCAGACGATATCACATCGGGCGCGGCTATAATGACGCCCTCATGTTCAAGAGCGAGCGGTTCTTTCGCGAAGCCTGGCCCATGATCTCGCAGACCGTGGAGTCGGGCGTCGGCGCCGTCCGGGCCGTGCGCTGGATTCTGGGGCGGGCCGGGCTCAAGGCGGGGGCCCGCGTGCTCGACGCCCCGTGCGGCTTCGGCCGGCACGCCGTGGAGTTCGCGCGGCTGGGCTGCCAGGTCACCGGCGTCGATTTCAACGAGACGGAGCTGGCCCGGGCCCGCGACCTGGCGGCGAAAGCGGGGGTGACGCTCAGCCTCGTCTGCCAGGACATGCGCGACATGGACTTCGCCGGCGAGTTTGACCTCGCGGTCAACCTCTTCAGCAGCATCGGCTATTTCACCGATGACGAGGATCGCCTGCTCCTGGACCGCTTCTGGCGGGCGCTGGTGCCGGGGGGTGTCTTCGTGATCGACACACGCAACCGCGATCAGGTGGTCCGTTCCCTGCCCGCCGAGGAGCGCCAGCGCAACGACGAGTGGATCCTCCGGATCGAGAACCGCTTCGATCCCACCACGAGCCGATGGGCCGCGCGCTGGTGGCGGATCGGAGCCGAGGCGCCGGAGGAGAGCGCCGGCGAGCTCGTCGGCGAGAGCGAGATCCGCCTGTATGCCGCGCACGAGCTGCGCGCCATGCTGCGCCCCGATCGCTGGAGCCGCGTCGACCTCTACGGGGGCCTGGACGGTACGCCCTTTTCCCTGGACGCGCCCCGCCTGGTGTTCGTCGCTCGCAAGTAGCCCGCACGCGTCGCCCGAAAAAGGAGAGACCCGATGGTGACCGAATCCCGTCCCCTCGTGGTGGTGGGGGGCCAGATCCACCCTGATGGCCGCACCCTGCTCGAACGCGAGGCGCGGGTGATCCTGACCGAGGATCCCACCGAGGAGGGCATGATGCGGGTCGCCGCCGAGGCCGACGGCATCCTCTTCCGGCTCCGTCCTTCCTGCACCGCGGCCCTGATGACGGCCTGCAAGCGCCTGCGCGTCGTCGGCCGCCACGGCGTGGGCCTGGACACGGTGGACATTCCGGCGGCCACCCGGCTCGGGGTGGCCGTGGTGCACGCCCCGGGCTCCAACTCCCAGGCGGTCGCCGAGCACGCCTTGATGCTGATGCTCTGCTGCGTCAAGCGTACGCGGCAGGTGGATCGCGCCACGCGGGCCGGTGACTGGGGCGCGGCGCGCTCGGGAAACACCGAGCTGGCCGGTAAGACGCTGGGAATCGTCGGGGTGGGCAACGTCGGTCGCCGGGTGGCCAAGTTCGCCGGGGCGCTGGGGATGCGGGTCCTCGGCTACGACAAGTACGTGCCGGCCGACGAGCTGCGGCGGCGGGGTGTGGAGCCAGTGGTGAGCCTGGAGGCGCTCCTGCCTCAGGTCGATGTCCTGACCTGTCACCCCCCGTGCACCGACGAGACCCGCCAGATGATCAACGACCGCACGCTCGGCCTCCTCCGGGAGGGCGCGATCTTCATCAACACGTCGCGCGGCGGCGTGCACGACGAGCGCGCCGTCTTCGAGGCCCTGGCCCGCGGCAAGCTGCGGGCGGCCGGACTCGACGTCTTCGAGGAGGAGCCGAGCCCCGTCGACAACCCGCTGCTGAGCCTGGACAACGTCGTGGTGAGCTCGCACGTGGCCGGGGTCACCGCGGAGGCCAACCGGCAAATGGCGATGCAGGTGGCCGGCGAGATGCTGCGCGTGCTGCGCGGTGAGCGACCCGACGTGCTGGTCAATCCGGACGTCTGGCCCCGCCTCGGCGTTCGGTAGTAGTAGAATCGCGACATGCCGATCGACGCTCGTCACCCGCGCGAGATCAGAGCCGAGATCCGGCGGGGCGCGCTGGCCGGCGTGACTGCCGGCCTGGGTCAGGGCCACGTGCAGGCCAACCTCGCCGCCCTGCCCCGGGAGTACGCCTACGATTTCCTGCTCTTCTGCCAGCGTAATCCGCGGCCGTGCCCGTTGCTGGAGGTGACCGACGTGGGTTCGCCGGAGCCGGTGGGCGTCGCGCCTGGCGCCGACCTCCGCACCGACATCTCCCGCTATCGCATCTACAAGGACGGCGCGCTGGCCGACGAGGTCACCGACGCCCGCCCGTTCTGGCGCGACGACCTGGTGGCCTTCCTGCTCGGCTGCTCGTTCACCTTCGAGTGGGCGTTGATGGAGGCGGGCATCCGACTCTGGCACGTCGAGCACGGCCGGAACGTGGCGATGTGGCGCACCTCGACCCCCTGTCGGCCTGCCGGCGTCTTCCACGGCCCCATGGTGGTCTCCATGCGCCCGATCCCGGCCGACCAGCTCGCCAAGGCGGTCACGGCCAGCGCCCGGTTCCCCGGCGCCCACGGCGCGCCGGTGCACATCGGTGATCCCGCGGCGATCGGGATTCGCGACATCCACAGCCCCGAATGGGGCGATCCCCAGGAGTTCCGGCCGGGCGACGTGCCCGTGTTCTGGGCGTGCGGAGTCACCCCCCAGGCGGTCGCGCTGGCTTCCAAGCCGCCGTTCATGATCACCCACAGCCCCGGGCACATGTTCATCACCGACCTCCCCAACTCCGCCCTGGCGGTCCCTTGACGTCGGGACTCAGATCGCGCTCATGATCGATCGCGGCCTGGGGTTGCGGCCGGGCACGGGCGCGACGAAGCCGGTGGTCGCGACTCGGATCGGGCGGCCGAAGGATCGCTGCGGGCGATCGCGGCGGGGCACGGGCGTGGCGAAGCCCGGGTGCCCGTGCCCTGTCCAGTGAAGTTCCGAATCTGCGGCGATCTCGCGGTCTCGGTGGAGCTGGGCGAGGAGATCAACGTCGAGGTCAACACCCGGATCCGCGCTCTGGAGTTCCTGATCCAGCAGAAGGGATTACCTGGCGTGGTGGAGACGGTCCCGAGCTTTCGGGCCCTGCTCGTATACTACGATCCCCTCACTCTCGACTACGAATCCCTCTGCTCGGCCATCGCCGCGCTGGAGACCCAGGCCGAGGGCGCCGTCCTGCCCCCGGCGCGGACGGTGGAGCTACCCTGCTGCTACGACCCCGAGTTCGGCCTTGACGTGGCCGCTGTCGCCGAGCGCATCGGGGCTTCCGTCGAGGAGTTGGTGACGTTGCACGCGGGCGCCTCGTACCTCGTGTACTTCATCGGGTTCACGCCGGGATTGCCCTACATGGCCGGAATGCCGGACCGTTTGCGGATCCCCCGCCTGGAAACGCCGAGGACGAAGGTGCCGGCCGGGAGCGTGGGGATCGGAGGCGGACAGTGCTGCGTCTATTCCGTCGACAGCCCCGGCGGGTACTGGATTCTCGGTCGGACTCCGCTCAAGCTCTACGACCCGGCCGCCGAGGAGCCGACGCTGCTGCGCCCCGGCGACCGAGTGCGATTCCGACCCATCTCGCGCGCCGAGTTTGCAATGATGATTGAACAGGGCACACGGCCCAGCCCACCGGGCTGCGCCTCCGGGGCTGGCGTATCGGCCATTTCACCGCTCGCCTCCCCGCCCGAAGCGGCTCGGCTCGCACGACGGGCCATTTCACCGCTCGCCTCCCCGCCCGAAGCGGCTCGGCTCGCACTGCGGCCCGTGCCTGGCCGCGATCACCCTGAGAGCACGCGTTCAGGCGCGACGGGCGGTGATGCGTCACGCGGTGTCTCCCCGCACATCCAAATCCTCGATCCCGGGCCGCAGACCACGGTGCAGGATCTTGGCCGCTCCGGCCACCTGCGCTACGGCATTCCACCCTCGGGCCCTGTCGATCAGGCCGCCTTCATCCTGGCCAATCGACTGGTGGGCAACGCCGACGGCGCCGCCGGGCTGGAGTGCACCGTCGTGGGACCGCGTTTCGTCGCTGAGGCCCCGTGCGCCATCGCCGTCACCGGGGCCGCGCTGCCGCTCACGGTGAACGGCCAGGACGCTTCGATGTGGACGACACTTCCACTCTCGGCCGGTGACGTCGTGAAGCTGGGGCCGGCCCGGGCCGGGGTTCGCGGCTACATCGCGTTCTCCGGGGGGATCGACGTGCCGGAGGTCCTGGGCGCCCGCGCCACCTATCTACGCGGACGCCTGGGCGGGCTGCAAGGGCGCGCGCTGCAGCGGGGCGACGTGCTGCGGCTCTTCCCGGCGTCCCGGCCCGCGACCCGGCGAGTCCTGCCGGCGGCGCAGCCGCGGCTCGACCTCGAGCCGGAGATCAGAGTGGTGCTCGGACCTCAAGATGACCACTTCACCGCCGAGGGCATCGCCGCGCTTTTGTCCGGCCCTTACGAGATGCTGCCCCAGTCCGATCGCATGGGCGTGCGGCTGCGCGGTCCCCGGATCGCAAATCGCGGCGGTCACGATATCATCTCGGACGGAATCGCGCTCGGCAGCATCCAGGTGCCCGGCGACGGCCAACCCATCGCGCTCCTCGTCGACCGCCAGTCGACCGGCGGCTACATCAAGGTGGCCACGGTATGCTCCTTCGATATCGGGCGTCTGGGACAGGTCAAGCCGGGCCAGCGGTTGCGCTTCCGGGCAATCACCCTGGTCGAGGCGCATCGAGCGCTCGAGGCGTGGCTGGCCACGCTGGACGGCGCGCTCGGTGCCGCCTGACGGAGAGGATCCATGAGCATCGATCGCGAGCTGAACGAGTACCTGGCGAAGACCAGCCGCTCCCGGGCCTTGCACGAGGAAGCGGCGGCCGTGATGCCGGGTGGCAACAGCCGGACCACGACCTTCTTCGATCCCTACCCGTTCTACATCCAGCGGGGCCAGGGCTCCCACATCTGGGATGCTGACGGGGTCGATCGACTGGACTTCAACGGCAACTACACGAGCCTGATCCTCGGTCACGCTCACCCCGAGGTCGTGAAGGCGGCGCAGGAGGCGATCACCCTCGGCGTGTCCTTTCCCGGACCCACCGAGCACGAGCTGCGCCTCGCCGAGGTGCTGAGCCGGCGCGTGCCGTCCATGCAGACGCTGCGCTTCACCAATTCCGGCACCGAGGCCACGATGAACGCCGTGCGTCTGGCCCGCGCCGTCACCGGGCGCGCCAAGATCGCCAAGTTCGAAGGCGCCTACCACGGCACCCACGACTGGGTCATGGTCAGCGTGGCGCCTGACCTCAAGGCGGCCGGGGGGCGGCGGCGGCCCAAGCCGGTGGCGTGGTCGGCTGGCATTCCACCGGCGGTCCTCAAGCACACGGTGGTGCTGCCCTGGAACGATGCCGAAGCCTGCGAGCAGATCATCGACAAGGAGGCGGCGAACCTCGCCGCCGTGCTGGTCGACCCGCTGCTGGGGGTCGGCGGCATCATCCCGCCGGCGGGCGATTTTCTCCCGCGCCTGCGCGCGGTGACCGAGCGTCACGGCATCGTCCTCGTCTTCGACGAGGTGATCTCCTTCCGCATCGCCTGGGGCGGCGCCCAAGAGCGGTTCGGCGTCCGCCCCGACCTCACCACGCTGGGCAAGATTATCGGAGGCGGGTTGCCCGTTGGCGCGTTCGGCGGACGGGCCGATCTCATGGCCGCCTACGATCCCCGCAAGGGTGGCGCCCGCATCAGCCACGGCGGGACCTTCAACGCGAACCCGGTCACGATGGCCGCCGGGCTGGCGACAATGAATCTGCTCACGCCCGAGGGGTACAGTCGGCTTGACGCGCTGGGCGAGCGCCTGCGCGGCGGGGTGGCCCGGTTGCTCCAGGCCACGCGTCGGCGCGGGCAGGTGAGCGGGATCGGCTCGCTCTTCTGCCTGCACTGGACGTCGGGGCCGCTCACCGACTACCGGTCGAGCCGACCCAAGGATCCCGAGACGCCGATGCGGGTGTTCATGGGGCTGCTCAACGAAGGGATCCTCCTCAGCCAGCGTGGTCTGGGCGCCTGCTCGCTGGCGATGACGGAGGAAGACATCGACCGTTTCATCAACGCTCTGGCCCGCGTGCTGGCCAGAGAGTAGGAGTCCGCCATGCCGACACAGAAATTCATCGACCTCAACTGCGACATGGGCGAGAGCTACGGGCGCTGGACGCTCGGTGCCGACGCCGAAATCATGCCCTTCATCACCTCGGCCAACGTCGCGTGCGGCTTTCACGGGGGCGATCCCCACGTCATGCACAAGACGGTGGAGCTGGCCCTCCGGCACGGGGTGGCGGTCGGCTCGCATCCCTCGCTGCCCGACCTCATGGGCTTCGGGCGGCGCGTGATGGATGTGTCGCCGCAGGAGCTGAAGGACTACCTGCACTACCAGTCGGGCGCCCTGCGCGAATTTCTCCGTTCAGCCGGCTCCGAGTTGCAGCACGTCAAGCCGCACGGGATCCTGTACACGATGATGGAGCGGCAGGAGTACGAGGCGCTGGGGCGGGCGTGCGGCGAGGCGGTGCAGGAATCGCGCGACCCCAAGCTCATCCTCATGACGCTGGCGGCCGGCAAGTGCGACCAGGCCTGTCGAAAGATGGGGGTGCGGGTGGCCTCGGAGGGTTTCGCCGACCGCGCCTACAACGTGGATCTCACGCTGGTCTCCCGGAAGCTTCCCGGCTCGCTCATCACCGACCCCCAGAAGGCGGCGGCCCAGGCGGTGAAGATGGCGATGGAGGGCAAGGTCCGCACCATCGACGGCGTCGAAGTGGACCTCTCGGTGCAGACCATCTGCTGTCACGGCGACACGCCGGGCGCCGAGCGGATCGTGCGCGCGGTCAGAGAGGCCCTGAACAAGGCCGGTTGTCAGGTCAAGCCCCTGCGCGACTGGCTGCCGGCGGCCTGAAGCCGGGTGGCCGCGCCTAACCCGATGGACGCGCCCCTCAAGCGGACGCCGCTGTTCGAGCTCCACGTCAAGGCCGGTGCCCGCATGGTGCCGTTCGGGGGCTGGGAAATGCCGGTGCAGTACACGTCCATCATCGAAGAGCACCGCACGGTGCGGAACGCCGTGGGCCTCTTCGACGTGAGCCACATGGGGGAGTTCGAGGTAGAGGGGCCCCAGGCGCTGGCCGCCGTCCAGCACCTCACCACCAACGATGCGGCCGCCCTGGAGACGGGCCAGGTGCAGTATTCCCTGCTCTGCTACCCGGACGGCGGCATCGTCGACGACCTCACGCTGTACCGCCTCGGCCCCGAACGCTACATGATGACGGTGAACGCGTCCAACATCGACAAGGACTGGGCGTGGGTGACGGAGCAGAGCGCCCGCTTCGGCGGCGCCCGCTGGCGCAATGTGTCGGCGGCCACGGCGCTCCTCGCCGTGCAGGGCCCGCGAGCCGAGGCGCTGGTGGGCCGGCTGGCCGACCAGGACGTCCCCACGATCGGGTACTACCGCTTCGTCTCGGGAACCGTGGCCGCGCTGGGGACGCTCATCTCCCGCACCGGCTACACCGGGGAGGACGGCTTCGAGCTCTACGTGCGCGCCACTGACGCCGAGGCCTTGTGGCAAGCATTGCTGGATGCCGGCCGTGATGCCGGCGTGCGCCCGATCGGGCTGGGAGCCCGCGACACGCTCCGGCTTGAGATGCGCTACGCGCTCTACGGCAACGACATCGACGAGACGACCAACCCCCTCGAGGCCGGGCTCGGCTGGGTGGTGAAGCCGGCCAAGGGTGAGTTCGTGGGCCGCGAGGCCATCGAGCGCATACGGGGCGAGGGCCTGCGCCGGCGGCTGATGGGACTGGAGATGGCCGATCGCTCGATCGCCCGTCACGGCTATCCGGTGCTGAAGGACGACCGGCGGGTGGGGATCGTCACCTCCGGCTCCTACGGCCCGACGGTTGACAGGTCCATCGCGCTGGCCTACGTCGAGACCTCGGCGGCGACCCCGGGCACCGAGCTCGGGGTGGAGATCCGCGGACAGGTCCGGCCGGCGCGCGTCGTCAAGACGCCGTTCTACCCGCCTCACGTGAAGAAGGCGGCGTGACCGCCCGACTATAATGAGGGCACCATGGCCAATATCCCTGCCGAGTTGAGGTACACGCGCGAGCACGAGTGGGCCAAGCAAGAGGGGACGACCGTGCGCGTCGGCATCACCCACTACGCGCAGGAACAGCTGGGTGACGTGGTCTTCGTCGAGCTGCCCAAGGCGGGGACGCGGGTGGCTGCGCACAAGTCGTTCGGCGTCGTGGAATCGGTCAAGGCCGTGTCCGACCTCTTCGCGCCCGTGTCCGGCGAGGTCGTCGAGGTGAACGCCGAGCTCAGCAAGAAGCCGGAGATAGTGAACCAGGATCCCTACGGTCGAGGTTGGATGCTCCTCATCAAGCCGGCCGCCGCGGCCGAGTTGAACGAGCTGCTCACGGCCGAGCAGTATCAGGCGCACATCGCCCAGGCCGGTCACTGATGCGCTACCTGCCGAACACGCCACAGAACCAGCGGGCGATGCTCGAGGCCATCGGCGTGCGGTCCATCGACGATCTGCTGACCAAGATCCCGCCCAAGGCTCGACTCAGCCGGCCGCTGCACCTGCCGGCAGCTCTGGCCGAAAGCGACCTGGTGCGCCACATGCGTGATCTGGCGGCGGCGAACGCCGATGCCGACGGGTACGTCTGTTTCCTGGGCGGCGGGGCCTACGACCACTACGTGCCCAGCCCGATCAGCCACCTGATCTCCCGCGGGGAGTTCTTCACCGCCTACACGCCGTACCAGCCCGAGGCCAGTCAGGGCACGCTCCGGACGATCTACGAGTACCAGACCATGATCGCCGAGCTCACTGGCATGGACGTGGCCAACGCGTCGATCTACGACGGCGGCTCCTCACTGGCCGAGGCGGCGCTCATGGCCCACGGCATCACCGGCCGCCCGGAAATCGTGCTCGGCGCCGGCGTGAACCCCCTCTATCGCCGAGTGGTGACCACGTACTGCGGAGGCCCTGGTCTGCGCCTGCGGGACGTCCCGGCCACCGGGGGAGTCACCGACACCGATGGGGCGCGCCGTCTGGTGGGCAGCAAGACAGCAGCGCTCGTCGTGCAGTCGCCCAACTTCTACGGCTGTCTGGAAGACGTGGCCGCCGCGGCCGAGCTGGCTCATGCCGCCGGCGCGCTGCTGGTAGTCGTGAGCGATCCCGTCAACCTGGGGGTGCTGGAGGCGCCCGGTCGCCAGGGGGCCGACGTCGTCGTCGGCGAGGGCCAGGGGCTGGGCGTGCCGCTGTCCTACGGCGGGCCCTACCTCGGCGTCTTCGCGGCCAAGCAGGAGTTCGTCCGCCGGGTGCCCGGCCGGCTCGTCGGCGCCACCGTGGACGTCGACGGCCGCCGGGGGTTCACACTGACGCTGCAGACCCGCGAGCAGCACATCCGGCGCGCCAAGGCCACCTCGAACATCTGCACCAACGTCGCGCTGTGTGCGCTCATGGCCACCATCTACGTGGCCATCCTCGGCAAGCAGGGCCTCACGCGGGTCGGCGAGCTCAGCATGGCCAAGGCCCACTATGCCGCGGAGCGGCTCAGCCAGGTGCCGGGCGTGAGCCTCCGCTTCCCGGCTCCGTTCTTCAAGGAGTTCACGGTCAAGCTGCCCAAGTCGCCCGAGCGCGTGGTGGCCCGACTGGCCAAGGACCGCATCCTGGCCGGTGTGCCGCTCAAGGCCTTCGACCGGAAGCTCGCCGATTGTCTGCTGGTGGCGGTCACCGAGAAGCGCACGCGCGACGAGATCGACGCGTTCGCCCGCGCGCTGACCAAGGCGGTGGCCTGATGCCATACGACAACGCCAGGACCTACGACAGGCTGATCTTTGAGCTCTCCTCGCCGGGCCGCTCGGCCTATTCGCTGCCCCAGCCCGACGTCGACGTCGAAGCTGCCCGCGGCCAGGTGCCCGGACGCTACCTGCGGGGGGAGGCGCCTGCCCTGCCCGAAGTGTCCGAGCTCGACGTGGTGCGGCACTACTCGCGGTTGAGCCAGCTCAACTACGGGCTCGACACGCACTTCTACCCGCTGGGCTCGTGCACGATGAAGTACAACCCCAAGCTCAACGAGGACATGGCCCGGATGCCCGGCTTCGCCCGGCTCCATCCTCTGGCGCCGGAGCCCCTGGCCCAGGGCGCGCTCGGGCTCATGCACGAGCTGGCCACGATGCTGGCGGAGATCGCCGGGATGGATGCGGTATCGCTGCAGCCGGCGGCCGGGGCTCAGGGCGAGCTGGCCGGCGTGCTGATGATCCGGGCCTGGCACGAGGCGAACGGCGAAAAGCGGACCAAGGTGCTGGTACCCGACTCGGCCCACGGCACGAATCCAGCCTCTACGGCCATCGCCGGCTACCAGGTGATCGAGGTCAAGTCCGACGTCAACGGTGAAGTCGATCTGCTGGACCTGGAGCGCCAGCTGGGCGGGGATGTGGCGGGCTTCATGATCACCATGCCCAACACGCTGGGCAACTTCGAGCCCCGCATCGTCGAGATCATCGAGATGTGTCACGCCCGCGGCGTGCAGGTCTATATGGACGGCGCCAACTTCAACGCCATCCTCGGCATCACGCGTCCCGGCGACCTCGGCTTCGACGTCTGCCACTTCAATCTCCACAAGACCTTCACGACTCCCCATGGGGGCGGCGGTCCCGGCGCCGGCCCCGTCGGCGTCAAGGCGCACCTGGAGCCGTTCCTGCCGGTTCCGGTGGTGGCCAGGGACGGCGATCGCTACCGCCTCGACTGGAAGCGACCGAAGACGATCGGCAAGCTCCAGGGGCTATGGGGCAACGTCGGCATGCTCATCCGGGCCTATGCTTACATCCGGACCATGGGAGCCGACGGTCTGCGGGCCGTGTCGGAGAACGCCGTCCTCAACGCCAACTACGTCATGAAGCGGTTGGAAGCCCACTACGACGTGGCCGCGCCGGGCCCCTGCATGCACGAGTGCGTGCTCTCGGCGCGGCGCCAGAAGCGCCTGGGCGTCAGCGCCATGGACGTAGCCAAGCGCCTGCTCGACCTCGGCTTCTACGCGCCCTCGACGTACTTTCCCCTCATCGTCGAGGAGGCGCTGATGATCGAGCCGACGGAGACGGAGTCCAAGGAGACGCTGGACGCCTTCTGCGAGGCCATGATCCAGATCGCGCGAGAGGCGGAGAGCAACCCCACCCTCATCCACGAGGCGCCCGTGACCACGCCGGTGCGCCGGCTGGACCAGACCCGGGCCGCCCGCGAGCCCGACCTGCGCTGGAGCCCGCCGGCACGCGGCTGATTACGTTGTGACGTCGCGGAGGGCGGATCGCGAGACCGGCTGCCGATCTCCGCGGCGCGCCTGCCTGACCCGACCGGCGCTCGTACCGGTTCTCCTCGCCCTGTTTCTCATGCCACTCGCCACCGGCGCGCAGCCGCCGGGGAAAATGCCTCGTATCGGGGTGCTCTCGGGTGGCACGCCGGCCACCTACGCCGCCCGGCATGAGGCGTTCCGACGAGGCCTGCGTGAGCTCGGCTACGTCGAGGGCAAGAATATCGTGCTCGAGTACCGGTATGCTGAGGGCAAGCAGGAACGCCTCCCCGGCCTCGCGGCCGAGCTGGTCCGCCTCAACGTTGCCCTCATCTTTACGTACGGGGACCTTCAGATCCGCGCCGCCAAGCAGGCGACCCAGACGATACCCATCGTGGTCGGGCTCGCTGGCGATCTGGTGGGTTCCGGGTACGCCGGCAGCCTCGCGCGTCCGGGTGGGAACATCACCGGCCTCGTCACGATCGCACCCGAGACGGCAGCCAAGCAGTTGGATCTACTGAAGAGCGCTTTCCCCACGGTCTCCCGGGTCGCCATGTTGTCGAATCCAACGAACACCATCAACGTCGCCGTGGTCAGAGAGACGGAGACTGCCGCTTCGGCGTTGGGAGTTCAGCTTTTCTCGTTCGACGTGCGCCGGTCCGACGAGCTGGATGGCGCGTTCCGAGCGGCGCTGCGCGGGCGCGCCGATGCGCTGATCGCGCAGGGGGACAGTCTGCTGATCACTCACCGAGCGCGGATCGTGGACTTCGCCGCGAAGAACCGACTTCCTGCTATGTACCGAAATCAGGAATATATGGACGCGGGCGGGCTCATGTTCTATGGACCGAGCGTCGCTGAGATGTTCCGCCGCGCCGCCACCCACGTCGACCGAATCCTCAAAGGCGCCGTGCCCGGCGACCTGCCCATCGAGCAGCCCACGAAGTTCGAGCTGATCATCAACCTCAAGACGGCCAAGGCGCTGGGGCTGACCATTCCCCAGTCGTTGCTGCTGCGGGCCGATCAGGTCATCCAGTGAGGCAAGCCGCGATCGTCGCCCATCGTCTTTGCGAGGTCCCAGCCATAGGTTGTAGTCTTACGGTTAAGACGCTTACCGGAGAGCACCCATGCGCATCACCAGCAAAGGGCAGGTGACCATCCCGAGCAGAATCCGCCGGAAGGCTGGCCTGTGGCCGCACACGGAAGTGACGTTCAGTCTAAGAAAGGGCGCCGTGATCCTCAAGAAGGCGGGGACCGGGCGTGAGCGCGGGCAGCGCGTGGTGGTGGAGGCGATCCGTGGGAAGGCCACGGCGCGTCTGAGCACCGACCAGATCATGGCGCTCACTCGCAAAGGCTGAGGCCGGCCGCGCTGCTCCTCGTCCTTCCATGACCATGGCAAGCTGGCGACTGCTGATCACCGAGCCCACGGACGGTGCCACCAACATGGCCATCGACGAGGCGCTCTGGCGGAGCCGCCAGGCTGGCGCCGCGCCTCCCACCGTCCGCTTCTTTGCCTGGGCTCCGCCCACGGTCTCGCTGGGCTACGGTCAGCCGCTCGACGCGGCCGTCGACATCACGGCCTGCCGACGGCTGGGGGTCGGCATGGTCCGGCGGCCGACCGGCGGCAGCGCCATCTACCACGACGGTCCCGAGCGCGAGCTGACCTACAGTGTGGTGGCCGACAACGCCGACCTGGGAATGCCCGCTGACCTGCTGGCGACCTACAACTGGATCGCCCGGGCGCTCTGCCGGGGCCTGCGGGCCCTCGGCGCCGCGGCGGAGATGGTCCCGATTCCCGACGCCGAAGGTCCGGCCCCCGCCTTTTGCTTCGCCCGCACCGGACGTTACGAGATCGAGGTGGCCGGGCGCAAGCTGGTCGGGAGCGCTCAGCGCCGGCAGGGCGCCTGCTTCCTGCAGCATGGCTCGGTCCTGCTCGGCGTGGACGCGCCGCGCCTGCGCGTGATCTTCCCGACCACGACCGATCCCCTCGCCACCATGACCACGCTGGAGACGGCGCTGGGTCACCGGCCCAAGTTCGAGGACGTGGCCACGGCCCTCGCCGACGCCTTTGCGGAGGAGCACGGCCTCACGCTTCGGCCCGACGGTCTCACCGACGAGGAGGCGGCGCGCGTCGAGGTGCTCGTGCGTGACAAGTACGCGACCGACGCCTGGCTGGCTGGTGCGGCGTGAGCCGCGAGTATCCGGCGTATCCCCGGGTTGGGGTCGGCGCCGTCGTGTTGAATCATCGACGCGTTCTGCTCGTCCGCCGCGGCGGCCAGCCGTCCTCGGGCCGGTGGAGCCTGCCCGGCGGCCTGGTGGAGCTCGGTGAGACCACGGCCGAGGCCGTCCGTCGTGAGATCCGCGAGGAGTGCGGCATCGAGATCACCGTGGTCGGCGTGGCCGGCGTGATCGATCGCATCACCCGGGATGCCGAGGGCCGAGTCCGGTATCATTATCTGCTGGTCGATTATCTGGCCTTCCCGCAGTCTGAGGCGATCGTGGCGGGCACCGATGCCGCCGAGTGCCGCTGGGTGGAGATCGAGCGCCTGGGTGACCTCGACACCACCGACGGGCTGGCTGACATGATCCGCCGGGCCGAGGCCCTGGCGGGAAGGGAGCCTTGATCGTAAGGTCATGAACGTTCACGTCATCGCCAAACCGCTGACCGAGGTCGAAGCCGACGCGCTCGTCGTCGGACTGCCGGCCGAGCTCAAGGCCCTGCCGCCGCGCCTGGCCGCGCTGGACAAGCAGACCGGCGGGCTCCTCAAGAGCGTGCTGGAAGCCGAGAAATTCCAGGGCAAGCCGGCCTCGGTGACCCACGTCCATACCTCGGGACGCCTGCCGGCCGCCCGTGTCGTGGTGGTCGGCCTGGGCAACGAGAAGCCGGCCACCGGCGAGGTGCTGCGCCGGGCGGCCTCCGCGGCGCTGCGGCGCGCGCGAGACCTCGGCGCCCGCTCGGTGGCGGTGGAGCTGCTGGGTGACCGTCTGTCCACGCGCCAGCGGGCGCAGGCGCTAGTCGAGGGGGGGATCCTCGGCACCTATACGTTCGACCGCTACAAGCGCGAGAAGAACGACAAGACCGTCGAAGCGCTGACGCTGGTGGTCTCGGATGCCCGGGCAGTCCGGGATGCGACGGAGGGCGCGCGGCGCGGCGAGGTCTTCGCCCGAGCCACGTGGTTCGCCCGCGATCTCGTGAACGCCCCCGCCAACGATGTCCACCCCACGCATCTGGCTCGCGTGGCCACGGAGGTAGCCCGCGAGGGCAAGCTGAAGCTGCGCGTCTATGATCGCGACGCGTGCCGCAAGCTCGGCATGGGCGCGTTCCTCGGCGTCGCGGCGGGGAGCGAGCAGCCGCCGAAGTTCATCCACCTGACCTACACGCCGTCGGGCCGGACCCGCAAGCGGGTGGCCGTGATCGGCAAGGGGATCACGTTCGATGCCGGCGGCCTCGACCTCAAGACGGCCGAGGGGATGCTGCGCATGAAGGACGACATGTCGGGCGCCGCCGCCGTGCTCGGCATCATGGGCGCGCTGCCTCGGCTGCGGCCCCCGGTGGAAGTCCACGGACTCGTGGCCGCCGCCGAGAACATGCCGTCGGGCTCGGCCATCCGACCCGGCGACGTGCTGCGGGCCATGAACGGCACCACCATCGAGGTCGGCAACACCGACGCCGAAGGGCGCCTGACCCTGGCCGACGCCCTCTGCTACGCCAACCAGCAGGTGAAGCCGCACGAGATCATCGACATGGCCACCCTCACCGGGGCCTGCGTGGTCGCGCTGGGTCCCCTGTGTGCCGGCCTCTTCGCCAACGACCAGTCCCTGACCGATCGCCTGCTGGCCGCCGCCGAGCAGGCGGGCGAGCGGGTGTGGCCCCTGCCCCTCATCGACGAGTACCGCGAATTCCTCAAGAGCGAGGTCGCCGACCTCAACAACGTGGGCCCACGAGGGGGCGGCGCTATCACCGCCGGCCTGTTCCTCAAGGAGTTCGCCGGCTCCACGCCGTGGGCGCACCTCGACATCGCCGGGCCGGCCTTCAGCGAGAAGGATCTGCCCCTGGCGCCCAAGGGGGGGACGGGCGTCGCCGTGCGCACGATCCTCACCTACCTGACGGGATGAGCGGTCGCGTCGACCTGCACACTCACACCACCGCCTCCGACGGTACCCTGTCACCACGGGAGCTGGTGCTGGCCGCCGTCCGGCAGGGCGTGACCGTCCTGGCCGTGACCGATCACGACTCCACCGAGGGCCTCGGCGAGGCCATGGCCGAGGCCGTCAGGCACCCGCCGCTCACCATCGTGCCGGGGCTGGAGATCAACTGCGACGTCGAGGGCGCCGAGATCCATGTGCTCGGCTACTTCGTGACCCACGGGGCTCCGTGGTTCCAGGAGTTCCTGCGTGAGCAGCGGGCCGAGCGGGTGGCGCGTGTGCACCGCATCGCCGAGCGGCTCGGCGAGCTGGGCATGCCGATCGACCCCGCCGAGGTCTTCGCCCTCGTCGGCGAGGGCGCGGCGGGGCGGCCCCACGTGGCCCAGGTGATGGTCAAGCGCGGCTACGTGAAGTCGGTTCGCGAGGCGTTCGACAAATTTCTCAGGACCAATGGCCCCGCCAACGTGCCGCGCCGTCGCCTGGCACCCGTCGACGCCGTACGGGTGATCCGGCGGGCGAGCGGGGTGCCCGTACTGGCCCACCCCGGCCTGGCCAACCGCGACGAGCTCATCCCCGAGCTCGTGTCGGCGGGGCTCATGGGCATCGAGGTGTACTACGCGGAGCATTCGCCGGCTCAGGTCACGAGCTACCTCGAGCTGTGTCGCCGGTACGACCTGATCGCGACCGGTGGATCGGACTATCACGGTCCGCAGAGCGGACGGGCCAACCCCATCGGCGCCCCGGCGGTCCCCTGGTCAGCCTGGGAAGAGCTCCAGCGCCGGCGAGAGCGGGCGTGACGGAGCCACTCGCTCCCAAGGCAGGCCACCCCCGGCCCGAACCAGCCTCACGGTCCCCGCTGCAACAGACCGCGGCTCCCACTCCAATAATCTTCGGCTTTACGGACTGTCAGGACACCCGCAAGGCGCTGCGCTTCTTCGCCGAGCGCCGGATTCCTGTCCACTTCGTGGACCTGGCCGAGCGTCCGGCCGCCCGCGGAGAGCTGCGCCGCTTCCAGGAGCGCCTGGGCGCGGCGGCGCTCGTCGATCGCGAGCATCCCCGCTTCCGCGCGCTCGGTCTGCACGTCAGCGGCGATTCGCCCGAGCGCCTGCTCGCGCGCGCGCTCACCGAGCCACGCCTCCTGCGCACCCCGCTGGTACGAAGCGCCAACCGTGTGAGCGTCGGCCACGCCCCCGAGGAATGGAAGGCCTGGATCGAGGCCGAGCGGCGAACAGGGGTGGAGCCGGAACCCGGACGCCGCCTCGGTAGTTGACTGTGCGCGGTCGGCCTCCGGCCGGCCGCCGCTGCCCGGGCCGATCAACAATCTGAGGAGGCGTCCATGGCCAGGTCCGTCAATCCGCTGAGCCGCAGAGAAGTGCTGAAATTCGGCGCCTACACGACGGTGGGCGGCGTGCTCACACCAGGTATCTCCATGGCGCAGGCGATTATGACCGACACCAAGGGGATCCAGGCGCGCGACGTCCAGCTCAGCGTAGGCGGTACCATGGTCCCCGCCTACGACGCCCGTCCGGAGCGTCAGGGCCGCTATCCGGTTGTCGTCGTCATCTCCGGCTTTTCCGGTAACAGCGAGCACAACAAGGACGTCGTGCGGCGCTTCGCGCACGCCGGCTACTACGCCATTGCGCCCGAGCTCTACCACCGAGAGGGTGGAATGCAGGGGAAGGACTTCAAGGAGATGGCGCAGATCTCGGGGAAGGTAACGCGGGCCCAGTATCTCGGCGACATCCGCGCCGCGGCGGACTACGCCAGGCAGCAGCCTTGGGCTCGCGCCGATCGGCTGGGGGTCACGGGCTTCTGCGGAGGCGGGGCGCTGGCCCTGCACTTCACGGCGGAGTACCCCGGGGTCACGGCCGTGGCGCCATGGTACGGCCACGTCAAGCGAACGTATCCTGATGCCCCGGGCGTGGACGCCTTTTCACTTGCCGACCGCATCAAGGTGCCCGTGCTCGGTCTCTACGGCGATGCCGACACCGGCATCCCGTCCGCCGACGTCAAGGCCTTCGAGACGGCGCTCAAGGACAAGGGCAACAAGAACGTGGAGTTCATGCTGTATCCCGGCGCCCCCCACGCCTTTTTCTCCGACGACCGCCAGCAGGTCTATCGCAAGGACGCGGCCGAGGACGCCTGGAAGCGCTGCCTGGTCTTCTTCGACAGGCACCTCAAGGCCTGATCCCGGCCGCTCGCGGGCTAGCGAAGAATCTTGCGAGCCCTGGCGGGGCTGCCCACGGTGATCACCACGATGGCGGAGCGGCCGGCCGTGGTCGCGTACGCGGACCTGATGTTGATGCGGGCCTTGGCTACCTTCTCCGCGGTTCGGGCCAGCGTTCCCGGCTTGTTGGGCAGCCGCACAACGAAGGCGGGTTCCTCGGTTGGGCGGTAGCCGGCGGCCCGCAAGGCCCGCCGCGCCTTGACGACATCCTTCGTCAGAATGCGGATCTTGCCGCGACCGGCGGCGTCACCCGCGCACAGCGCGGTGATGTTGACGCCGGCATCGGCCAGCGTCCTGGCCACGCTGGCCAGGACGCCGGGTTGCGACCGGAGCGTGAGCACGAGCTGGGTGGTCTTCGGCATGGTGATTTCCCTTTCTCGTCAGGCATAGGCGGGAAAGACACGTCGCACGACCTGGGGCGGATTGACCCGGAGGAGCCACGCGGCCAGCCGGCGCGCGGAACCGCGGACGGCGACGAAGGTGATATCGGCGTCGGCCACGACGCGGCCGCGCTCGTCCCACGCCGTCACCCTGGTGTCCCAGTAGCGAGGATCATCTGGGCGCGGGCGGACGCTGTCCCGCCGTCCACCTACGGTGATGGCCGAGCCGAAAGGAACGCTCCCGCACAGCCTGACCACCAGCTCGGTCGTCATCCCGGACTCGCCGCTGGCCAGGGCCCCGAGCCAGAACGCGGCCTCGTCCAGCAGTGTGGTGAGCGCGATGGGCGCCAGCGCCCCGTCCCGGGTGCGCAGGTGCTCCCGCGCGGGCCAGAGGCCCCACACACCGTCGTCGTCGTGGGTGAGGCGGACGCCGAGGCCCAGCGGATTGTCGACGCCGCACGCGAAACACGTCGACGACACCGGCAGTGGATCTCCCTCAGCACGCACCATGGCCTCGGAAGGCATGCCCGCGCCGCACTGCCGAACGCCCCCCTCTACCAGAGTCGCATCGGCGGCGTCGAGCAAGCGGCAATCGACACGCTCGTCATCGGCGTGGTCGATGGCCAGGCGTAAGGGCACGCCCAGGGGCACACGCTTGCGGTAGACCCCCCGTACCTCGGGCGCCGGCCACGTCTCGGCGAGCAGCCGGAACGCGGCGAGCACCGAGCCACCGTGCGCGGTGTCGGGAAGTCCCTGGAACGCGGGGTCCAGCGTGAGGATACGCTCGGCGTCCTGGCCTTCGAGGCCGCGCCGAAGGACGGCGTCCGTTTTCGCCATGCGATAATCGCTCGTGTCGATTCTAGCGCACCGTCCCTTTCTCCGGGCGACGGTCGTGAACTTCTTCTTCTTCGGTAGTCTCAACGGATTCGTGCTCCTGCCGCTGCACGTCCAGCAGCTCGGCGGCACCCCGGTGGAGATCGGGGTGGTCATGGGCGTGTACAGCGCCGTGGGCATCGTGAGCCAGCCCCTGCTCGGCCCCTGGATCGATGCGGTGGGACGAAAGCCCTTCATGCTCTTCGGCGTCGTGGTGGTGCTGGCTTCGGCGCTACTGGCCGCGGTGACGACCGCCATCGGCTGGCTGGCCCTCGTGCGGATGCTCCAGGGCCTCGGCTTTTCCGCGTTCTTCGTGGCGAACTTCGCTTACGTCATCGATCTGGTGCCGGCCGCGCAACGGGGCTGGGCCCTGGGCATCTACGGCGTGTCGGGACTGGTGTCGGCGGCGCTGGCCCCCCTGCTGGGGGAGTGGATCGTCCGGCGTTTCGGCTTCCGTGCGCTGTTTGCCCTCTGCGGCCTGCTGGCCGCGGTGGCCGGGATGCTGCTGCTGGGCCTCGCCGAGCAGCGGCGTGACGTCGGGCAGCCGGTGCGGGGTGCGGAATGGGTCCGCCTGAGCTTCGGAGAATTGCTCCGCCTGCACATGACCGTGACCTTCTTCTTCGGGCTGGGTAGCGGGACGATCGGGACTTTCGTGCCGACCTTCGCCGAGGGCCTCGGCGTCACCACACTGGCCCTCTTCTACACCGCCTACGCCGGAGCGGCCATGGGCGTGCGCGTCCTGGGTGGGCACCTCATCGATACGCTGGGCCGTCGGGCGGTGATCGTACCCTCGATGTTCGCCCAGGCCGTCGCCTCGGCCGGGCTGGCCGCGCTGGGGCTCGGCGGGCCGGGGGTCGGCATGCCATCGCCGCTGGTGCTCCTCGTCACCACCGGGCTCATCGCGGGCGGCGCCCACGGCTTCCTCTATCCCGGCCTGGCCGCGCTCGTGACGGACCACGCCGCGCCCGTTCACCGCGGCGCGATCGTGGGTGTCTTCAGCGCCGTCTTCCTGTTCGGTCACGCCGCCGGTGCCTTCGTCTTCGGCGGAGTCGTCCACGCGGTCGGCTATGGCTCGATGTGGGGTTTGCTGGCCGCCCTGCTCCTGGCCGGCGCCGGTCTGAGCTTGCGGCTGACCGGGGACACGTCGCACCCGGCCTCCGCCGCCTGACCATTTGCAGCCTGCGGGTCTTCGACGGTGCGTTTATACTTGGGCGCACGAAACAGGGAAAGGGTCCCGCCGGGGGTGGGAGGATGCTGAACAGCCGCATGACCGGGATCGCGCTCGTGACCATCGCCCTGGCCCTGGCGAGCGCCGAGGGGGCTGGACCCGCGGTCAAGCCGGGCAGCCTCCACGAAGTCGAGATCGTGGCCGTGTACCTCGACTCGGTGGCCCAGGCCCCCAAGGTCGTCCTCGAACGCAAGCACGACCGGCGGCGCTTCGAGATGGTGATCGGGCTGGCCGAGATGAACGGTATCGCCATCCCGCTGAACGGCGTGACCCCGCCCCGGCCCCTGACCCACGACCTGTTCCTGACCCTGTTCGGCCGATTGAAGGTAACGCTGAACCGGGTGGTGATCACCGACCTGCGCGACGACATCTACTACGCCATCCTGTACTTCACCGGTGCCGCCGGCGAGGTGAGCCTGGACTCACGGCCCTCGGACGCCATTGCCCTGGCCATCCGGGCCAAGGTCCCGGTCTTTGTCGATGAGCGCGTCTTCGAGAAGGCCGGGTCTCCGACCGGGCAGCGCCGACAATCCATCTGAGCGCATGACGCCTCCCGACCACGAGGATCAGCAGTGGGCGTTGCAACGGCGCCTGGAGGACGTGTTCGCCAAGCTCGGCGAGAAATACGGTGACCTCACCGGTCGCCTGGAGACGAAAATTCGGCCCGATGTCTCCTTCGAGGAGGTGGGAGGGCTGCGCCAGGCCAAGGCCGCGCTGGGTGGCTTCAAGAACGCGCTTACCGCCCCGGAGCTCTACCAGCAATGGGGGATCGAGCCACCCCGGGGCGTGCTCCTGTACGGGCCGCCGGGAACGGGCAAGGCCATGCTGGCCCGCGCCCTGGCCACCGCCGCCGAAGCCATCTTCTTCCGCCTCCGGTTGCTGAACGTCACCTCCAAGTTCGGCGCCAACACCGCCGAGCTGCTGCAAGAGATTCTGCGCATCGCCATCGGTGAGGGCCGCGTCGTATTTCTCATGGAGGAGGTCGACGCGCTGTCGCTCGACCATCTGCTCCCGCCCCCCCAGGCCCGCGAGGCCAGCGCCCGCCTGGTGGCCGCGCTGTGCGAGAAGCTGGACGCCATGGAGCCGTCGGCCCGTGTGCTGATCGTCGGCTCCACCAGCCGAACCGACGCGCTCGATCCCGCCCTGGTGGCTCCCGGGCGTCTTGATCACCTGATCGAGATCACGCTTCCGGACGCGGCCGATCAGCAGAAGATCCTGGAGCTCCTGCAGGCCAAGACGGAAAAACAGGCGGGCCGGCCGCTCTTCGAGCCCGTCGACTTCCGCACGCTGCTGCCCCTCATGGGCGGGATGAGCGGGGCCGACATCTCGGAGATCCTGCGCCGCGCCCTGGAGGTCAAGGTCCAACGGGCCGCCGATGGCGGCCCGACCAGCCTCGTCAGCACCGCCGACCTGCTGGAGGCTATCGACGGCTACAAGCGGGTGCGGGGCGTGGTGGAAAAGATCCGCTACGGGCAGTACCTCTAGCCGCACAGGATGATCGCGTCCGCCAAGATTCGCGTCCGCTACAAGGACACGGACTGCATGAAGGTGGTCTACTACGGCAACTACCTCACCTATTTCGAGGTCGGCCGGGTCGAATACCTGCGGCAGGCCGGGATGGCCATGTCCGAGGTCGACCGGAGGATCCACATGCCGGTCGTCGAGGCACTGGTGCGCTACGTACGGCCGGCCCGCCTCGACGATCTGCTCGACGTCCGGTGCTGGGTGAGCGAGCGCAGGCGGGCGTCGTTCCGGTTCGGCTACGACCTGCGCAACGAAGCGGGCGAGCCGGTGGCCACCGGATACACCCTGCACGCCTGCTGGGACCCGGACACCAGCCGCATGATCGCCGTGCCGCCCTGGTTGCAGGCCCTCATGCCCGTGATTGACGGGCCGGAGGCGCGTGTATAATGGGCGGGTCGACCGGCCAGGCATGATCGAGGTCCAGAGTCTCACAAAGCATTACGGCCCCGTCGCCGCCATCCGCGACGTTTCCTTCACGGTCGCGCCCGGCGAGATCGTGGGATTTCTCGGCCCCAACGGGGCGGGGAAATCGACGACGATGCGAATCCTCGCCTGCTTCATGCCGGCCTCCAGTGGCACGGCCCGGGTGGCGGGTCACGATGTCTTCCGGGAGTCGCTGGAAGTGCGCAAGCGGATCGGCTATCTCCCGGAGAGCGTGCCGCTCTACTCGGACATGCGCGTGGCGGCGTATCTGGAGTTCGTGGCCGAGGTCAAGGGAGTCGGCCGCGCCGAGCGGCGGCGCCGGGTGGCCGACGCCATGGAGCGGTGCCTGATCAGCGACCAGCAGAACCGCTTGATCGGGAGGCTCTCCAAGGGCTACCGCCAGCGGGTGGGCCTGGCCCAGGCCATCATCAACGATCCCAAAGTCCTGATCCTCGACGAGCCCACCATCGGCCTCGATCCCAAGCAGATCAGGGAGATCCGGGCGCTGATCAAGTCGTTCGCCGGCGATCACACGGTGATCCTGTCCACCCACATCCTGCCCGAGGTCTCGATGGTGTGCAGCGGTGTCATCATCATCAACAAGGGCGCGATCGTGGCCCAGGGCCCCATCGATACGCTGGTGCAGCAGTTCTTCCCCACCTTTCGCGTGGAGGTCGAGATCGCGGGACCGCCGGCGGCGGTTCGCGACGGGATGCGGCGTATCCCCGGTGTCGTCGACGTGCGCGAGCAGGGCCTGGTCGACGGACGGGTAAGCTACGTCGTGGAATCGGCCCGGGAGCGGGACGTGCGGAGCGAAATCTTCCAGCTGGCCGCCCAGCAGAAATGGGCGCTCCACGAGCTGCGCCGGGTGGGCATGACGCTGGAAGAGGTGTTCATCAAGGTGGTGGCCGGCGAGGAAACCCCCGATGAGGCCCCACCGACCGGAGAGACGGCGTGAGGGTCTGGCCGATCTTCAAGAAGGAGATGCGGCTCTACTTCACCTCGCCGGTCGCCTGGGTGATCCTGACCATCTTCACCCTCATCACCGGGTACTTTTTCTACTCGATCTTCGCCTATTACACGTTGGCCTCCATGCAATCCATGATGAATCCGATGATGGGCCGGGAGATGAACGTCACTGACAACGTGCTGCGTCCCCTCTTCTCGAACATCAGCGTCATCCTGCTCCTGCTCATGCCCCTGCTGACGATGCGCCTGTTCGCCGAGGAGCGGCGGTCGGGCACAATCGAGCTGCTGCTGACCTACCCTGTCCGGGACGGCGCCGTCCTGCTGGGCAAGTACCTGGCCGCCCTGGCTATGTACGGGGTGATGCTGGCGGTGACCCTCGTCTACCCGGGGCTGGTACTCTACTTCGCCCGGGTGGAGTGGGGTGTGCTCGCCACCGGCTACCTGGGGCTGCTGCTCATGGGGGCCACGTTCCTCGCCGTGGGGCTGTTCGCGTCCTCCCTGACGGAGAACCAGATCGTCGCCTCCGTCATCACCTTCGGGGTCTTGCTGATCTTCTGGGTGATCGGCTGGTCGTCGGACTATGCCGGCGGTATGTGGGGCCGGATCCTCTCCCACATCTCGCTCCTCGAGCACTTCGACAGCTTCGCCAAAGGGGTGCTCGATACCAAGGACATCCTCTATTACGTCAACTTCACGATCGTGGCGCTCTTCTTGACGCTGCGCTCGCTGGAAGCCCGGCGGTGGAAGGGCTAGCGCGATGAGGCGCGCGCTCGACTGGGCAGGCTACGTCGGCCTCGCCGGGCTGGCCGTGCTGGCCATCCTGAATTGGACGCGCTCGCCGCTGCTGTCCGGGCCCCGCGGGCCCTGGCTCTGGTGGGGGCTGCTCATCGTCAGCGTCGTGCTCGTGCTGGCTTCGGCGCTCGTACACCTGGGCGGTCTCCAGTCGGTTCTGCGACGCCGCACCGCCCGTTACGGCCTCAACACCGCGGTTATGGTGGTGCTGCTGCTGGGGATCATCGGGCTGGTGGAGGCGATATCCTACCGCCACAACGCGCGCCTGGATCTCACCGAAAACCGTCGCCACAGCCTGTCCCCCCAGACCATCGAGGTCCTCAAGGCCCTGAAGACTGACATCACCGCCATTGCCTTCTTCCGGAGTGACCAGCCGGGCAAGCGCGTGGCCGAGGACCTCTTCAAGCAGTACGCGCGCTATGGTGGCAACCGGTTTACCTGGCGCGTCGTCGATCCCGACCGCGAGCCCGGGCTGGCTCGGCGCTACACGATAGAGTCCTACGGCACGATCGTTCTGGAAACCAAGGAGCGCTCGGAGAAGGTCACGGACGCCGAGGAGGAGAAGCTCACCAACGGTCTGGTCAAGCTCACCCGCGAGGGCAAGCGCGTCGTCTACGTCATGCAGGGGCACGGCGAGCGCGAGCTGGCCAACACCGATCGTCCCGGGTTCAGCGAGGCCAAGGCGGCCATGGAGCGCTCGAACTACGAGGTGAAGCCGCTCGTCCTGGCCCGCCAGGACAGGGTCCCGGACGACGCGGCGGTGGTCGTCCTGCCCGGGCCCCGGACCGAGCTGCTGCCGCCCGAGCTGGACGCGCTCGACAAGTACCTCGGGGGCAACGGCAAGCTGCTGGCCATGCTGGACCCGGGGATCGTGGGAGGCGTGCAGGTGGAGGGCATCAGGCGCCTGCTGGCCCGCTACGGGTTCGAGCTGGGCGAGAATATGATCATCGAGCTGAACCCGGTGGGCCGTCTGTTCGGCATCGGACCCGAGGTGCCCATCGTCCAGCAGTACGAGGCCCATCCCATTACCCGCGACCTGGCCGGCATCACGACTCTGTTCCCCGTCGCTCGCAGCGTGGGCAACGCCAAGACACCCCCGACCGGTGTCAGCGTGCAGCCGCTGGCCCGGACGAGTCCCGAGAGCTGGGGCGAGACCGACCGCGCCTCGTTGCAGGCGGGACAGGTGAAGCCCGATCCCCAGGACCCCAAGGGCCCGCTCGGTGTGGCCGCGGTCGCCACCCGGGAAAAGGCCCGCCTCGTCGTCGTGGGCACCTCGAACCTGGCGGCCAACCAGTTCATCAATCTGCAGGGTAACCGTGACTTTTTCCTCAACACGGTGTCGTGGCTGGCCGAGCAGGAGGATCTCATCTCCATCCGGCCCAGGGACAGCAAGCAGAGCCCGATCTTCCTGACGTCCCAGCAGGCCCAGATGGTCTTCCTCGTGCCGGTGGTCGTCGTCCCCGGGCTCGTCCTGGTGGGGGGCGTCGTGACCTTCATGCGCCGTCGCGCCGACAGGTAGCCAGGGTCGTGGTCGGCGGCTCCCCCAGCTGACGCACGATGCGCTGGCAGACCACGGCCGTCCTGGCCGCCTTCCTTGCCACCCTTGCGGTCTTCTACTACGTGTGGGACGTGCGGCTCGCCCCCGAGCGGGAGAAGGCGGCGGAACGCAAAGGCCGGGTGCTCACGGTCGAGCCGGGGGACGTCAAGGAAGTGGTGCTGCGGCGGGGTTCCGAGACCATCCGGCTGCGGCGCGAGGGCGACGGCTGGGAGATGGCGGAGCCGGTCGCCGGGCGAGGCGACCGCGCGAGCGTCGACGAGGTCGTGACGTCGGTCGCCATGGCCAAGATGGACCGGGAGATCTCCGGCAAGCCGGACTCCCTGGCGGAGTTCGGTCTCGACAAGCCTGCCGCCGAGGCGACGCTGGTCGGCAAGGACGGCAAGGAGATCACCCTGCTGCTGGGAGCCAAGAGTCCCACCGGCGTGTGGGTCTATGCGCAAGAGCGCGGCCGGCCCAACGTCGTCGTCGTGTCCGATGGCGTATTACGCGACGTGACGCGTCCGGTCGGCGACTTCCGTAACAAGACAATCCTGGCTTTTGACCGCCAGGACGTCACTGGGCTCGAGGTGGCCCTGCCCGAGGAGACGCTGGCGGTGGAGCGCGCGGGTGACGCGCAGTGGAAGGTCACTCGGCCCCGCCCGCTGCGGGCCGACACCCAGGCCGTCTCCGACTTCCTCGAGAAGCTGGCCGGCTCTCGGATCAAGGAGTTCGTGGCCGAGGCACCGCCGTCGCTCGAGCCGTACGGTCTGGCGCGCCCGGTGCGGGTCGCCATCCACGTCGGCAAAGACAAGGATCGCGCGACCCGGGCCCTCTTGCTGGGCCGGCGCGACGACAAGAAGAAGGGGGTCTACGCGCTCCGTCCCGGCGAGGCCAGTGTGCTGCTGCTGCCCGAGGAGGTGTGGACAACGCTGCCGAAGGCTACGGCGGCCATCCGCGATAAGACCGTTGTCGACTTCGAGCGCGATCAGGTCACGGGCTTGGAGATCGAGGGCCCGCGCGGATCGGTGGCGCTGAGCCGGGAGGGAGAGCGCTGGACGATCACCAGGCCCCAACCGCTGCCCGCTGACCAGGTGGAGGCCGGCGCCGTGCTCATGAGCCTCAAGAACATGCGCGCCCGCGCGTTCCTCGCCGAGGACGCCTCCGCCGTACCCCGCTATCTGGAGCGGCCGACGGTCCGGGCGAACGTGGCCTTGAAGGAGGGCGCACCGCTCACGGTCCTGCTCGCCCCGGCGCCCGAGAAGCGCGAGGGTCGGCCAATGGCCTACGCGGCCGTGGCCGGCCGTGGCCCGGTGGTGCTCGTCGAGGCTAGCCTGCTGACCGAGGTCGGGCGCTCACTGACCGAGTTGCGCGACCGGACCCTCGTTGCCGGGCTCGACCCCAAGGACGTCAAGCGCCTGCGGATTCGGCGCGGCAACTCCGCCGTCCTGCTCGAGCGCACGGGGGACACGGAGTGGCGCTTCCTCGAGGGGGGCAAGGGCGAGGCCAGGGGCAACAAGGTGGACGACATCCTCTATGCGCTGCGCGGGCTGAAGTGGAAGGAGATCGCGGCCCCGCCGGGCGAGGATCTGGGCCGGTTCGGGCTCGAGGCCCCGGCCGCCGAGATCCGGCTGTACCGCGCCGACGGCACGACGATGGAGACCGTGTTGTTCGGCAAGTCGGAGGGCAACCGTCTCTACCTCAAGACGGCAGCCACCCCCGCCGTATATGTCGTCGATGACAAGCTGCTGCAGCTCCCGAAGATCCCGGACGATCTGCAGGGCTAGTCGAGGCATGGCCGAACCGGCGATCTATCTCAAGCAGTTGGAGCTCGGGCCGATGCAGAATTTCGTGTACCTCATCGGTGATCCCGTGAGTCGGGACTGCGTCGTGGTGGACCCGGCCTGGGAGATCGACACCATCGTCGATACCGCCGCGGCCGACGGCTTCACCATCCGGGGAGCCCTCGTCACCCATACCCACCAGGACCATGTGGGCGGCAGCCTCGAATCGTGGGGGATGCCCGGCCGGATCCCGGGTGTCGAGGAGCTCCTCGCGCGGGTACCGGCCAGGATCTACGTGCACAAGACGGAGCGCCAGTTCCTGCGCGGGTTGGGCTCCGAGCTGCAAGCGGTCGACAACCACGACACGCTCGAGGTCGGTCGGCTCACGGTGCGCTTCCTGCACACGCCCGGGCACACGCCAGGTTCGCAGTGCTTCCTGCTCGACGGGCGGCTCGTCTCGGGCGACACGCTCTTCATCGGTTCCTGTGGCCGCACCGATCTGCCCGGCAGCGACCCGACCGAGATGTATTACTCGCTCACCCAACGGCTGGGCGCGCTGCCGGACGAGACCGTCCTCCTGCCCGGCCACAACTACGGCGGCGCCTCCTCCTCAATCGGCCGCGAGAAGCGCCAGAACCCCTTCTTGCGCTTCCCGTCGCTCGGGGACTTCCTCAGAGTGATGGGCGGCGCCCGCCCGGCCCCCTCGGCCTAGTCCACACCGAGCACCTGCCCCGTGATGTGATGCGGGCAGGTCGCGAAGAACAGCACGGCCGCGGCGACGTCCTCGGGGCGTGGCGCCTGCCCTCGGGCGACCGCCTTCCAGCGGGCGAGGGGAAACCCCGCCGGCCGGAGCACCGCGCCAGGGGACACGCAGTTGACGGCGATGCGACGTGGCCGCAGCGCCGTTGCCAGCCCGCGCGTCAGCGCCACGATCCCGGCCTTGGACAGGGTGTAGGGGATGTAGCCGGGCCAGGTCCGCTCGGCGCCGACGTCACCGATGTTCACGATGCGACCGGCGCCGTCCCGCATGACGGCCGCCGCGCTCTGGCAGCAGAAGAAGGCGGCGCGCAGGTTGACGGCGAGGAACCCGTCGTACTGGGCGGGGGTTACGGAAGCGAATGGTGTGCGAGCGAACACGGCTGCGTTGTTCACCAGCACGTCGAGGCCGTCGAGACGGCGAGCGGCTTCGACGACGAGCCGCCGCGCTGCCCGTGGGTCGCGGAGGTCGGCGCGGAGCGCGAATGCCTGCACGCCATATCCCCGAAGATCATCCAGGGTTTGCCGCGCCGCTCTCGCCGAGCGGTGATAGCCGATCACCACGTCCATTCCGGCCGAGGCCAGGGCCAGCGCGATGACGCGACCGAGCCGGAGGGCGCCGCCGGTCACAAGTGCGCGGCCGCGTTTCTTGACGGCCCCGCGGGGCTGTGGTGGCATGATCAAACCGTCATGTCGTGGAACATGAAAGGCTGGCTCAGGGTCAGGCTCATCACCGGGTTTTTTGTGACTGTGCCCGCGGTCGTCACCGCCTGGATCCTGTGGGTCTTCTGGAGCGGCATCGACGACATCTTCGGCCCCATGTACCGGCACGTCTTCGGCCGGTCGGTCCCCGGCCTGGGGTTTCTCACCGCCGCCGCGATCATCCTGTTGATGGGCATCATCGCCCGAAACGTCGTGGGGCAACGGGTGCTCACCTGGGCCAATGTCCTGCTGGTCAAGGTTCCCCTCTTCGGCCGGCTCTATCCATCGGTCAAGACGCTGGTGGAAGCCTTCTCGCCCGAGCGCCGCAGCTCCTTCAAGGCCGTGGTGCTCGTGCAGCACCCCCGGGAGGGGGAATATGCCTTCGGGTTCGTCACCAGCGAAGTCCTCGTCGATGCCCCGACGGGCAAGGTGGAGATGGTCACGGCCTTTATTCCCACGAACAACCTGTACCTGGGTGAGGTCGTCCTGGTGCCCCGCACGGACGTCGTCGCCACCGGGCTCACCGTCGAGGAGGGCATCCGGATCATCCTGTCAGCCGGGACTGCTACCCCGGGTCGTCTCCCGCGCTTGTAGCCGGCGCGCCCAGCCGGCCACCGCCTCACCCAGCGGGAACAGCTTGCCCAGGAAGAAGTGATCAGCCCCCTCGATGAGGTTGACCGTGGCAAGAGGCAGCCGGCGGGACAAGCGCTCGAGCCCGTCCGCAGGGCAGTAGGAGTCGCGGGTGCCCGCGACGATGAGGACCGGAATCGGCAGGCGGTCGAGGGCCAGGAACGGCTCGGCACCCACCAGGGCCATGGGTGGCGCCAGCAGTGCCAGCCCGGCCAGGGTTGGCGCCGTCTCCTGGCGCCCGGCGAGCCGTGCGCTGACCATGGCGCCAAACGAGTAGCCGATCAGGGCGACCGGTGCCGTTGGTCCCACGAGCCGCCGGAGATGGGCCAGGGCCGCCTCCGCGTCGCGCTCCTCGCCGACCCCACCGTCGTGGGTGCCCGTGGAGGCCCCCACGCCCCGGAAGTTGAAGCGCAACGTGGCCATGCCCCCCGCGGCACAGACCTCGACCGCCCGCACGACGACTGGATTGTGCATGTCGCCACCGTAGAGGGGGTGGGGGTGGCACGCTACCACCCCGCCCGTCGCTCCCGGCGTGGCGCCGAGCTGGGCCTCGAGGTGGACGCCGTCGCGGGTGGCAAGGGCCACCGCCCGTTCGGCTATCATATGGCCAGAGAATACAAACCCACCAACGGTTCGTCCAACGAGTGTGCTAACCCATTACTTGACCAGGCAGCGCATCGGGGCCTACGTCGACGGTGCCCTCGGCGAGTCCGAGGCGCAGGCGACCGCCGCCCATCTCTCCGGGTGCGGTCGGTGTCAGCAGGAGGCCGAGCGCCTGCGCCGACTGCATGGGCTCCTCCGGGAGGCGGTGCCGGGCATCGCCCCACCGGACTGGACGGGCTTCTGGCCTGGCATCGTGCGTGGCCTCGAGGAAGCCCGGCAGCCGAGTCCGATACCCCGGACAGGCGCCTGGTCTCGCTTCGGATGGAAGCCCCGGCTGGCCGTCGGAGGAGCCCTGGTGATGCTCCTGGCCGGTAGCCTGATGCTCTGGCAGGTCTTCTACACGCTTCCCGATCCCGGCGGCCTGGTGGTTGTGACGTCTGCGCACACGGAGATGCCCGACCGGAGCCTGATGGTCTACAACTCGCCCGAGCAGAACCTGGCTGTCGTGTGGGTCTTCGACGGGCAGTGAGGCCGGGCCTCAGCGCTCCTTGAGGGCCGCGAGCCGTTCTCGGGCCAGCGGCGTCTCTTCGGCCTGGGGGAAGTTTTCCACTAGGTACTGGAGCCTGGCCTGGGCGACTGCGGGCTGCTTGAGCTCGATCAGCGCCAGCGCCTCCTTGTACAGCGCCGCCGGGGCCTTGTCGCTGCGTGAATAATTGGCGAGGACCTGGCGAAAAGCCTGTACCGACTGTTGCAGCTCCTTTGTGGCTTCTTCTCTCTGCCCACCATCGATGTGACCGCGCGCCATGGCCAGGTGGGCCTCCCCGATCCAGTACTGGGCGTTCGCGGCAAGCTCGTGATCGGGGTAGCGCCTGAGAAACTCGCGGAACCCGGAGATGGCCAGCGCGTAGCTGCCTTTGCTGAAGTCGATATAGGCGGCCTGGTAGACGTCCTGCGGCTGCAGCGCTCCCGTCGACGGCCGGGCTCCCGGCGTAGGTGCGGGCGCGCCGGGGGAAGGCGCCGGCGACGTGGCTCGAGGCGCCAGACTCGGGCTCGCGGTGGCCGCCGGGCTTGACGCCGGCGGGTTCGGTGCGGGGGTGGTCGGCCGGGCCTGACGACTGATGGCCTCGACCCGCGCGCCCAGATCGTCCACGCGCCGGCCCAGCGAGGTGACCGTGGCCGACAATCCCTCGACCCGCTGGGCGAGTCCGGCGGCTTGCCGCTCGCCCTCTCCGGCCCGTTCGCGCACGCGCCCCTCGACCTGAGGCGTGAGGCCGTCGAGTTGGGACTTCAGCTGGCGAACGGAGGTCTGCAGGGCAATGACGTCGGCGCGGAGCATTTCGACGTCCTGCTGGCTAGCGGTGCCGGTGACTTCGGCGACGTGGGCGCAAGCCGTCACCAGCATAAGTGCGACGAGGAGCCCGCCCGCGCTCCTCGTCGCGATCCTGAGGGGACTCAGCGCGGCTTGACCAGGAAGTGCGCGCGCCGGTTCTTGGCCCAGCACGCGTCGTTCTTGTCCATGCAGCCGGGTCGCTCTTCACCGTAGCTGATGATGGTGATCCGGCTCGCCTGCACGCCCTGCGAAACGAGGTAGTTCATGGCCGCCTTGGCGCGCCGCTCGCCGAGGGCCAGGTTGTACTCGTTGGTGCCACGCTCGTCGCAGTGGCCTTCGATGAGCACCAGCATGCTGCCGTTGCTCTTGAGCCACGTGGCGTTGGCATCGAGAGTCCTGGTGTCAGCCGGCCGGATGTCGTACCGGTCGAAGTCGAAGTGGATGTCCTTCAGGTCCGGCACCGCCACGAAGTCCTTCGGAATCGGTCTGGCTCCACCGCTGGCCCCGGGCCCCGAACCCATCATGCCCGGGCCCCCGGCTCCGCCGCCGGGACCGCCCATCATCCCCGGCCCGCCGCCCGGGCCGCCCCCGGAGCGTGCGCCGGCCACACCCGGATCGCCCGACTGCGATGCCGGTCCGGCCTGCATGCTCGTGGCGCCTCCACCAGGGGCCGGAGCCGAGGCCTGGGTCGTCGCGGGGCGTTTCGCACACCCGGCGAGTGCCACGGTGAGGACGAGCACCGAGATGATAGCGCTACTGCAACAACGGCTTACCATGACTCCTCCTTTGGGGCCGGATGTCCACGATGAACAAAATCGATCGTATCACGGCAGACGCGGCGACCAGGAAGGACTTGTGTAGACGGCTGAACCGCGGGTCACCGGAGCCTGTTCGGTCCCGTCGGCCTGCATGGCGAAGATCTGCCACTGGCCTGAGCGGCTGGACTGGAAGAGAACGTGGCGGCCGTTCGGCGACCAGCTCGCGCTCTCGTTGTCGCCGGGCCCCGCCGTCAGTCGGCGGGCGTTCGACCCGTCCGGGGCAATGGCCCAGAGATCGTGTGTGCCCTCGCGGATCGTGAATACGATGACGTCACCCCGGGGGGACCACCGGGGCTGCGTGTGGAAGCCCCCGGTGGTGATCTGGCGCACGTTCGCGCCCTCGTCGTCCATGACGAAGATATGCGGCCGCCCGAGACGGTCGGAGACGAAGGCCAGCTCGCGACCGGAGGGCGACCACGACGGATCGGTATCGATTCCGGCATGGCGCGTGAGCCGGCGGAAGACACCGGTGGCCAGGGTGAGCACGTAGATCTCGGGGTTGCCGTCCTTCGACAGCGTGACGGCCAGGCTCCGTCCGTCGGGGCTCCAGGCCGGCGCCGAGTTGATGCCGGCGAAGGCGGCCAGAGTCTGTTCGGGTCGGCGCTCGAAGGGGAAGGCCCGGAAGAGGTCGGGGTAGCCGTTCTTGAACGACAGGTATACGAGTGATCGGGTGTCGGGACCCCAGGCCGGCATGAGGTTGATCGAGCCGTTACGCGCCAGGGGCCGCTCGGCGTACCCGTCGTAGTCGGCGACCATGATCTCCTTGGCGCCGCGGGGCCCGACCACATAGGCGATCTTTGTGTCGGCGACGCCGCGCTCGCCGGTGAATTGCAGGACGATCTCGTCGGCAATCTTGTGGGCCAGGCGACGCGGCTGATCGGTGGACACCTCAAACGTCCGGGAGGCAATGATGCGCTGCTCGGGGTTCGTCAAGTCGTAGAGACGCATCTCGGCCTCGAGACGTTGCCCGCGGAGCGCCAACAGGCCATGCACGCCGGCGTGGGCCCCGGCGGCGGCGAAGTCAGACCAGGACTGCCGGAGCGCGGCCGCGTTATTGGCGGGAATAGCGCCGGTGGCCGCCACGACGGCGAAGAGCCCGGTGAAGGTGAGATCGTGCCCGGCCACGGCGGGTAGCTGCTTGGCCAGGCCCTGGGCGTCCGGGCCGCCTACGACGGCAAATTCCGGAATCGCGATGTTGATTTTCTTACCACCCGTCCCCTGGATGTTGATCCAGACGTCGACGCCCCGCCCCTGAGCCCGCGCGGGCGCCTGAGCCCGGGAGGGGGCCGGGGCGGTACCGAAAGGCAGGGCCAGGACGCTGAGGGTCAGGATCATGACAGCCAGGCGTCGTGTCACGGGGCTTACCTCGTGCTCGAATCGTAAATGAACTGGAGACCGATGGTCAGCACCGACTTCTCGAAGCCCTGCGGCAGCGGCGGAAAGGGGCTGGCGCTGGCCACCGCGCGCAGGGCGAACTGATCGTATGCCGGGTTGCCCGAGCTCTTGCTGATCGACACGCCCTTGAGTTTACCGTCGCGGGCAATCTCGAAGATCACCTCCGGCTGGCGTCCCTGGATGGCCCGGCCTTCCCACCGCTCGTGGATCTTCCGGTGCACCGCCTGGATGTACCACGTATACGGGAAATCTGAAACGTTCAGTGAGAGGCTGCCCAGGCCCTGCAGGGTACCGGTCGGCTGGCCCGCCGGTGGTGGGGGCGGTGGTGCCTCGGGCGCCGGCGTCGCCACCGGCGGTGGGG
>DATIAY010000210.1:0-31524 GCA_035457825.1 Candidatus Methylomirabilota bacterium
CCAGCTCCACGGCGGGCTCGCCCAGGGCATCGGCCAGGCGCTCGTCGAGCACGCCGTGTACGACCGCGAGTCCGGGCAGCTCTTGTCGAGCACCTTCGCCGAGTACTGCATGCCCCGGGGTGACGACTTGCCCGCCTTCACGGTGGCGCTGGCCGAGATTCCCTGCACGACGAACCCGCTGGGCGTGAAAGGTCTGGGCGAGGTCGGATCGGTCGGGGCGCCGCCGACCGTCATCCACGCGATCCTGGACGCCCTGCGTCCTCTGGGCGTCGACACTCTCGACATGCCGGCCACGCCTGCGCGGATCCGCGAGGCCGTGGGTCGGGCGCAGGCGCAGGGCAGGTCCACGGCCTGAGACCGCCAGCAGTCGCTATCCCTCAGCCCAGGCCGATCTCCCGCGCGACGGTTTCCAGGTGTGACGCGGCGTCACCGAAGTCGACGCTCGCCGCCTGGATGCGCTTGTGGAGCAAGTGCAGCGGGTGCTCTTCGCAATAGCCGATGGCGCCGAAGATCTGGTGGCCGCGGCGTGCGACCGTCAGGCACGCCTCGCTCGCGTACGCCTTGGCCGTGGCCACCTCCCGCCCGGCCGGCAGTCCCTCGCTCACCATCCAGGCGGCGACATGGAGGAGCCCGCGCGAGCCGTCCACGTCGCGCACGAGGTCGGCGCAGGCGTGCTGGATCGCCTGATACCCGCCGATGGGGCGGCCGCCCTGGACGCGGGTCCGGGCGTGCTCCACCGCTAGGTCGAGCACCCGCTGGGCAGCGCCCACCATCTCGGCCGTGCGCGCCAGCGCGCCCGCCGTCAGCGCCGCGGCCAGAGCGTCGGCGCCGCGTCCCGGCGCGCCCAGCCAGTCCGCCGAGCGCACCTCGACGGCGTCGAACGTCACCTCGAATGCCTTCTCACCGCTGAGCATGTCCAGGGGGAGCCGCGCGATGCCGGGACGGTCGGCTGGCAGCAACAAGAGATTTCCGCCGCCCAGGGCGACGATCAGGTCGTCCGCCACGTGGGCGTCCTTGACGAAGAGCTTGGTGCCGGTCAAGCGGCCCGGCACCTCGCAGTGGAGCGTGAGGGCCTCAGGGTCGAACGACCCGGCCTCTTCGACGAGTGCCAGCGTCGCGATCCGCTCGCCCGCGGCCAGGGCCGGGAGCAGGCGCTCGCGCTGCTCGGCGCTGGCCGCAGCGACGAGCAGCGAAGTAGCCACCACCGCGCTCGTCACGAACGGACTCGGCAGCGCGGCCCGTCCCATCTCCTCCACGAGCAGGATCACGTCGAGCATGGTGCCGTCGCTGCCACCGTAGACGGTGGGGACCAGCAGCCCCGGCCAACCCAGCTCGGCCATCCGCCGCCAGAGCCTATCGTCGAAGCCACGGGCATCGAGGGCCAGGCCCTGCACCACCTCGGGCGGACAGTGCTTGGCCAGGAAATCGCGGGCGGTGGCGACGAGGAGCTGCTGCGCAGGCGCGGGAGTGAAGTCCACGCTCAGGCGCGCTTGTCGGCGGGCAGGCCGAGGCCCCGCACGGCGATCGTCGTCCTCAAGATCTCGGCGGTGCCCCCGGCGATCGTGTGGCCCAGGCTCGTCAGATAGTCGTGGGCGATGCGGCCGTCGAGCCGGGCCTGTCGCGAGCCGGCCCGCAGCGGCCCCCACGGCCCGAGCAGGTCCAGACCCGCGCGCGCCAGCTTCTGGCCCAGCTCGTCGGCCATGACCTTGGCGACGGCGGTCTCGTAGGTGATCGGCGAACCGTCCCGCAGCAAGCAGGCGGCCCGGTAGAACAGCGTGCGCAGGGCCGCGATGTCGGTGGCCAGACCGGCCAGCCGTCGCCGCAGGACCGGGTCGTGGGCCAGGGGCGCGCCGTTCACCATGGTCGTGTTGGCGTACTCCACGAGCTGACCGAGCACCCGCTCCAGCGCCGGGGCCTTGTAGTAGCGGCCCCAGAAGCGATCGGAGTCGAGACCGTTGAGCAGCGCCTGGAAGCCGCCGCCCTCGGGACCGAGCATGAGGTCGGCCGGCACCCGCACGTCGTCGAGAAAGACCTCGTAGTGGTAGACGTCTCCGGTGAGGCTGCGAATGGGCCGGATGTCCATGCCGGATGTGCCGTTGGGGACGACGAACATGCTGAAGCCGCGACTGCGGCGGGCCTCACGGCTCGTGCGCGTGAACACGAGGCCGTGGGTCGCGATCCCGGCATGGCTCGACCAGATCTTGTGGCCGCGGATGACCCAGTCCTCACCCTCGCGCCTGGCCTCGGTGGTCAGCGACAGGAGATCGGAGCCGGCGCCCGGCTCGCTGTAGCCCTGCCAGAATGTCGCCTCGCCCCGGGCGATGGCGGGCAGAACCTCGTCGCGCAGCCGCGCAGTACCATACCCGATGATCGCGTCCGCCGTCTGCCAGGCGCCGGCCAGCGGCCCGAACGGCGCACTGGCCCGGGCCAGCTCTTCCAGCAGCACCAGCTTGTAGAACATCGGACGCTCGGCGCCACCGAAGGCGCGCGGCCACGTCATGGCCAGCCAGCCGCGCGCGCCCAGGGCTTTCAGGTAGGCGCGCGAGTGGGCGCCCGAGCCGTAGCCGGCATCCATGCCATCGAGGGGGAAACTCGTGGCGGGGTGCTCGGCCACGAAGCGGCGGACCTCGTCGCGGAAGGCCTGCTCGTCGGGAGTGAACCCGAACTCCATGTCTCGCTCGGCGCCGCGGTGACGACCTCGTAGCGACGGTCAGCGCGTGGTGCTGGCGCGGAGGACCCGGCCCGGGAGCGCCCCCGTGTGCTTGCCGTGGTCCAGCACCATCTGCCCCCCGACAATGACGTAATCCACCCCGTGCGCGCCCTGCACCCGCCGCGGCGTGCCGTTGGGACCGTCGTGCGTGATCTCGTCCTCCATCACGCCGATGCGGTCGAGATCGAACACCATGAGGTCGGCGACCATGCCTTCTCGCACCCAACCGCGGTCGCGCAGGCCCATGATGCGGGCGGGCTGGAAGGTGAAGCGCCGCACGGCGTCTTCTAACGTCAGTAGCGCGCGCTCCCGCACCCACTCCCCCAGCACGTAGCTCGACTCGCCGGCCGTGCAGGGATTCGTGTTCAGATGCGCGCCGGCATCGGTCTGCGAGGGCAGGGCGTGGCCCGTCTTGACGAACTTGGCCAGCTCGACTTCCTGCTCCTCGGAGCGCGTCACCAGTTGGAACTCGGTCTCCAGCCGTTCGGCCACCGCGAGATCGAGCATGACGTCGGCCACGTGCTGGCCCTGCGCCTCGGCGATCTCCACCAGGCGGCGCCCCTCGAGCGCGCAGTGCTCGGGCCGCGCGACCTTCTTCACGATGATGGAGGACCAGGGCACGAAGCGCCCGGGGACGCCGGGCCGCCGCCGCTGGCGCTGCATGGCCTGCTCGCGTAGCGTGGCGCGCCGCTCGGGATCCCCCAGCACGGCCAGCCGCTCCTCGAGCGGCTTGGCCATGACCACGTCCCAGCCGTCGAGATTGCTGAAGAAGGTCGTCTTCTTCAGGGTGAATTTCGGATTAAAGGGGATGGCCCGCAGCAGCGCGGTGAGCTGCGCGCCCTCCCGGGTCGCCCCTTCCACGAAGCCGCGGGCGTCGGCGTCGAAGGTGAGGAAGAAGACTCGCCGGCCGCTGGTCAGCGCCACCTCGCGCAGATGCGCCTGGTCGGTCTCGTCGGGCTTGCCGGCCCCCGGCGGCAGGATCTCGATGATGCCCCGGTTGAACTCGCCCAGGGTACGGCCCAGCGCGATACGCTCTGCGTTTACCGCCAGGCGCGTGGGCACCGGCTCGCCCTTGGGGCCGGCGTGGGTGGGCGACACCGTGGTGGACCAGCCCCAGGCGCCGGCCTGCAACGAGGCCCGCAGCAACCGCTGCATCTCGGCGACCTCGTCCTCGGTGGCCGCGCGGTCCCAGGCAGCCTGCCCCATCGCGGACAGGCGCAGCGGGTTGTGGCCGACGAGCGGCATCAAGTTCAGGCCGAGCCCCACGTCGATGGCCTTGAGGTACTCGTCGAACGTCTCCCACTCCCAGCGCAGGACGCTGGCCAGCGACCGCACGGGAATGTCCTCGACGCAGCAGAAGGTGGCCAGCATGGCGTCGCGGTGCTCGGGCCGGAGCGGGGCCAGCGTCAGCCCGCAGTTACCCATGAGGACCGACGTCACACCGTGCCAGATGGAGGAGGTGCACAGCCTGTCCCAGTACGGCTGGGCATCGTAGTGCGTGTGGAGGTCGATGATGCCGGGGGCCACGAAGCGGCCCTCGGCGTCGATCGTGGTCTCCGCGGCGCCGCCGACCTTGCCGATCTCGGCGATGAGCCCGTCCTTGACCGCCACGTCGGCGCGATAGCGGGCGAACCCCGTCCCGTCGACGACCATGCCGTTCTTGATCACCAGGTCGTAGGCCATGCTCATCTCTCCTTCAGCTTGGAGGGGGGCACGCGACGCGCCGCCCTCCAAACCTCCCCCGTTCACGCGGGGTGTGACACGGTCGCTGTCTCAACCTTCACAGGTTGTAGAGCCGCGCGGTGTTGTCCCACAGGATCTTGCGCTTGCTGTCGGCCGAGATCGGAACGTCGGCCAGGAACCCGTCGATGGCGTGGGGAAACCGCGAGTCGTCGTGGGGCCAGTCGGTGGAGAGCACGATGTTGTCGTCCCCCAGCTCGGCCACGACGTACTTGACCATCGCCTCCTCCGGCTCGGCGGAGATGAAACACTGGCGCCGGAAGAGCTCCGAGGGCTTGGCGTCCTGCTGGAATAGCTCGCGGTCCCCCCAGACCTCCCAGCGCTCGTCCAGAGCCCACAGCCACCAGGGCAGCCAGCCGCAGTTGCCCTCCAGGAAGGCCATCCGCATCCGGGGGAAGCGCGAGAGCACGCCGCCCGTCACCACCGCGCCCAGGGTGAGCATCATCTCCACGGGCTGGCCGCAGGCGTGGCTGAGGACCAGATTGTCCAGGTAGCGCCGGGCCAGGTGGTCGGCGTAGACCGCGTGGTTGCCGTGGAAGGAGACGGCGACGTTCATGTCCTGGGCGGCCGCCCACAGCGGATCGTAGTACCGGTCGTAGAGGGGACGGCTGTTGACCATGTGCGAGGGCAGGACCAGCGTGATGGCGCCGAGCTCGCGGACGCCGAAGCGGGCCTCGGCCACCGCCAGGTCGATATCCTGCAGCGGCACCAGGGCGGAGGGCTTGAGCCGGCCCGGGCTCTCCTGGCAGAAGTCGGCGATCCAACGGTTCCAGGCCCGGCACATGGCCGCGGCGAAGGCCGGCTCGAGGCCGTCGATGTTGATGGCCTGGGTCGCCCACGTCCGGAACAGGATGCCGATGTCGATGCCCTCGATGTCCATGGCCTCGAGCGCCTCTTTGGCCAGCGTGCCGCGATGCAGCCGCTCGGCCCCGGGCCGGCCGTAGCGAAACGACCACGCGCGTTGCCGCTCGGGCCGGTCCGCGAAGGGCGGCAGGACCTTGCCGTCCACGTGCGCGCGCACCGGCCCGGAGTCGCCCGGGACGGTCACGATCCGGCCCCGGAACTTGGGCTCCAGGTAGTCGTCCCAGAGATTGCGGGGCTCGATCACGTGGAGATCGCTGTCGATGACGCGAAACCCTTGCTTGGCCATGTCTGCCTCCGCGAGCTGCCTGAGCGGTACTATCCCATGCGCGCGCCGGGCTGGGCAATGGTGAGCCTCATCGGCCGGTTGACGCTCCCGTGCCTGGTCGGTGTACGCTCGGGGCCAGACCTACCCCCCGGCCCCAAGGAGGAACCATCGATGGCGCTTCAAGTGCGCAGGGTCATTACCGGACACGACGCCGCGGGACGCGCGATCGTCAAGATCGACGAGGTCTCCCGGAACCTCGCCTCCGCCCGGCCGGGCGCCACGGCCTGCGTCATCTGGTCCACGGAAGGGTTCCCCATCAGCAACGACGGCCAGGCCGACGAGGGCCTGCGCAAGGTCGGCACGACGCTGAAGAACGGCACCATCTTTCGCATCATCGAGTTCGCGCCCGGGGTGGCCCCGCGCAACCACCGGACGGATTCGATCGACTACATCGTCGTCATGTCAGGCGAGATCGATATGGAGCTCGACGACTCGACGGTGCATCTCAAGGCGGGCGACGTCATGGTCCAGCGCGGCACGATCCACAACTGGGTCAATCGCGGCACCCAGCCCTGCGTGCTGGCGGTGGTCCTCGTCGACGCCAAGCCCGTCGAGGCCGGCGGCCGTGTCCTGAACGCGATCGGCTAGGCTACTTCCGCTTCTTCAGCTCGAACGAGAACGGGCCAGCGTCGCCCCGTCCCCGGCCGCTCAGCACGAGCGTCCCCCCCTGCTCGCCCAGCATCATCGTCGACTGGCGAGGACCGGTGGCCGCTCCCCCCGTCGTCGTCTTGCTCTCGGCGACGAGCATGCCGTCGACCACCCGGAGCACGCCCGTCGAGCTGAACGCGCCCATGCGGGCTCCGTACGTCCCGTCGGGGTTGATCGTGAGCTCGCCCCGCTCCGAGCTTCCGCCCGGGCCGATGACATAGCCATCCCACACTCCGGCCAGGGTCTTGAGGTCGCCGGGCTGAATGGCGCGGGGCTTGGGCTGCTCCATGGCGGCGCAGCCGAGCAGCGAAACCGCCACCGCGGTCGTGATCATGGTAACGAACGGGTGCTTGCGCATGGGACCCTCCTGGCGGCGGACCATACACGCCCGGCTACGGGCGGGCAATAGCCCTTTGGTTGTAGTATGACGCCCTTGGTGAACCCCATTCCCACCACGGTCGTCGGCAGCTATCCGCAGCCGAACTGGCTCGTCGACAAGGCGCAGTTCCGGATTCACGCGGTCCCCCGCGTGCGCCTGCCCACGGTGTGGCGAGTGCCCGAGCCGTGGCGCCAGGAGGCCCAGGACGACGCCGTGCGTTTGGCCGTGGCCGACATGGAGGAGGCCGGCATCGACGTCATCACCGACGGCGAGCAGCGGCGGGAGAGCTACTTCAACGAGTTCGCCAACGCGCTGGAGGGCCTCGACCGGGACCGCCCGGGCACCGCGCTGAGCCGGCGGGGCACGCCCACGCCCGTGCCCCGCGTGATCGGGCCCCTGGCCCGGGTGCGGCCGGTGAACCTGCGCGACGCGCAGTTCCTCAGAGCGACGACCACGCGGCGCATCAAGGTGACGGTACCCGGGCCCTTCACGATGACCCAGCTCGCCCAGGACGAGTACTACAAGGACCAGGCGCGCCTGGCCGAGGCCTACGCGGTCGCGGTGAACGCCGAGCTGCGGGAGCTGGAGCCGGTGGTCGACGTGCTCCAACTCGACGAGCCCTACTTGCAGGCCCAGCCCGAGCGGGCCCGCGCCTACGCCGTCGCCGCCATCGACCGCGCGCTGGCCGGCATCGGCAAGCCGACCATCGTCCACCTCTGCTTCGGCTACGCCTTCACGGTGAAGGACAAGCCCAGCGGCTACTCGTTCCTGCCCGAGCTCGACCGCTGCGCGGCCACCCACGTCTCCATCGAGGCCGCCCAGCCGAAGCTCGATCTCGCGGTGCTGGGGGCCTTGCCTTCCAAGACCATTGTGCTCGGCGTCCTCGATCTCGGCGATCCGGTCGCGGAGTCGCCGCAGACGGTGGCGTCCCGGCTGGAGAGCGCGCTCCGTCACGTGCCGGCCGGGCGTCTGGTGGCCGCGCCGGACTGTGGCATGAAGTACCTGCCGCGGGATCTCGCCCTGGCCAAGCTCCGCGCGCTGGCCGAGGGCGCCCGGAGCGGTTGAGCGCGCAGGAGGGCCGGGGGCGTCCTCAGCGCCGGACGCCGGTGATGTACGTCCAGCAGCACTGAAACGCCGGGCGGCCGCCGAAGAGCGTGTCCATGGCGTGGCGGATGAGCGCCAGGCGGTCGCGGAGCGCGTCCTGGCCCGGTGGCGCGCCATCCACCCGGGCCGAGCCGCCCACCCAGCCCAGCACCGCCTCATGATAGGCGCTCAGGAACTCGAACCACTCGTCCACCCGGGCCTCGATGGTACGAGCGGTCACCTGCTCGATGTCGAAGCCGGCCTCGGTGAGCGAGCGCAGGTAGTAGTCCAGCGGCCGGACCGGGAGGAAGACGCGGTCGCGATGAGCTACATGCGCTTGCATCCGGGCCTCGTCATCGAGCAGCGGCCGGTAGGCGGCATAGCGCGGATCGTTGCGGACCAGGCCCGTGGCGATCTCGTGGATCGCCCACACCGTCTCGTCGAGGATCCACTCGGTCGGCCGGGCCTGCGGGTTACGAATGTTGCCCGACTGAACGAAGGCGCGGCCACCCGGACGCAGCACCCGGGCCCAGGAGGCCAGCGTCTCGCCGAGGTCCAGGTAGAGGTGGATGGCGTTGGTCGAGGCGATGGCGTCGGCTCGGCGGGCCAGCAGCTCGGCACCCAGCCCCTCGTCCAGGAAGTCGAGTCGCTTGTCCTGCTTGCGCCAGCGCAGCAGGCGAAAGGCGATGCGCTGGTCGTCACCGAACTTGTCGAGGGCTACGCGGAGAAACTTGGGGGAGCTGTCCACGATCAGCATCCCGACCTGACGGTCGAAGATGCGCAGCTTGAGCCGGTCGAGGAGGATCCCCGTTCCTCCCGAGTAGTCGATCAGGAGCTGTCCTTCCCCCAGGTACCGGGCCAGGTCCTCCACCGTGGGGTCGAGGTTGCGATACCAGCCGTGGTTCTCGACGGTGTCGTACTGCAGGCCGAAGGTCTCCACGGGCTGGCGCGTCCAGTCCTCATCCGGAATCCGGACGAACCCGGAAGGCCACTGAAAGCGCGCCCGGGGCGGGCCGGGCTGCTGGACGGGAGCGCTCAGCTCGCGGTGGACGCGCAACAGCTCGGGGATGGTAGCGGGGGCGCGACGGCCCCAGCCACACTCGGTGGCGATCCCGAACCCCGGGACGAACCGCCGCGCCACCTCCATGCGTCGCCGTGTGCCCTCGACCCCGTCGGTGTGGTGGACGAGCCCGAGGTAGAGCTCGGTCTCGGCCCGCAACCGGAGATCCCGCAGCGGGACGTAGTAGCCGTCGTCGATGCGGTCGCGAGGCGCGGGCAGGTGCAGCCAGTTGAGGGGCCGGCCCAGGCTCATGGTCAGCGCGTTGGCCACATCGACCAGCTTGCTGGCATCGGCCGGCTCCTTGAAATGGCGGTGCTGCACATCGCCGTAGCAGAAGTGATAGCCGAGCTCCACGTCCGGGGGCACCTGGCGGGCGAGGCGGAGCAGGCGTTCCAGGATGCCACCCTTGGCGTCGTCGAACCAGACCGGGAAGACTCCCTCCAGCATCCCGAACTCGAAGTTGGTGTCCCACTGGATGGCCAGCTGGTCGTGAGGCACGGCCTGGAGCACCAGGCGGAGCTCGGCCAGCAGTCGTTCCTCGTAGGCGGGCTCCAGGGCGGCTTGATCCTCGGGGACGACGAACGCGCTGATCGGGGCCAGCGGCGTGGGCAGGCAGACCTGGAAGCGGCAGGCCACCGGCACCAGCCCGTCGCGCTTGAGGCGGGCGAATACCCGATAGGATGCGATCGCGGCCTCGGCGTATCCCAGGGCCTCGAAGACGATCCTGGCCTCCCGGGCGGCGCTCTCGCTCAGGCGGACGCGGGGCAGCGGCCGCCAGCTGTTCGGCCCGGGGGGCAGGATCTCGAGCCGGGGCTGGGACGTGAAGACGGGCAACTGCCACACGATCCAGTCGGAGCGGGGACCGGTCTCGCCATCGGGTATGCGCCGCAGCCGGTCGCCGATGGCGGCGGCCACGGTGCGGAACACCACCTCGGCGCTGGCCAGCGGCACGCTGCCCACCAGATGGACGCCATGGGCCAGGACCGCCGTGGTCACGGCGTCAGCGCCAGATGTCGCGCGCGGCTCTCGCGACCAGCCCGAGCTTGGCCCACTGGTCGTCCTCGCTGAGGAGGTTGCCCTCCATCATCGAGGCGAAGCCGCACTGGGGCGAGAGCGCGAGGTCGTCGAGCGGCACGAACCGGGAGGCCTGCTCGACGCGCCGCCGGAGGTCCGCCACCGACTCGAGCTGGGGACGCTTGCTGCTCACCAGCCCGAGGACGACGGACTTGCCGCGCGGCACGAAGCGCAGGGGTTCGAAGCTGCCCGAGCGCTCGTCGTCGTACTCGAGCAGGAACCGATCCACCTGGAGAGTGCCGAAGAGCTTCTCGGCGATGGGATCGTAGCCGCCCTCGGCGTACCAGTGGCTCCGGTTGTTGCCCCGGCACAAATGGATGGCCAGGGTCAGGCCCGGACGCTGGACGCCCTCCAGGCAGGCGTTGTCGGCGCGGATGGCCTCGTCCAGGGCCGCCTCGGGATCGAGACCCATCTCCGTCCGGATGAAGTCCCGCCACTTGGGATCGACGTAGTAGCTGTAGCGGGGCGCGTCGATCTGCACGTAGCGGATGCCTTCCTCGACGAGGGCCCGCACTTCGGCTCGGATGATCGCCACCACGTCCCACAGGAACTCCGTGGAGCTGGCGTAGACGGCGTCGGAGATCCCTCGCTTGTAGGCGATCGCGGGAAACTGGGTGGGGCTGGGCAGCGTCACCTTGATCAGGCCCGGGCTGTGCTGCTTCAGGAATCCCACCTCGTGGACGGTGAGCCGGCGGTGCTGGCGGAGCCGGGCGTTCACGATGCCCGTCACGCTCCGGACCTGGCCCGCGGGGCCTTGCCAGGCGCGGGCCACTGCGTCGCCGTGGTCGAAACCGGCTACCGCGTCGGTGAAGTCGCTCATGAAATTGTTCCGCCGCAGCTCGCCGTCGGTGAAGACCTCGAAGCCCAGGTTGCGCTGGCGGGCCAGGACCGCGAGGATGGCGCGGTCCTCGAGCTCGCGCAACCCCTCGGGCGTCGTGGCGGGGTCGCTGCGGGCCTGCAGCAGCTCCGGGGACCGCAGGAAGCTGCCGATGTGGTCGGCGCGGTACGGCGCCCCCATGGCGGGTCAGAAGACCGCGAGCGGATTCGCGGGCGACCCGGTGCCGCCCACCACCCGCAGCGGCGCGATCACCAGCATGAACTCGTCCCGCCCCTCCTCCACGCAGGCCCGGGCCAGGGGCTCCAGCAGCGCGTTGTCGAGGAGCGCCACCCCGTAGGCGAACAGGGCCGCGTGCACCGCCCACGGGATGTCGTAGCCGATGGGCAGGTGATCGAGCATGTCCCAGACCAGCACGCTCACGTCGCGGTCGCGCAGGAAGGGCAGGCAGGAGACGTGGAGCCCCGGGCGCTGCTGCAGGTGCGGGTTGGGCCCGAACGGGCGACCGTATGGACGGTCCGGATCCTGAGCCTGCCACGCCTCGCGGCCGGAGTAGACGCACACCGCGTCGCCGGGCTGAAGCGCGAGGCCGCGCGCGGTGAGGATATCCTCCAGCTCCCAGCCGTGCACCGGCCGCTCGTGCGTGACGCAAGGCACGCCGCGATGGCGTGGCACGTCGAGCATCACGCCGCGGGTGATGATGCCATCGGCCCAGTGCTCGACGGAGCCGAATTTGGCTCCGTCGAACGTGATCTCCTTCTTGGGATCGCGCCCGTTCCACATCGCCTCCTCGTCCCAGGTGTGGCAGAGCGCGTCGATGTGGGTCGAGGAGACGCCGTGGTAGAAGATGCCGTAGAAGTCCGCGGAGAAGCCGCCCGTGCCGCGCGGGAGCGTCTTCATGTAGTGCTGCGCGGGGAGCGGGTTGTTCGGCCCGGGCTCCTTGGGAAACGGACGGCTCAGCGAGACGCTACGGCCGCTGCGCACCAGCCGGGCCGCCGCCGCGCGCTTGGCCGGCGTGATGAGGTTGAGCGCGCCGACCTGATCGTCCTTGCCCCAGCGCCCCCAGTTGCGGCGGTCCTTGATGTAGCCGCGGACCTCCTTGTCCGTGGGCAGCGGCCGCGCGGGCACCGGTCAGGCTCTCCGGGCCAGCGGGCCCCGCAGCAGCCGCCCGGGGAGCGCCCCGGTCGGCTTGCCCTCGCGCAGCAACACCTCGCCGTTGACGACGGTGGCCGCCACGCCGCGCGTCCGCTGCACGAGACGCCGGGCCCCGGCGGGCAGGTCATCCACCACCTCCGGCATCTCGGCGGCGATGGTGTCGGGATCGAAGACGACGAAGTCGGCGGCCAGGCCCTCGCGGATCAGGCCCCGGTCGGCAAACCCCCACAGCGTGGCCGGCACCAGGCTCAGCATGCGCACGGCCTGCTCCAGCGTGAAGGCCTGCTTGGTCCGCACCCAGTGGCTGAGCAAATGGGTCTGCAGCGAGGAGTCCATGAGCTGAGAGACGTGGGCGCCGGAGTCCGAGAAGGTCACGACACAGCGCGGATGGCGCATGATCTCCAGCGCGACATCCTGGTCCTCGTTGGCCACCGGCTGCAGGAAGAAGAGGTCGAGGTCCTTCTCGAGGGCCAGCTCGATCATCGTCTGGGCGGGATGCTGGCCGCGCTCGCGGGCCACCTCGGCCACCGAGCGGTGGGGCCCATACACGGTGTCGAAGACGAAGAGCCAGTCGTAGTCGGCGGGCCGGGCCTCGGTGCCCAGGGCCCGCCGGTCATCACGGGCGCCCGAGGCTTCGACAAGCCGCCGGCGCAGGTCGGGATCGCGCAGGCGCTGCCGCTGCTCGTCGACGGGGAGCGCGCGCAGCTCTTTCCAGACCGGCAGGCGGTCGAAGGGAAGCTGGGTCTTGAACGAGAGCAGCGCGCTGAGCGAGCGGCTGTGGGCCTGGGCGAACATCCGCCCGCCGGCCGCGGCCGTCTCGTCGAGCAGGTCGAGGTACTTGCGCCAGACGCCCGGCACGCCTCGCCGGCCGAAGACCCCGAAGGTGATCGGGCGCCCTGTCTCCACGGCGAGGTCGCGGAGCCGGATGTGGTAATCCCGCAGCCCCGGGTTACCCGGCGTACGGTCGACTTCCTCGCCGGCCAGCTCGAAGATGCCGGCGCCCAGCTCGCCCATCACGCCCACCAGCCGCCGCACCTCGTCCCATCGGGCCACGCGGCTCGCCACCGGGCGGCCGTCCGGAGTCTCGTGGCTGGGCGAGCGCGACGTGGTGAAGCCCATGGCCCCCGCGCGCAGAGCGTCGCGCAGCTCTCGCTCCATGGCGCGCATCTCGTCCTCGGTAGCCTGGGCCTCGAAGGCTCGCTCGCCCATCACGTAGGTGCGTAGGGCGGAATGGCCGATGTAGCCGGAGTAGTTGATGCCTTTGGGCAAGGCCTCCAGGCACTCGAGGAACTCGGGGAACGTGGTCCAGCGCCACTCGATGCCCGCGGCCATGGCCGCGGGCGGGATGTCCTCGGCCCGCTGCAGATTGCGGATGACCAGGTCACGGTCGGCCGCCGCACAGGGAGCCAGCGTGAACCCACAGTTGCCCATCACCACGGTGGTGATGCCGTGCCAGCAAGACGAAGTGCCGAGCGGATCCCAGAAGATCTGCGCGTCCATGTGGGTGTGCCCGTCGACGAAGCCGGGGGCCACCACCTGGCCGTCGGCATCGATGACCTCGCGGGCCCGCTCGCGGATGCGGCCGATCGTCACGATGCGCCCGTACCGCACGCCCACGTCGGCCCGGTAGCGAGGCAGGCCGGAGCCGTCGATCACCAGGCCGTTCTTGATCACCAGGTCGTACGCCATGCGTTTCTCTCCCGATGTCACACCCCGCGTGAGCGGGGGAGGTTTGGAGGGGGGCGCGCCTCGTGCCCCCCTCCAGACTGAGATCAGAGGGGGTGGCACTACCTCCGACCGCCGTATCCTACTGCAACTAGGCCCGCGTTGCGTGAGGTCGGGCGATCGCCGTATATTTGGCGCCAGACCCAGCGCTTTTTGAAGGAGAAACGGCGATGTCAGACCCGCTCCCGTTCGAGCTTCGCAAGATCGGCCACGTGGTGCTCAACGTCAGCGATCTGCAGGCCTCGCTGCGCTTTTACACCGAGGTCCTCGGCCTGAAGGTCAGCGATCTGTACCCCGAGAGCATGCGACCGGGGGGGATGGCCTTTCTCCGCGTCAACACTGACCATCACGGCGTGGCCCTCATCGGCGGCGCCCCCAAGACCGAGCGCAGCCGCCTGGACCACTTTGCCTTCGAGGTCGGCAGCCTGGACGACGTGTTCCGGGCCCGGAGCTGGCTGCAGAAGCAGGGCGTGGCCATCCACTTCGAAGGGCGGCGGCGCGCGGGCTGTCAGTTCGCCATCGAGTTCCAGGACCCCGACGGCAACAACCTGGAAATCTACTGGAACATCGACCAGGTCGGCACCACCGGCGGGGCCCGCCCGGCCAGCGAATGGCGACCAGCCCGCACCCTGGAGGACGCGGTCGCCAACCCCGTGGCCGGCCAGCGGCTGCCGCCGGTCACCGACTTCCACTAGCCCGAAGCGAGGGACGAGCATGGCCAGCGCATCCGGACTCTCTCACGTCTACGTCGGCGCGGCGCGGGTGGGATCGCAATCGCGCGGAGGCCTCTTCCGCCGGGCGGTGGGCAACGGCCACTGGGAGCAGCTCGCCAAGGGCTTGCCCGAGGCGACCGACGTGCAGGCCATCACCGTGCATCCAATTAGCCCCGACGTGATCTACGTAGGCACCCGGCGCGGGCTCTACCGCAGCGCCGACGGTGGCGACCGCTGGGAGCGGCTCGGCATCCCCGAGGGCCAGGAGGTCTGGTCGGTCCTCGTGCACCCGACGAACCCCCGCGTGCTCTACGCCGGGACCTCGCCGGTCGGTGTCTACCGCAGCGATGATGGGGGCGACACCTGGCGGCGGCTGCCCGGGGCGGTGCAGCCCGAGCGGATCAAGATGAGCTTCGCCTGCCGGGTCATGCGGCTGGCCGTGGATCCCACACGCCCCAACGAGTTATACGCCACGCTGGAGGTGGGAGGCGCGATGCGCAGCCTCGATGGGGGCGAGACCTGGGAGGATTCCAGCGCCGGACTGATGGCGCTGGCCGAGCTGCCGCATCTCAAGAGCCGAATCCAGAGCGACTCCGACATGGAGGGCATGCTGGATGGCCACGCGCTGTGCGTGAGCGCGGCCCGACCCGGCACCGTGTTCCTGGCCGTGCGCATGGGATTGTTCCAGAGCGACGATCGGGGCACGAGCTGGCGAGACATGGAAATCGGCCGGTTCTCGCCGCTCACATATGCCCGCGACGTCCGGGTGTCGCCGCAAGATGCCCGCGTGCTGTACGCCTGCCTCAGCCCGGCCGCGCGCAGCGAGGACGGCTCGCTCTACCGCAGCCAGGACCTCGGCGCGACCTGGACCCGCTTCGACCGCGGCGTGAAGGCCGACAGCACGATGATGGCGGTAGCCCTGCATCCGCGCGACGCGAACCAGGTCTACTGCGTGAGTCGCTTCGGTCAGGTCTTCGGTACCCGGGACGGCGGCCGCACCTGGCACGAGGAGCGGCTGCCCGGGTTGACCGACGTCTACACGGTCGCCTGCAACTAACTAGCGGCCGCGCCGCGCGTCCTGAATGGCGCGCCAGACCCGCTCGGGCGTGGCCGGCATCTCCAGGTGCTCCACCCCCAGCTCGGCTAGCGCGTCCACGATGGCGTTGACCACGGCGCCGAGCGCCGGCGTGGTACCCCCCTCGCCGCCGCCGCGGAGGCCGAGCGGGTTGGACGTCGAGGGCACCTCGCTGAGCTCGGTGGTGAAGTCGGGCAGGGCATCGGCGCGGGGAATGGCGTAGTCCATGAAGGTCGCCGACTGCAGCTGACCGCTGGCATCGTAGGCGCACTGCTCCCACAGGGCCTGCCCCACCCCCGCGGCAATGCCGCCATGGGCCTGACCCTCGAGAATCAGGGGATTGACGGCCCGGCCCACGTCATCCACCGAGGTGTAGCGCACGACCTCGGTCACGCCGGTCTCGGGATCGACCTCGACCTCGCACACGGCGCAGCCGTAGGGATACGACGGCACGCTCATGGTCTCGTCGCCGACGCCGGTGAGGGCGCCGCGGACCCCGTCCGGCGCGTCCGGCCGCCACCCCGCCGCGGCCACCTCGAACAGCCCGACGGAGCGGTCGGTCCCCTTGACCGTGAACCGTTGCCGCACGAGCTCGATGTCGGCCTCGGCCGCCTCCAGCAGCCAGGCCGCGATGCGCCGGCCGCGCTCCACGATCTGGTCCGAGGCCCTGGCCATCACGACCGCACCCAGCCGCATCGAGCGCCCGGAGTGTGAGCCCCCGCCCACGGACACCACGTCGGTGTCGCCGGTGATCAGCCGCACCTGCCCGAGCTCGACGCCGAACCACTCGGCGATGAGCTGGGCGAAGCTCGTCTCGTGGCCCTGCCCGGCCGAGAGCGTGCCGATCACCACATCGATCCGCCCCTCGGGCTGCACGGTGATCTCCGCGCGCTCGCGGGGAACCCCGGTGTTGATCTCGAGATAGTTGGCCATCCCGATGCCGCGATATCGCCCGCGCTGGCGCGCCTCGGCGCGACGTGCTTCGAAGCTCGCCCAGTCGGCCAGAACGATCGCCCGGTCCTGGGCCGCCCTGTAATCACCACTGTCGTAGAGCAGGCCCAGCGGGTTGCGGTGCGGCATGGCCGTGGCCGGCACCAGGTTGCGCCGGCGCAACTCGACGCGGTCGAAGCCGTGCTGGCGCGCGGCCAGGTCGATCACGCGCTCCAGCACGAACAACGCCTCGGGCCGACCGGCGCTCCGGTAGGGATAGGTGGGCGCCGTGTTGCTGAGCACGCCGCGCCCGCGCAGGGCAGCGGCCGGTATGTGATAGACGCTGGGCAGGACTCCAACGCCCTTGGCCAGCGGGATGAAGGACACGCCGTGGGCGCCCACGTTGCTGATGTTGACGCCGCGAAGGGCGAGGAAGCGGCCCTCGGCGTCGAGGGCGAGCTCGAGCTGGGAGACCAGATCGCGAGCCTGATAGTCGGTGAGAAAGCCTTCCCGTCGGTCCCCGGTCCATTTGACTGGACGGCGCAGACGCCGGGCCGCCCACGCCACCAGGGCGAACTCGGGATAGCAGGCGTTGCGCGGGCCGTAGTTGCCGCCGACGTCCCGGGCCACCACGCGCACGGCGCTCTCGGGAACGCCCAGCGTGCCGGCCAGGTCGCTCCTGATCCGCACCGAGCCGCCCGAGCCCGCGTAGAGCGTGTAGCGGCCGCTCGCCTCGTCCCACACGCCCAGCGCGGCGCGCGGTTCCATCGGCACCCCGGTGACCCGGTTCACCCGCGTCTGCAGCCGCACCACGTGGGCGGCCCGGGCGAAGGCGGCCTCGGCGGCGGCGGCATCGCCGGCCTCGGAGTCGACGCACACGTTCGACCCGGCTTCCGGCCACAGCACGGGCGCGCCGACGGCCGCCGCATCGACGCTGGCGACGACGGCCGGCAACGGCTCGTAGTCCACGGTGACGCGCTCGGCGCCGTCCCGCGCCGCCGCCGGGGTCTCGGCGATCACCATGGCCACGGCCTCGCCCACGAAGCGGGCGCGGTCGGCGGGCAGCGGGCGGTGTGGCGAAAGGAAGAACGCCGAGCCGTCGCGACTGCGCAGCGGGACCTCGTGCGGATTGGTGGGGACGGGGCGGTGCGGAATCGGGCCCAGGCCGTCGGCCACGGCGTCGGCGCCGGTCAGGACCGCGAGCACGCCGGCCACCTTCACGGCCCCGGTCCCGTCGATGTGGCGGATCCAGGCGTGGGCGTGGGGCGAGCGGACGAAGCACGCGTAGGCCTGCCCCGGGAGCGTGACATCGTCGCTGTAGCAGCCGTGCCCCCTCACCAGGCGGGCGTCTTCCTGTCGGCGAACCGGCTTGCCGACGCCCTGGGACGCGACACTGGTGCGGGAGCTCAGGAAGGACACGGTGGATCCCGGCCCCGTAGATCGCACATCGCCTCCCCCTTGTCCAGCCCGAGGACCAGCACCAGCCCGCGCGCCGCTTGACAGTCGGTGGCCCGGCGATCGATCATCCAGGGCATGAATGCACTGGAACGGGCCGAGGCAGCCGAGCGGTCGATGATCGAGGAGCTGGATCGCCAGATCGTCGTCAAGTCCGTGATCTACACCTCGGGGGAGCGGGACCCGCGGTTACCCATCCAACGGCCCCCCAGCAACGGCAAGCGGTACATGATGGGCCACGATCCCCGCCTGCCCCGCATGCCCGACAAGCCGACCCTGTTCGATTTCTTCACGTACCGCTTCGGCCCGGCCAACCACCTGCTCCAGAGCGCGCGGCTGGCCCGGAAGAACGGCGTGGAAGAAAAGATCGTGCTGGCTTGTCTGCTGCACGACGTCGCCAACATCGGCTTCATCCGGGGCGACCACGGCTACTGGGGCGCGCAACTCGTCGCGCCCTACGTGGACGAAGAGGTCAGCTGGGCCATCCGCTATCACCAGGCCCTGCGGTTCTATCCCGACGAGTCGGTCGGCTACGCGTACCCCGAGTCCTACATCAAGCTCTTCGGCCCGGACTACAAGCCCGAGCCCTACATCGAGCGCGACTACCGCTATGCCCGCGACCACAAGTGGTACATGAGCGCGCGCCTGATCTGCGTGAACGACCTCTACGCGTTCGATCCCAACGTGCAGGTGGAGCTCGAAGAGTTCACGGACGTCGTGGGGCGGCACTTCAAGCAGCCCAAGGAAGGGCTGGGCTTCGACGCCAGTCCGTCGGCCCACATGTGGCGCACCATCATGTGGCCGACGAAGTACCTGTAGGCTCGCGCCCCCGGCATCGGTGCGGGAAGGAGGCAGTCCCGATGACCCGCACCGCTCGACTGCTCGCCACCCTCGCCCTGGCCCTCCTGGTCTGGACCTCGCCCGGGCTGGCCGCCCCCGAGGGCCAGATGACGTGGGCCATCCACTTCACGCTGGCCCCGAAGTGGCTCGACCCGGCCGAGACCGAGGCCTTGATCACGCCGTTCAAGGTCCTCTACCCGATCCACGACGCCCTGGTGAAGCTCATGCCCGGCGGCATGCAGCCCAGCCTGGCCGAGTCGTGGACGATGAGCCCGGATGGCCTGGCCTACGACTTCGTCCTGCGCAGCGGGGCGAAATTCCACAACGGCGAGCCGGTGACGCCCGACGACGTGAAGTTCTCCTTCCAGCGCTACAAGGGCGCCGGGGCCAAGCTCCTCAAGGACCGGGTCAAGGACGTGCAGGTACTCGACGCCCGGCGGATCCGCTTCGTGCTCAAGGAAGCCTGGCCGGACTTCATGACCTTCTACGGCACGACGGCCACCGGCGCCGGCTGGATCGTCCCCCGGAAGTACGTGGAGAAGGTCGGCGACGAGGGCTTCAAGAAGGCGCCGGTCGGCGCCGGTCCCTATCGCTTCGTGAGCGCCAACCCCGGCGTGGACATGGTGCTGGAGGCCTTCGAGGGCTACTGGCGCAAGAGCCCCAGCGTCAAGCGCCTCGTCTTCCGCAACGTCCCCGACGAGACCACCCGCGCGGCGGCGCTCAAGCGAGGCGAAGTCGACATCGCCTACTTCCTGAACGGCCCCATCGGCGAGGACATCCGGCGCACGCCGGGCTTCAAGCTCATGGCCGTGAGGACCAACGCCTCCTTCTTCCTCGACTTCCTCGACCAGTGGGACCCGAAGTCGCCCTGGCACGACCGGCGGGTGCGGCTGGCCGCCAGCCTGGCCGTGGACCGCAAGGCGATCAACGAGGCCGAGATGCTGGGCTTCGCCGGGCTGACCGGGAACATCGTGCCCCGGCACATGGAGTTCGCGCTCCCGATCGCTCCCCATCCCTATGATCCCCAGCGGGCCAAGCAGCTCCTCGCCGAGGCCGGATACCCGAACGGCTTCGACGCCGGCGACCTGACCCCCACGCCCCCCTACAACACGATCGCCGAGGCCATCGGCGGCTATTTTGGCGCGGTCGGAATCCGCACGAAGATCCGGACGATGGAGCGCGCGACCTACCTCACGAGCTGGCGCGAGAAGAAGCTGCGCGGCGTCCTCTTCACGGCCCTGGGCGCCGGCGGCAACGCGGCCACCCGGATCGAGGCCCTGGCCACGCGGAGCGGGATGTACGCCTACGGCGTGCTGCCCGAGGTCGAGGATCTCTTCCAGCGACAGGCGCGGGAGCTGGACCGCAAGAAGCGCGAGGAGCTGTTACACGAGATCCAGAAGATCCTGCACGACCGCGTGGTCTTCGCGCCGATCTGGGAGAACGCGTTCATCCGGGGCGTTGGGCCCCGGGTGGAGGAGCCGGCGCTCAGCCTGATTCCGTCGTTCCCCTACTCGGCGCCCCTGGAAGAGCTTCGGCTGAAGCGACCCTGACCGCCGGCCTCCGCGGTCACGGCCCCTCGTCGCGTGGCGTGGGCACGGCGCGGGCCGGGAGCTCCCGGCCGGCGTGGCGTCGCAGCGCGTCCTCCCGCAGCTCGATTCCCAGGCCGGGCGCCGCGGGCACCGACAGGTATCCCTGCTCGACCCGGAGCGGATTCACCGCGACTTCCTCCCCGCGCGGCTCGAAGTTCACGAAGTACTCGGTGATCAGGAAGTTGGGGATGGCCGCCGACACCTGCAGCGTGGCGGCCAGGCCCACGGTGGTGCTGTTGTAGTTGTGGGGAGAGACGACCACGTGATAGGCCTCGGCCATGGCCGCGATGGCGCGAAGCTCCTCGATGCCGCCCACGTTGCACACATCGGGATTGATGATGTCGGCGGCCCGGCGCTCGAGCACCTCGCGGAACTCATAGCGCGTGTAGAGTTCCTCGCCGGTGACGATCGGCATCCGGATCTCGCGCCGGCACTCGACCAGGGCGCCCAGGTCGCGGGCCGAGACGGGCTCCTCGTACCAGAACGGATCGAAGGGCTCGAGCAAGCGGGCTACCCGCACGGCGTGCATGGGCGCCAGCCGCCGATGGACCTCGATCAGGAGATCCACCGCCGGCCCCACCGCCTCCCGCACGGCGCGCACCGTGTCCACCACCTGGCGCTCGGCCTCGCGTGAGATGTGTGTGCGCCAGGGACCGGGGAACGGGTCGAACTTGAGCGCGGTGAAGCCCCGGGCCACCGTGGCCCGGGCCTTGGCCGCATAGGCGTCCGGGGTCCGGGCCCCCGAGTACCAGCCGTTGGCGTAGACGCGGATCCGCTCGCGGCAAGGCCCGCCGAGGAGGGCCGCCACGGGCACGCCCAGGCGCTTGCCGGCCAGATCCCAAAGCGCCTGCTCGATCCCGCTGACGGCGCTCCAGAAGTCCATGGCTCCGCGCTTGGCCGCGAAGTCATGGTAGGCCCAGTGCGTGAAGTGGCGGATGTGGCCGGCGTCGCGCCCGACGAGGTAGCGCCCGAGCTCCCGCACGTGCGCGGCGATCGACTGATCGCGATCGCTCTGCGTGTAGGCCTCGCCCCAGCCATGCAGCCCGTCGGAGGTCTCGACCTTGACGAAGAGCCAGTTCTTGCCGTACCCCGAATCGACGATGAACGGGGTGACTGTCGTGATTTTCATGAGCCGAGATTACATCAGAACGAGCCGATGAGGCGCTCGGGAACAGCGTGGGGGCGGACGTCCGCGCTACAATCCAGGCCCCGGCGCTTGGGGCCGGGAGGAGGCGGCACACCATGGGCGATGCGCTGTCGGACGTCCTCGCGACCACGGAGGCGGAACGTTTGGCCACCGGTTTCGTCTTCACGGAAGGGCCCCTGTGGCACCCCGAGGGTTTCTACTACTTCGTCGATATCCGCCGCAGCGAGCTGCATCGCCTGGCCCCGGGGAAAGCCCCCGAGCTCGTCCGGGCCAACACCGGCGAAGGCAATGGCACGACCTTCGATCTGCAGGGCCGCCTGGTGATCTGCGAAGGTGGCAACCGCCGGGTCACGCGCTGGTCCGCGGACGGCCACTCCGAGGTCCTGGTGGACCGCTACGAGGGCAAGCGCCTGAACCGCCCCAACGACGTGGTGTGCAAGTCCGATGGCAGCCTCTACTTCACCGATCCCGGCCTGCGCGTGCCGCTGGCCGAGCGCGAGGTGCCCTACGCCGGCGTCTACCGCATCGCCCCCGACGGAACGACCACGCTGGTGGCGGACTGCGAGTACCCGAACGGCCTGGCCTTCTCACCGGACGAGCGCGTGCTCTACGTGGCCAACACCCGCTGGACGCAGTACATCCACGCCCTGGAGCTCGATGCCCGGGGCGCCCTGGTGCGGCGCCGCATCTTCGCCGACATGTCGTCCGACGAGACCGTCGGCGTCCCCGACGGCATGAAGGTCGACGTCGAGGGGCGCGTCTACTGCACGGGGCCGGGTGGCACCTGGGTCTTTGCGCCCGACGGCCGGCGGCTCGGGATCATTCGCACGCCCGAAGTCCCGGCCAACCTCGCCTTCGGCGGCCCCGATCGCCGCACCCTGTTCTTCACCGCCCGCACCTCGGTCTACACGCTGCGCACCAGGGTGGCCGGACAGCCCCATCCCTGGAAAGGATGACCATGGAATTCGGAACGTTTCTGCTCCTCCAGTCGCCCTCCGCGCGGCCGTCGCAGGAGATGTATGCGCGCGGGATCGAGATCGCCCAGGCCGCCGAGACCCTCGGCTTCCGCAACGTCTGGCTCGCCGAGCATCACTTCTCGACCTACGGCTATCTCTCCCGCCCGACGCAGCTGGCCGCATACATCGCGGCCAAGACCACGCGCCTTCGCGTGGGCACGGCGGTCATCGTGGTACCGCTGCACCATCCGCTGGTGATCGCCGAGGAGATCGCGACGCTGGATCTGCTGGCCGGCGGTCGCCTCGACGTCGGGCTTGGACGCGGCTACCAGCCCTACGAGTTCGAGCGCTTCGGCCTCGATCTGGCCACCGGCCGCGCCCGGTGGGACGAGTCGATCGATATCATCTTGAAGGCGCTCGAAGGGCAGCCCTTCGCATACGAAGGCAAGTTCTACAAGCTCCCCGAGACCTCGGTGTTCCCGCAGCCGGTGCAACACCCGCATCCGCCCATCTGGATCACGGCCCAGAGCCCGGAGTCCATGGAGGCGGCGGTGCGCCGCGGCTTCAACGTGCTCACGGGAGGCTTCGGCGTGCCCATCGAGCGGCTGGCCGAGTTCCGCCGGCTCTTCGACCGCGTCGTGGCCGAGGTCAAACCGCCGCAGCGACTTCAGATAGGGGCGCAACGGGCCGTCTACGTGGCGGACAGCCAGGCCGAGGCCCGGGCCGCCGCCGAGGAGGCCCGCTGGAACATGCGGGTGACGCTGAGCCTGCGCAACCACTACGAGCGTGTGGAGCGCGGCCGCGCTATCCCGGTGCCGGCGCCGAACGAGCCCGCCGTCGACGACCTGCTCGAGCGCTTCCTGGTCATCGGCACGCCCGACGTGTGCATCCGCCAGATCCGGCGCCTGCAAGAGGCGGTGGGCATCTCGCACTTCAACTGCAGCTTCTGGTTCGCTGACGTCGATCAGGCCCGCGTGTTGCGCTCGATGGAGCGCTTCGCCCGGGAGGTCCAGCCCGCGTTTCAGTAGGATGATTGCGATCGCTCGCCGCGCCTCGCTGGAGAACACGGCGAGGGAGCGAGGCTGGTGCTGACAGGCGGCACCCCCTGGACGTCGCGGCTGTTCGGAACGTGAGCGTGTCGGATGGATGCCCAGACAGAAGCCTTCTGGCAGGCCTATCTCGCCTCTTTACCCACGCCGAAGATGCTATCCGCCGGTTCTACGAGGTCCTTCGGATCGGCAGTAGCCCCGAGGGGGGCGGATGAAGGAGCCGCACTGATCGAAACCGTCGCCGTGGAACCTGAAACCCTTCGCCGATGTAGATGCCACCTTTGCGTACGACTATGGCGAATGGGATCGCACCCTTGAGACCTGGAGAGCCCGCTGCTGAGCGTTCAATGCGCCACGCTGCCGTGCCTTGGGGAAAGCGCCGGCGCCAGAGATGCCGCTGGCTGGTCTGTGAGCGCTTTACCGTGGTCTACCCGTAGTCGTGGTCGGCTGCCCAACGACCTTCCCGTCGAGCAACCAGCGGAGCGGCCGAGGTGTCCGGCTCGAGGGCGTTCAGCTCATGAAGGCGTTCAGCTCCGCCGTGCTCAGCGAGGGCTCGAGATAACCGAAGGTGCCCTTGTCCTGCACCTCGCGCGCGGCTCCGAGCAGGCCGGTCATGGCCGCGCGATAGAGTGAGGTGGCCAGGCTGATCCGCTTCACGCCGGCTGCCGCCAGCTCGGCCACCGTGAAGGACTTGCCCTTGATGCCGGCCATGAAGTTGACGGGGCGGGACACGGCGGTGCAGACCGCGCGCACCGCCGCCAGATCGGGCAAACCCGGCGCCATCAGCACGTCGGCCCCGGCCCTCTCGAAGGCCTGCAGGCGCTTGATCGTGTCGTCGAGGTCCGGATTGCCACGCAGGAAGTTCTCGGTTCGCGCGGTCAGGGTGAACGGGAACCCGAGCCCGCGCGCCGCTTCCACGGCCGCGGCGACCCGCTCGGTCGCCTGGCCGATGTCGTAGCGTGGCTTGTCCCGATCGCCGGTGGCGTCCTCGATCGAGCCGCCGACCAGCCCCACCCCGGCGGCCAGGCGGATCGTCTCCGCCGCCACGGCCGGGGCGTCGCCGAAACCCTTCTCCAGATCGGCCGACACGGGCAGATCGGTGGCCTGCACGATAGCGCGGGCGTGGGCCAGCGCCTCCTCGCGCGTCACCTGGCCGTCGCGCCGGCCGAGCACGCCCGCGCAGGCCCCGCTCGATGTCGCCAGGGCCTGAAAGCCGAGGCCGGCAAGCAGGCGCGCCGAGCCAGCATCCCACGGGTTCGGGATCAGGAACACCCCGGGCCCCTGGTGCAGCGCGCGGAAGCGAACACCCTTGTCGCTCTGGGTCGTCATCGGGAAGTCCTCCTGTCGGTCAGCCGCGCGGGGACGCCGGGGACAGGGCGAGGGACGCGGCCTCGGCGGTCTGGATCCGGCCGGGCAACAGCATCACGCAGAGCGTGGTGAAGGCGGCGATCGCCGCCATCACCGCCAGGAGCGTGCCGAAGCCGGCCGCCTTGACCGTGGGCCCGAGCAGGTAAACGGCCAGCGAGCTCACTCCGAACGAGACGGCCAGCCGCATCCCCGCCACGCGCGAGCGCATGCGGTCGTCGACGTACTGCACGATCATGGCGTCCACGAACGGGATGCCGCCGAACACGAAGATCATGAAGGCCAGCACGGCGACGTAGAGCGGCCAGCCGCTGATGCCGGCCGCGAGGAGAAACAGCGGGACCTGCATGGCCACGATCGGCAGGTAGACCCACTTGAGCGGATAGCGGTCGATGAGCTTGCCGACGACGAGCTGGGCCAGCGAGGCCACTGTGTAGACCGCCGCCAGCAGCGCGCCCAGCGTGGCGGGATCGTCGATCAGCCCGGCCAACCGCTCGGCCAGGAGATGGCCGTTACCGTTCGTCGTGAAGTTGAAGATGAGGCTGCTGGAGACGGCCGCCAGCGTCATCACCAGGAGCACCCGCATCATCACGGACCGCGGCAGATCCACCAGCTTCTTCGGCCGCCGGGCCGGCGCCATCTCTTCCCGCGGAGCCAGGAGGAGAAAGAGCACGCCGCACAGGAAGGCGATGCCGGCGGGCACGGCGAAGGCGACCCGCCACCCCGCGTGCTTCACGAGGAATCCCGTCAGGATGGCGGCGATGGCGATACCCAGGTTGCCGGCCAGGCCGTTGAGGCCGATGGTGAAGCCCGGGTTCTTCGAGTTCTGCACGAGCATCGGGATGCCCACCGGGTGGTAGACCGACGCGAAGACGCCCATCAGGGTCAGCGCCGCGGCCAGCGACCACACCCCGGTCGTCAGCGCGACCAGCAGCCCGGAGGCGCCCATCCCCAGGAAGAACACCACCATCATCGCGCGCCGCCCCCACAGGTCGCCGAGCCGGCCCGCCGGCAGCGAGCCCAGCCCGAACATCACAAAGGCGCCGACCGTGTAGGGCATCAGGTCCTGCCAGACCATCCCCCACTCCGTGGCGATCGCCGCCACCGCCGTGGCGAAGATGAGCAGGAAGAGATGATCCAGCGCGTGGCCGGCGTTCAGCAGCAGGGCGGTCGGGCTCCCGTTGGACATAGAGGGATTCTACACGAGCGCCGGCCGGCGCCCGTTAGCAGGCCAGGGCGTAGGTCGGGCGCCGCGGATCGGCGCCGCCCGAGAGCACTCCGGTCCGGGGATCGCGATGGGTCACCACCGCGCCGAAGCCGCAGGCATCGACGGCGGTGACGACGTGGCCGAGCGCGGCGAGTTCGGCGCGGGTGCCGGCGGGGATCCCTGGCTCCACGTTGAGCTGGCCGGGCCGGTAGGCCCGCGGATAGAACGAGTTGACGAGCGTCTGTGTCGAGACGCGGGGCGCGTCCACGGCCTGCTGCGGGTTCATCCCGAAGATCAATACGTTCAGAATGATCTGCAAATCGGCCTGGGTCTGATCGTCGCCGCCCGGACAGCCGACCGTATAGATCGGCGCGTCGCCCTGGCAGATCAGATAGCTCACCAGCGTGGTACGCGGCCGCTTGCCCGGCACGAGGCCGTTGGGGTGACCGTCCTCGAGCACGAACATCTCGCTGCGCGTGCTGAGCGTGCAGCCCAGCTCGGGGACGAACACCGACTTCCGAAATGCGCCGCCGCTCGGCGTGAGGCAGATCATGTTGCCCTCGCGGTCGATGGCCGCGATGTGCGTGGTCCCGCCGGCCGCGGACGCGTCTCCGGCGGTCCGGCCGGCGGACACGCTCACGGCCGAGGCCCTCCCGTCGCGTCGCGGACCCCCGGGCGGCGGCGCAGCGGCGGCCGCGCGATCCAGACGGATCAGGGCCGCCCGCTCGCGCGCGTAGGCCGGCGCCAGCAGCTCGGCCAGCGGCACGCCCGGCGCGTCACCGTAATAACGCTCGCGGTCGGCAAAGGCGAGCTTGAGCGCCTCCGCCACGACGTGGATGTAGCGCGGGGAGTTGTGTCCCAGCCCGCGCAGGTCGAAGGTGGCGAGCATGCCGAGGGCCTGCAGAAGCACCGGCCCCTGGGTCCACGCCGACTGGCTGACGATCTCACGCCCCGCGAAGGCCATCCGGAGCGGCGGCTCGAATCGCGCCCGATAGCCGGCCAGATCGCCGGCGCGCAGGAGCCCGCCCAGCCGCTCGGAAAACGCGCCGATCGTGGCCGCTATGTCGCCGCGATAGAAGCGTTGCCGCGCGGCGGCGATGCCGGCGACGCGGTCGCCGCGGCCTTGCCCGTCGGCTTCGACCAACCGTCGCAGCGTGCCCCCGAGGGCGGGCTGAACGAGCAGCTCGCCCACGGCGAGGGAGCGACCCCCCGGGTAGAACACGGGCGTCCCGCCGGGGGGATAGACGTCGAACTGGGCCCGGCCATCTGACGTATCGAGCAGGCGCTGCATGGCCTCATACATGGGGAAGCCGCGCTCGGCGCACTCCACGGCCGGGGCGAGCACCTCGCCGAGCCTCTGCGTGCCGTAGCTCTCGAGCAGGGTGAAGTAGGCGTCCACGGCGCCCGGGACCGTGAATGCCAGATGGGCCTGAGGGCCCGGCCCGGTCGGGATCCGGTCGAGGCCGCGGCCCCGGAAGAAGGCCGTCGTCGCCAGCGCGGGGGCCGGGCCCTGGCCGCTGAGCGCGTGGATCTCGCGCCTTCGCGCATCGTAGACGAGGGCCACGCACTCGCCGCACAGCGTGTAGGACGCGGTTGGCTCCACCACGGCCGCGGCGAAGCCGGCGGCCGCGGCCGCGTCGAACGCGTTGCCCCCCGCGAGCAGCATGCGCATGCCGGCCATGGACACCAGAGGATGGCCGGCCACCACGATCCCCTGGGTTCCCGAGACCACCGGCCGGGTGGTCGCCCGGTCCGCGGTGTGATGGTCGAGCTCCATGGCGACCAGCATGATCGCACAGCTTTCGCCACCGTGCCGGTCGCGGACCGGCTATGATGGCCCCTCGTCGGCGGGGTCACCGTCAAGCGGTCAGAGGCAGGAGGCCAGGCATGTACGATCTCGTCCTCAAAGGCGGAAGAGTCCTGGACCCGTCGAGCGGGCTCGACGGCCTGCTCGACATCGCGGTCGAAGGCGGCAAGATCGCGCGCATCGCCGCGGGAATCGCCCCCGCCGAGGCGGCGCGGGTGATCCAGGTGGCCGGCAAGATCGTCACGCCGGGCCTGATCGACTGCCACGCCCACGTCCTCCACGGGGTCAACCGCACCGCCGTCGATCCCGACCTGGGCGGCGTCCTGGCCGGCGTGACCACGATCGTGGATGCGGGGAGCTCGGGATCGGCCACCTTCAGCGCCTTCCCGCAGCACATCATCCCGAACAGCCACACCGAGATCATCCCGTTCCTGCACATCTGCCAGACCGGGCTGGCCACCCGTCCCGACATCATTGCCGAGAGCAGCATCAACCTGGCCGACACCGTGCAGGTGGCCACCGCCCACCGAGGCCTCATCTGCGGCATCAAGGCCCGCATGGTATCGCCCGCGCTTGAGATCATGGGCATGGAGATGCCGAAGCTGGCCAGGCGGGCCGCGCGCGAGGCCTCCATCAAGCTCATGGTGCACATCGGCGATACCGAGAAGCGCTACGACCCCAAGGTGATCCACCCGCTGCTGGGCCTGCTGGAGCCCGGCGACATCCTCACCCACTACTTCACGCCCAACCCGGGCGGCGTGCTGGACGCCAACGGCAAGCTCGTGCCTGAGGCCCACGAGGCCGCCGACCGCGGGGTGTGGTTCGACACCGCGCATGGCCGCATGAACTTCAGCTTCGACGTCGGCCGCCGCATCATCGACCAGGGGTTGCTCCCCCACTGCATCAGCACCGACCTCACGATCCCCGGGCGCCTCAACACCGTGCACAGCATGACCGAGATGATGACGCGGTTCCTCGGCCTGGGCTTCACGCTGCCCCAGGTGGTGACCATGTGCACGGCGAATCCGGCCAAGGCCGTCGGCGCCCAGGCCCGGCTGGGCACGCTCGCGGTGGGGCGTCAGGCCGACATCTCCGTGCTGGAGATGTCGGAGGGAGACTGGATGGTCTACGACATCCTGGGCGCCGGCCTGCGGGTCAATCGCGCGCTGGCGCCGCATCTCACGGTGAAGCGCGGCCAGGTCTTCACGCCCGACTTCGGGCCCCGGCCGTGGGGATGGTGGCCCGATCGCGCGCCGGCGCCCGCGGCCGTCGCCGGAGGCTGCTGCTAACCCCGCCGGCTCAGGAGATCGCGGGGCGCTCGGAAAAGTCGAGGCACTCGCGCGACCGCGGCACCTGCCTGAGCGCGCTGAGGATGCTCGCCTCGACCCGGATGCTGCAGTGCACGAACACGATCGACCGGAGGACGTCCACGCCGTCGCGCGCCACGAGGATGCCCAGGGTGCTGTCGAGAAAGGTGGCGCCGACAGACTCGACGTCGGCGAAGTCGAGCCGCACCTGGTGGGAGTCCTTCAACGCGTCCGAGATCTGATCACGGACCTGCTGGGCGTGGGTCCCCGCCCGCACGCGGCGACCGTGATCGCGCATGGAGATGACCGTTATCGGGGCGCTACTCAACGTCGCGGTCCAGGCGGCGCATCGCCTTGCGCCGCTTCTTGCGGGCCGCGGCCTGTTTCCGCTTGCGCTTGACGGAGGGCTTCTCGTACGCGGTCCGCCGCTTCATCTCCCCAAAGAGGCCGTCCTTGGCCATCTGCTTCTTCAACGCCTTCAGCGCCGGTTCGATCTGATTGTCGAACACGACGATCTTTCCTGCGGGAATCAGGGTCATGGGTTGCTCACGGTCCGGCCACCTCTTTGCCGTGTCTGGGATCGCGGCGAACAAAAAAGCCGCGCGAACTGGATCCTCGCGCGGCGCGGTTCTCAACCGACCTACTGAACCAGATAGCCTCTGAACTATAGCGCGCCCTGGACTTCGCGTCAACCGGGACGAACTTTTCCCGCCGCGGACCCTCGCCAGGGGTTATACATCGGGATCGAGCAACCCCCGGGAGGATCAGCCATGCGAGTTCCCGCCAAGCAAGTTCGCGAGCAGCTCCTGTCAGTATTAGTGTCCTGGGGCATGTCGCAAGCGCACGCCGGGACCACCGCCGACATGATGCTGGAGACCGACCTGCGCGGGGTGGACTCGCACGGAATCTCCATGCTGCCCACCTACGACCGCGAGTTCCGCGCGGGCCGGCTGAACATGCGCCCGAGCTTCAAGACCGTGCGGGAGGGGCCGGCCATGGCCCTGATCGACGCCGACGCCTCGCTCGGCCACCCGGTGTCGGTCTACGCCATGAACCTGGCCGTCGACAAGTGTCGCCAGAGCGCCGTGGCCGTGGTGTCGGTGTTCAACTCTCACCACTTCGGCGCCGCCGGCTGCTACTCGCGGATCGCCGCCGAGCGCGGCGTGATCGGCATGGTGACCGCGTCCACCCGCGGGGTGACGATGGTGCCCACCTTCGGCGCCGAGCCGGTGATGGGAACCAACCCCCTGGCCTTCGCGGCGCCGGCCCGGCGCAACCCCCCGTTCCAGCTCGACATGGCCACGACCACGGTGGCCGCCGGCCGGGTGAAGGTCCACAAGCTCAATCACCGGCCGCTGCCGCCGGGCTGGGTGGTGGACGGCAACGGGCAGGCGGTGACCGACGCCGAGGAGGCGTTCCGCTACGTGTTCGAGCGGCGGGAGGGCGGGATCACGCCGCTGGGCGGCGCGCGGGAGGTGGGCGGCCACAAGGGCTACGGGCTGGCGGTCATGGTGCACATCCTGGGCGGGGCCCTGTCGGGGGCGTCCTTCTCGCCCATCCGCAACCGGACCCAGAAGCCGTCCGATCCCCACAACATCGGCCACTTCTTCCTGGCCATCGATCCCCAGGCGTTCCGGCCGGCCGGCGCGTTCGAGGAAGACCTCGATCAGGTGATCGACGTGCTCCACGACACGAAGCGCGCCGATCCCGCGCAGCCCGTGCTCGTGGCCGGCGACCCGGAGATGGCCACGCGCGAAGAGCGGCTCCGCGACGGCGTGCCCATTCCCGACGACCTCATGCAGCAGCTTCGGGACGTGGCCCGCCAGGCGGGCGTGCCGTTCATCCTGGCCCCCTGACATGGTACGATCCGTCAGGCTCGAAACTGCGCCTGGGAGCGCGTGGAGACGACCATGGCACTGATCAAGGTGAAGGATCTCGCGTACGGACGACTGCGGGCACCGGACCTCGACGTCATGGAGGAGTTTCTCACCCACTTCGGGATGATCCGGGCGGCCCGAACGCCGACGGCGCTCTACATGCGGGGGACCGACCCCGCCCACCACATCCACGTGACGGAGAAGGGCGATCCGGCATGGGTCGGCTTCGCCTACTACGCGGCCAGTGAGGCCGATCTGCAGCGGGTGGCCAGGGCGCCGGGGGCCTCGGCGGTCGAGAACATCGACGAGCCCGGCGGGGGCAAGCGCGTCCGCCTGAAGGAGCCCAACGGCTACCAGATCGAGGTCGTGTGGGGCATCCAGCCGCTGCCGCCGCTCCCGGTGCAGCGCGATCCGATGAACACGGGTACAGAACCCCTGCGGCGGGCCGGTAAGCTCATGCGGCTGCCGCAGGAGCCCACGCCGATCAAGCGCATCGGGCACGGGGTGATGGGGTCGCCGCAGCTCAAGGACACCGTGCAGTGGTTCCGCGACACGCTGGGCTTCATCTGCTCGGATGACGTGTACGTGGAGAACAAGGACAACCTCATC
>DATIAY010000211.1:0-22082 GCA_035457825.1 Candidatus Methylomirabilota bacterium
ACCGCCCCGGCTCCAGCGTCACGCTCGAGGTGCTGGACGAGCGCGACGAGCGCTTCTTCGACTTCGCCACCCAGCACGGAGTCGGCGCCGTGGGAGAGGAGGTACTCGGCGTTGAGCGCGGCGTAGAGACCGAAGAAGCACACGTGGGCGCCGGCGTTGATCTCCCGCACGCGCCGGGCCACGGTGGTGCCGAGCCGGAGCGCCGTGTGCATCGGGACCGAGACCGCCACGACGCGGGCCCGGCGCACCCGCTCGGCATCGAACGGCTCGACGGAGACGTCCATCACCGCCGGCGCATACCCGCGCGATTCCAGGAATGCCGCCGGCCAGGCCACGGCCAGGGGCTGGTGCCCGAGCTCGTAGCACGCGATCAGGAGGATGTCGCCCGGTCCTCGCACGGGGACCAGTGTACGCCCGCCGCGTGGTATCGTAACGGCCACGATTCGAGCATCTCCAAGGAGGCGACGATGACCGTCAAGATCACCTGCCGCCCGAATGGCCCCTACCTCGTGGAAGGCGACGTGGAGATCTACGATCCCACGGGCGCTCGCGTCGACACCACGGGCCGGCCGCGCATCGCCCTCTGCCGCTGTGGCGCCTCGGTCACCAAGCCGTTCTGTGACGGCACCCACAGCCGGATCGGCTTCCAGGCCGCCGAGGCCGCGGTGGCGCAGGAGAAGAAGTCGTGACCGGCCTGAGTCGGCGGCGATTCCTGGCCGGCTCGACCGCCGCCGCCGCGGTCACGATCGGCGCGCCATTCGTGCAGGCCCAGAAGCGGGGTGGGACCGTGCGGTTCATCGCGCACGCCGACCTCAAGGTCCTGGACCCCATCTGGACCACCGCCTACATCACCCGCAACCATAGCTACCTGATCTACGACACGTTGTTCGGGACCGACGAGAAGGATCAGATCCGGCCGCAGATGGTCGACAAGCACAGCGTGTCGAGCGACGGCAAGCGGTGGACGTTCACCCTGCGCGACGGGCTGAAGTGGCACGACGGCAAGCCGGTGACGTCCGAGGACTGCACGGAGTCGATCAAGCGCTGGGCCAAGCGCGATCCCTTCGGCAAGCTCCTGGCGGCCCACACGGCGAAGATCGCCCCGGCGGATCGCAAGAGCTTCACCCTGGAACTGTCCGAGCGCTTCGGGCCCGTGCTGGAGGCCCTGGGCAAGCCCTCCAGCAACGTGCCCTTCATCATGCCGGCCCACGTCGCGGCTACGCCCGACTCCGAGCAGATCAAGGAGTTCGTTGGCTCGGGGCCCTTCCGGTTCGTGAAGGACGAATGGCAGCCCGGCAACCAGGTGGTCTACGTGCGCAACCCGGACTACGTGCCGCGCAGCGAGAAGCCCAGCGGCTCCACGGGGGGCAAGGTCGCCTTCCTGGACAAGGTGATCTGGCGGTACATTCCCGACGCCACCACGGCCAGCGCCGCGCTGGAGAAGAACGAGGTGGACTGGTGGGAGAACCCCCCGGTCGATTTCGTGCCCCGCGTCGAGCAGAACCCGCAGCTCACGACGTTCGTCTACGATCTGCGCGGGCAGCAGGGCTGGCTGCGCCCCAATCACCTGCATCCGCCCTTCAACAACAAGAAGGCCCGCCAGGCCCTCGTGCACATGATGGACCAGCAGAAGTATCTGCAGGCCGCCGTCGGAGTGGCGAAGTATTACCAGACCTGCTCGGCGGTGTTCCTGTGCGGCGGACCCTATGAGTCCAAGGTCGGAGCCGAGGGGCTGGCCAAGCAGGACCTGGCCCGGGCCCGACAGCTTGTCAAGGAGTCCGGCTACGACGGCAAGCCGGTGGTCGTGCTCCACGTCACCGACATCCAGGCCCTGAGCGCGGTGGCGCTCGTCACGCGGGAGTTGCTCCAGCAGGCCGGCTTCAACGTCGATCTGCAGGCCGTGGACTGGTCCACGAACCTGGCCCGGCGCGCCAAGAAAGATCCGCCGGCCCAGGGCGGCTGGAATGTCATCCACACCTGGTGGACCGGGGCCGACGTGGCCAACCCGGCCGTGCACGCTGGGGTGTCCGGGGCCGGGGCCACCGCCTGGTTCGGCTGGCCGGAGAATGGCGAGATCGAGAAGCTCCGGCTGCAGTGGGTGCGCGCCACCGACCGGGCCAGGCAGAAGCAGATCGCCGACCAGATCCAGCGCCTGGTCCTCGACGAGGTGCTCTACGTGCCGTGGGGCCAGTGGACGCTGCCCTACGCATTAACCAAGAAGGTGCAGGGCCTGCTGAGGTTCCCGGCACCGCTGTTCTGGAATGTGACGCTCACCTGACGATGCTGCAGGAAGTCGCTCGGCGGCTGATGGCCACCATTCCGGTCATGGGCGTGGTGGCCATCGCCGTCTTCGCGCTCCTGCACGTCACCCCGGGGGACCCGGCGACCATCATCGCCGGTGATTACGCCACCGCCGAGGAGGTGGACCGGATCCGGACCCGGCTCGGTCTGGACCGCCCATTCCTGACCCAGATCGCCATCTGGCTGGGTCAGGTAGTGCGCGGCGACCTCGGCACCTCCATCTTCTCGGGCCTGCCGGTCACCACCCTCATCGGCCAGCGGGCCGAGGCCACGACCCTGCTGGCCCTCTACGCCCTGCTCATCAGCGTGGGCGTCGGGGTGCCCCTCGGCGTGCTGGCCGCGTGGCGGCGGGGCTCCTGGGTCGATCGCCTCGTGATGATCTTTGCCGTCTCGGGCTTCTCGATGCCGGTGTTCTGGCTGGGGTTTCTCCTCGTCTACGTGTTCTCCCTGGGGCTCGGCTGGCTGCCGGTCCAGGGGTACGTGTCGCTCGGAGAGAGTTTGCTGGGGTGTCTACGGCACCTGACCTTGCCGGCGGTGGCCCTGTCGTGCATCTACCTGGCCCTGATCGCCCGCATGACCCGCGCCAGCATGCTGGGCGTGCTGGACGAAGACTATATCCGCACGGCCTTCGCCAAAGGTCTGCCACCCCGGCGCGTGCTCGTCCATCACGCGCTCCGCAACGCCGCCCTGCCGGTGGTGACGATCATCGGTATCGGGTTCGCCCTGCTGATCGGGGGCGCCGTGGTCACCGAGAGCGTGTTCGCCATCCCCGGGTTGGGGCGCCTGACGGTGGACGCCATCGTGCGGCGTGACTACCCGGTGATCCAGGGCGTGGTGCTGGTGGTGTCGGGGGTCTACGTGCTCATCAATCTGATCATCGACCTGCTGTATGTGGTCATCGACCCGCGCATTCGCTACTAGGTCGACGGCGACACGCCATCCGACGCTGGTCGGTGGGGCGGCCGTCCTGGTGCTTGTCGTGGTGGCCGGGCTGCTGGCGCCGGTGTGGTGGACGGGCGACCCGGAAGCCCTGCAACCGGCCGAGCGATTGCGCCCACCGTCGGCCGGACACTGGTTCGGGTCCGACCAGTTCGGGCGCGACATCTACACCCGCACGATCTACGGGACACGGGTCTCGCTGACCGTCGGCGGCGCCGTGGCGATAGCAAGTTTGGTATTGGGCACCGCGCTCGGCCTCGTGATCGGCTTCTATCGACGGCTGGATACGATCTTGATGCGCGTCATGGACGGCCTCATGGCCATTCCGGCCATCCTGCTGGCCCTGGCCCTCATGGCGCTCATGCGGGGCAGCGTGCGCAACGTGATCATCGCGCTCGTCGTTCCCGAGATCCCGCGCGTGGTGCGTCTGGTTCGGGCCTCCGTGCTCTCGCTCCGCGAACACCTCATGGTGGAAGGCGCCCGCGCCCTGGGCGTGGGCACGCCCCGGATCCTGCTCCGTTATGTGCTGCCGGCCCTGGTGGCGCCGCTCATCGTGCAGGGAACGTACATCTGCGCGTCGGCCATGCTCGTGGAGGCCTACCTCTCCTTCCTGGGGGCGGGTACGCCCCCGCACATTCCCTCGTGGGGCAACATCATGGCCGAGGGACGTTCGTACGTGCAGCTGGCCTTCTGGATCATCCTGTTCCCCGGCGTGTTCCTGGCGGCCACTGTGCTGGCCATCAACCTCGTGGGCGACGGGCTGCGCGACTTGCTGAACGTGCGCTGACCGCGCCAGAGCCGGGGCGCCCATCACGACCACGACCCGGCTCCACGGGGCGGTCCGGCCGGGCTGAGCAGGCTACGGAGCGCTTGCCCGAGCCGCTCGTACTCCTCGAGCCGATTGTAGATGTGACAGGAGACCCGCAGGAGGCGTTTCGGAGAGGCGGGCCACGAGATGACCGGCACCTCGATGGCGAACCGCTCCATCAGCGATATCTGAAGCGCATCGCGGGTGGGAGGATGGGGCCGGGGGCAGTCGGGTAGCGGCACCGCGGCCAGCGCGCCGAGCATCGTGTCCGGGCAGGGAGGCGGCGTCCCGAGCGCCTCGAGGAGGACCCCGCGCGCCTGGCGGGCGAGGGTGCGGTTGCGGGCCATGACCGCCGGCCAGCCTCCCGGCTGGGTTTCGGCGATGGTGCGAATAGCCTCGGGCACGGTCAGGTAGGCCGTCGGATCGCCGGTCCCCGTCCAGTCGAACTCGAGCCGGAAGCGCGAGAGGTCCGTGCGTGGCGAGTTGGCGCCGTGGCTCAGGACGAGGGGACGCACGGAGGCCTGACGGTCGCGCCGCACGTGCAGGAAGGCGGCGCCCTTCGGAGCGCAGAGCCACTTGTGGCAGTTCCCGGCGTAGTAGGCGGCGCCGAGCCGGCGCAGGTCGAGGTCGAGCATGCCGGGACCGTGAGCGCCGTCCACGAGCGTGTCGACACCACGCTCGGCCAGCGCTGGCACGAGGCGCTCGATCGGCAGCACGATCCCCGTTGGACTCGTGACGTGGTCGAGCAGGGCCAGCCGGCAGCGCGGGGTCACTGCGGCGAGGACGGTCTCGATGACGTGGGCCTCGCCCGGTACCGGTAATGGCAGGCGCACCACGCTGACCCGGGCGTCGGCACGATCGGCGACGAAGTCGAGGGCATTGCGACACGCGTTGTACGTGTGATCGGTCGTGACCAGCTCGTCGCCAGCCCGTAGCGCGAGCGAGCGCAGTACGGTGTTGACCGCCGTGGTCGCGTTGGGGACGAATACCAGATCGTCGGGATCGGCGCCCACGAAGGCCCCGAGGGCGGCGCGGGCCGCAGCCAGGCGGCCCTCCAGCTCGCGGGCCAGGAAGCGGACCGGTGAGCGCTCGAGCTCTTCGCGCAGGTGCTGCTGGGCCTCGAGAACCGGGCGGGGGCAGGCTCCGAAGGAGCCGTGGTTCAGGAAGGCCACGCCGGGGTCCAGCGCCCACACGGCATAGAATAGCTCGCCGCCATGACCCTGCCGCCCCCAGAGATTCGACGTGCCCGGCGCGCGCGGTGGCTGATGCTGGCCGTCCCCGCCGCCATCTACTTCGTGTCGTATTTCCATCGAGTCGCTCCCGCCGTCGTGGCCGCCGACCTCATGCGGGCGTTTGCGGTGACCGCGGCTGATCTGGGAACTCTGGCCGCGATCTACCCCTATGTGTTCGTGGTGATGGCGCTGGTCGCCGGCACTCTTGTCGACACCCTGGGTTCCCGGCTCACCCTCGTGCTGGGCGGCACGGCGATGGGGGCGGGCGCCGTCGTCTTCGGCCTGGCTCCGGTGTTCGCAGTGGCGGTGACCGGGCGTCTGGCGGTCGGGCTGGGCGCCTCGGTCGTGCTCATCGCCTTCCTGGCCCTTGCCGCCGAATGGTTTCGCCCCGACGAGTTCGCCACGGTCTCGGGTCTGAGCCAGACCGTCGGTAACCTCGGCGGGCTCGTCGCGGCCTCGCCGCTGGCTCTGCTCGTCGAAGCGATCGGCTGGCGCCGGAGCTTCGTCCTCATCGGGGTCGTGACCTGTTTCCTGGGCCTGCTGGCACTCCTCGCCGTGCGCGACCGGCCAGAGGCGCTTCAGCCCAGCCGCCCGCGCGCTCTCGGGTTGGGCGAGGTGGTTCGCGGCATTCCGGCCGTCCTGGACAACGCGCGCACCTGGCCCCCTATCGTTGCCGCAGGCGGCATCTACGCAACCCTCATCAGCTTCCTCGGGCTCTGGGGCGTGCCCTACCTGGTCCAGGTCTATGGCCTGTCGCGTGTACGCGCCGCCACGTTGGTGTCGGCGATCGCCGTGGGCGTGGTGGGCGGCTCGCCGCTGGCGGGTTGGATCTCCGACCGCTGGCTCGGGGTGCGCCGTCTGCCGTTCGTCGTCTCGGCTGCGCTCTACGCGGCTTGCTGGCTACCCCTGGTGATTCCAGCGTGGCGCCCGCCGGTCGAGCTGCTGGCCCCGCTCTTCTTCGTCATGGGCCTGACCTCGTGTGGGCTCGTCCTGGTCTGGTCGTGTGTGCGCGAGGTCAACGACCCGTCCCGGGTGGGCATCGTCGTGGGCTTCTGCAACATGCCCATCTTTCTGCTCTTCGCGGTGCTGCAATGGCTCACCGGGGCGATTCTCGATGTGGGATGGACGGGCAGCATCGTCGATGGCATGCGGTTCTACCCCGTCTCGGCGTGGACTGCGGCGTTCGGCGTCTGCCTGGTCATTGCGCTGATCGCGGTCGCCGCCGCGATCCGAATCACGGAAACGCGCTGCCGCAACGTGTGGGCGGGAGGCGCGACGGCCGTGGGATCATCCGCGCAGTAAGCTGAGCGTCTGATCGCTGAGACCGGGAGGAGTCGCTCGACCACGAGGGCGGCGCCCGCAGGGACCCGCGCCGCTGGGCTCCACCGACCCGCAAGGCCCGGTAACGCGTGGAGGAAAACGGGTCTCGGCGACCCCTCCCGGTCTCAGCGATCGGACGCTAGCCGATGCTCGGCGGGATCACGTCGTAGAGGTGGCAGGCGGTCTGGCGCCCGTTGACAGCCTGGAGCTTCGGCTCGTCGTTTGCGCAGCGGGCCATTGCCTGGGGGCAGCGCGGATGGAAGCGGCAGCCGCCAGGCGGATTGAGCGGGCTCGGCACCTCGCCCGGTAGCACGATCTCTTCGCGCTGCTCGGCCGGGTGGGTCGGCAGTGCCGCCGAGAACAGGGCCTGCGTGTAGGGATGCTTGGGCCGGGTGGCAATGACGCGGGCGTCGCCCACCTCGACGATCTTGCCCAGATACATGACGGCTACGGTGTGGCTCATGTGGGCCACCGCCGCCAGATCGTGGGCGATGAACAGGTAGGCCAGGCCCAGCCGGGCCTGCAGATCACGCAGGAGGTTGAGGATCTGGGCGCGGATGGACACGTCGAGCGCCGAGACCGGCTCATCGAGCACGACCAGCTTGGGCTCCAGGGCCAGGGACCGGGCGATGGCGATCCGCTGCCGCTGCCCGCCTGAGAACTCGTGGGGGAAGAGGTCGCGCGAGCGCTCGGGCAACCCCACCAGCTCGAGCAGGCGCAGCACGCGGCGGTCGACCTCGGCCCGGCTCAACCGCTCGTTGGTGACCAGCGGCTCGGCGATGATGGCGCCCACCCGCATCCGGGGATTGAGCGACGCGTAGGGGTCCTGGAAGACGGCCTGCACCGAGCGGCGATAGGCGCTCAGGCCGGCGGCGTCAAGGTCGGCCAGGTTCCGACCCTGGAAGTTCATGCTGCCGGCGGTCGGCTCTTCCAGCTTGAGCACGAGCTTGGCGGTGGTGGACTTGCCACATCCCGACTCTCCGACGAGCCCCAGCGTGCGGCCGGGCTCGATGGTGAAGGCGACGCCGTCCACGGCGCGGACCGCTCCCACCTCGCGGGCGAAGACGCCGCGCCTCACGGGGAAGTGCTTGACGAGGTCGATGGCCTCGAGCAGGGGCATGGGGCTCCGGTCAGGCCTTCATGGCTGATCGTAGATCCGGTACCGGCGGCTGCTCGGGCTGGACGTAGCCGCACCGGCGACAGGTGCGAAGCTCCCAGCTGGCGTCGAATTGCTCGATAACAGCTTTGAGCTCCCCTTCGATGTCGGCGACGTGCATCGTGACTTCGTGGAGCAACCCATCGCACTGCTCGCAGAACCACCGCAGCGACTCGGTCTGCCCCGGCCCGCGCTTGACCTCGACCACCAGGCCCCAGGTGTCGGCCGGCCGGTGCGGCGAGTGGGGAGTGAAAGCAGGAACCAGCAGGAGCTCGCCTTCACGGATCGTCTGATGGCGGCGCTGGCCATCCTGCATGTATTCCAGGTCCATGTCGCCTTTCAGCATATAGAAGATCTCGTCCGAGGGATCCACGTGAAAGTCGCGCCGGGCGTTCGGGCCCCGGATGATCATGGCGGTGAACTGGGAGTCCTCCCAGATGACCTTGTTGCCCACGGGGGGCTCGAAGGCGTGGCGATTCTGTTCCACCCACTGCCAGAGATCGAAGGCGACCAGCGGCTTCACTGGACCACGTGGGCAGCCGCCAGGACGCTGGCGATCATCGCCCCGCCGGCGCGGTCAGCCAGCAGCGGGCCGACTGGCCCGCGGCGACGTCGAAGCGCGGCGGCTCTTCGGACCGGCAGCGGTCCATCATCTTGGGGCAACGGGGGTGGAACGCGCAGCCGCCGGGCATCGCCACCAGATCCGGCGGCTGCCCCTCGATGGCGGTGAGACGCTGATCGGTATCACCCATCCGGGGAATCGACTCGAGCAGGGCCCGCGTGTACGGATGCGCCGGAGCGTCGAAGATCTGGTGGACCGGGCCCGATTCGACCATCCGCCCGGCGTACATGACCGCGACCTGATCGCACATCTTGGCCACAATGCCCAGGTTGTGAGTGATGAAGATCAGGGCCAGTCCGTGTGCGCGCTGCAGCTCCCGCAGGAGCTTCAGGTACTGCGCCTGGATCGTCACGTCCAGGCTGGTGGTCGGCTCGTCGGCGATGAGCAGGCGTGGGCCGCACGAGATCGCGATCGCCCCGACGATACGCTGGCGCATACCGCCGGAGAGCTGATGCGGATAGTCGCGCAGGCGGGTCTCGGCGGCCGGAATCTTCACGGCGCGCAGCAGCTCACGGGCCCGATCCCAGGCGCCTGCCCGTTTGGTGCCCTCGTGGACGCGGATGGGCTCGGCGACCTGATCCCCCACGGTGAAGAGCGGGTTCAGCGAGGCCATGGGGTCCTGCAGGATCATGGCGATGCGCTTGCCCCGGATCCGGCGCATCTCGACATCGGACTTGGTGAGGAGATCTTCGCCCTCGAAGAGGATCTGACCGGAGACGATCCGGGCCGCCATGGGGAGCAATCGCAAGATGGTCAGGGCCAGGGTGGTCTTGCCCGAGCCCGACTCGCCGACCACCCCCAGCGTCTCGCCGGCGCCCAGGGTCAGCGTCACGTCGTCCACGGCGCGGACGACGCGGGTGCCCCGGGCCGAGACGTAGTGGGTCGACAGGCCGCGGAGCTGGAGCAGGGGCGCCTTCACAGTTGTCGGAGCTGAGGGTCGAGCTTGACGCGCAGCCAGTCGCCGAGCAGGTTCGCCGCCAGCACCATCAGCATGATGCACGTGCCGGGTAGCACGGTGAGCCACCAGTAGCCGGCCATCATTCCCTTCTTGCCATCGGCCAGCATGAGGCCCCAGGCCGGCATGGGCGGGGGCACCCCCACGCCGAGGAAGGACAGCGTGGCCTCGGCGATGATCACGATACCGAGCTGCAGGCTGGCCAGCACGACGGCGGAGTTGATCACGTTGGGCAGGATGTGACGCCGCATGATCGTCCAGTTCGAGCAGTTGGCCACGATGGCCAGTCGCACGAAGTCGCGCTCCTTGAGCGAAAGGACCTCCCCGCGTATGACGCGCGCGTAACGGGTCCAGAACACGGCGCCCAGGATGACGACGAGGTTCGTCAAGCTGGGCCCGACGATGGCGGCCAGGAAGATCGCGAAGATCAGGGCCGGGAAGGCAAGCCAGGTGTCGGTGATGCGCATGATGACCTGGTCGACCCAGCCTCCGAAGTACCCGGAGACGATACCGAGCGCGGTTCCGATGACCCCGGCGACGATCACGGCGAAGAAGCCCACGATCATCGACACCCGGGCGCCGAAGATCAGCCGCGAGAGGACATCGCGCCCGAGGTGGTCGGTGCCGAGGAGGTAGGTCTCGGTCCCGCCGGCCTGCCAGGCCGGCGGCTTGAACCGCTCGCCGAGGACGCCGATCTCGGGGTTGTGCGGGGCGATGAAGTCCGCGAAGACGGCCAGGAGGGTCGTGATCACGATGATCGCGATTGGCACCACCGGGTAACCCCGGGGGCCGAAGGAGGCCAGGCGCCAGGCCAGAGTGAGGGCGCTGGCGCGGCTGCCGTTCATGGTCGCGCTGGAGCCTCGATCACTCATAGCGGATCCTCGGGTCGATGACGGCGTAGAGCACGTCCACGATCAGGTTCACGGTCACGATCATCGCCCCGCAGAGGACCACCGTCACCTGAACGACGGGGAAGTCGCGGAAGCTGATGCCCTCGTAGAGGAGCCGACCCACCCCGGGCCAGGCGAACACGGTCTCCACGACGACGGTGGTGTTAACCATGATGACGAGGTTGATGCCCGCCAGCGTCAGCACCGGGATGAGCGCGTTCTTGAAGGCGTGCTTGGCGATGACCATGGCCTCGGGCAGGCCCTTGAGCCGCGCGAGCTTGACGTACTCCGAGCCCAGCACCTCGAGCATCGACGAGCGGGTGAGCCGCATGTGGGCGGCGGCGAAGAGCCAGCCCAGCGCGAAGGCCGGCATCAGCACGTGCCACACCGTGCCCGAGCCCGACGAGGGCAGCCAGCCGAGATGGACGGAGAAGAACAGGATCAGCATCAAGCCCACCCAGAAGGACGGCAGCGACTGGCCCAGGAGCGCGAAGATCTTGCCCACGCGGTCCCACCAGCCACCGAGCCGCACGGCGGCCAGGATGCCGCTGGGAATGCCGATGAACAGCGAGAAGAGCATCGCGCAGGCGGCCAGGAGGAGCGAGTTCGGCAGGCGTGACAGGTAGAGTTCGAGGACGGGCATGCGGTAGTAGAACGAATTGCCGAAGTCGCCCCGGAGCAGATCGGTGACGAAGGTCACGTACTGGACCCCCATCGACTTGTCCAGGCCGAGTTGCTGGCGGACGGCGTCGAGGTCGGCCTGGCTGGCGCCCGGCTCGACGAGCAGCACGGCCGGGTCGCCGGTCACGCGGACGAAGAAGAAGATGATGACCGACAGGAGGAAGAGCGAGATCAGCGAATAACCGATGCGCTTGACGAGGTATCGCTTCATTACCCCTCCTCACCTGGCCTTGAGCGCGAGGTCCTCGTACGGCGCCGAGTAGGCGTGGCCGGCGATGAGACCGAGCCCCGACTCCTGCACGCGGGGCCCGGCCCCGTTGATGAAGCCCAGCTCCCAGATCGGCGCGAACATGGCCTTCTCGTGGATGAGCTGCTGGAGCTTGACCAGATAGGCCTCGCGCTTCTTGCGGTCCGTCTCCTTGGCCTGCTCCTGGAAGAGGCCGTCGATGTCGGGGTAGCTACCGTAGGCGAAGGCGCCACCGCCAGCCACGAAGCTCTCGATGCGGGTGGAGGCGCTTCCGAAGGCGGCGCTGGAGGCCTGGACGACGTTGCGAAGCTTCTTCTCCCGGTGCTGGGCGAAGAAGGCCGCGCGCTCGAGCGGGCGGAGCTGCGCCTTGATCCCGACGGCCTTGAAATAGTTGACCACCGCCTCGCCCAGGTTGGCGTACGAGTTGTCGCAAAAGAACTCACCGGCATCGAAGCCCTGCGGATGGCCCGCTTCGGCGAGGAGCTTCCGGGCCTTGCCAGGGTCATAGGCGGGGACGGGCGCTGGCCAGTAGAACTCGAAGCTCGACGGGATGATGCTGCCCGTGAGCTTTGAGAACCCCAGCGTCTCGGCCTGGTTGATGGCTTTTCGGTCGATGGCGTGGTTGGCGGCCAGCCGGACCCGGCGGTCGTGCCACGGCGACTTCGGGTCCCACTGGTCAACCAGGGACAGCCAGAAGGTGCCCTGGACGACTGTCGGCTTGAGCGTGAGCCCGGGCGTGCGGCGCAACTCCTCAGCCAGGGCGCCCCGAATGGAGTACACGATGTCCACTTCGCCCCGCTTCAGCGCGGCCAGGCGGGTGGACTCGTCGGGGATGACCTTGAAGACCAGTCGCTTGACCGCGGGCGTTTTGCGCCAGTATTGCTCGAAGGCTTCAACGACCAGCTCTACACCCGGCGTGAAGGACACGAACTTGTACGGGCCCGCGCCAACCGGGGCCTTCTTGAAGCCCTCGTCGCCAACCTTTTCGACGTACTTCTTCGGCACGATCCAGGCGGCCCCGGTGGCGGGGGTCGCATAGAAGGTCAGAAAGTCGGGCCAGGGCTCCTTGAGGCGAAACCGGACCCGCTGCGCATCCACGACCTCCACCGCGGCCACGCGATTTTTCAGGAGGCCGGCCGAAGTGCCCCGGTAGCGCTCGAAGGAGAATTTGACGTCTTCGGCCGTCACGACGGCGCCATTGTGGAACATGACGTTCTTACGGATGACGAATTCGTAAACGAGCCCATCGCGGGAGACCGTCCATGACTCGGCGAGGCCTGGCGCCATCGGGTTGCCGGGCATCGGCTTCGCCAGCGCGTCGTGCAGGGCGTAGAGGGTCAGGAACGGGGTGATCATCGCAGGCGTTTCGGCGGGGTCGAACCAGGTGGGCGCCAGCGAGAAGTGGACGCCCCAGACAAGCTGGCCCTCGGGCGCAGCCTGGACGTTCGTGGCGACCAGGATGACCAGGGCCACGCCGAGGAAGAGCGCAAGCGGACCGTTGATCCGGCGCATGGCTGTCCTTCACCTCCAGCCCCGCCCGGGCGGGGATTGGCGGGGATTATAGACTGACTCAGAACGGCGCGCGCTGCCCATCCGGCAAGGGGTGTCGGCCACCCGTTCGGCCCGCGCGGGGTGATGCATGAGGCGGGCGTACGGGCCGCTCAGCCGACCTCGCTTGCGGGCGATCTTCTCGTTGACCGTCCGGGCCTCGACGGACAGGGCGGCGGTCGGATCGGGCAGCTTGGCCATCAGGCACTCCTCGCGCGGCCCCCGGGCTGCCAGGCGCGCCCTGCGCCTGGCAGCGGGTGGAAGCAAGGATAGCAGGGACGTGGCGACGTTGACAGGCGTCTGGCGATGCCGTACCTAGGACGGCGATGCCGGCTTACACCCTGCCCATGATCGACGCCGATGGTCACGTGATGGAACCCGCCGGCATGTGGGAACGCTACATCGACCCGCGTTACCGACATCTGGCCCCCCGGGTCACGCGCGGGCCCGATGGCCGCAGCAACTTCGAGACCACCGGCCGATTGTCGCCCCGTGCGGAGTGCGTGAGCCCGGCCATGAAGGAGGCGTTCGCGGCTCGGGTGAGGGAGCACCTTGCCGAGCCTCTGCGAGCCGGTTACGACGCCGCCTCCCAGGTGAAGGCCATGGACCAGGGGGGGATCGAGATCTCCTACCTCTACCCCACCCAGGGGCTCTATGTCGCCTCGATCGACGATCTCGAGGCGGCGCTGGCCATCGCTATTTGCCGCGCCTACAACGACTGGATCCTCGACTTCTGTGCGTATGCGCCCGAGCGGCTCCGTCCGGTGGCGATGCTGGTCGGGCTCCACGACCCGGGCCTGGCTGCTGCCGAGGTCCAGCGCGTTGCCGATCGGGGTTTCGCGGGCGTCTTCGTGCGACCCAACCCTATCCGCGGACGGCAGCTCGATGATCCCGCCTACGAGCCGCTGTGGAGCATCTGCGCGCGGCGGGGGCTCGCGATCGGCGTCCACGAGGGCGTCGGCGCGCACCTCCCCGCTGCCGGCGCCGACCGCTTCGGGAGCTTCTTCGCCTGCCACACGGCCTCGCATCCGCTGGAGCAAATGCTAGCCATGCTCGCGCTCATCGGCGGCGGCGTGCTGGAGCGGCACCCCGGCTTGCGCGTGGCCTTCCTCGAGGCGGGCTGCGGCTGGGTGCCCTACTGGCTGTGGCGCATGGACGAGCACTGGGAGAAGACGCGGGGGATCGCCGGCGAGCCCCGGCTCAGCCTTCGGCCCAGCGACTACTTCCGTCGCCAGTGCTGGGTCTCCTGCGAGCCCGACGAGCCATACATTCCCCAGTTCGTGGGACTCATCGGAGAGGATCGACTCCTCTTCGCCAGTGATTACCCGCACCCCGACCACAAGTGGCCCGAGACCGCCGAGGCCATGCGGGCGCTGCCGCTGCCCGAGCCAGTGAAGAAGAAGATCGTCTGGGACAACCCGCGTACCCTGTACGGTTGTGGCGGGTAGATAGACGAGCCGGGTCGCTTCGCTGCAATAAGCTCCCGTGTGGCCGCCGCCCCTCATCCTCCTGCTCTGCCTGCTCATCTTCACGAACACGGTGTCGATCGGCGCCTTCCCGGCCCTGCTTCCCGAGATCGGCCGCGCCGGCGCGCTGCCTGATTGGCAGCTGGGCGCGGTGGCGGCGGCGTTCGGGTTCGCCCGGACCGTTGCCGACATTCCCGTGGGCGTTTTCATCACCCATCATCTGCGCCGGGCCCTGGTGCTGTCGCCGGTGCTGCTGGCCGGCGGTGTCATCCTGCTCGGCAGCGGCGGGCCCCTGCCGGTCCTGCTCGCGGCCCGCGCGGTGATGGGCGTGGCCCACGCGCTGGGCCTGGTCGCGGGCCTCACGGCGATCCTGCGCTATCAGGCGACGGGGCGGCTCGGCTCGGCGCTGAGCGCGTTCGAGCTGTCCGCCATGCTGGGCATTCTCGGCGCGACGTTGATCATCGGGATGCTGCCCGCGAGCCTGCCCTGGAACCTGGCCTTCCTGCTCACCTGCACCCCGCTGATTCTCGGGCTGGCCCTGATCCCGGCCGTGCTGGCCGCCCTGCCGGGGGAAGCCCCGGGGGCGCGCGGGTGGTTCCCCAGGCGGCAGGCCGATGCCCCGGGAGCGCCGATCACCCGCGGGGTCGTGCTAGCGTTCGCGGCCGGCGGCGTCATTGCCATCGCCTACGCCACGCTCGAGCAGTTCCTCATTCCGCTGCGGGGCGATCGTGAGTTCGCGCTGAGCCGGAGCGGCATCGCCGGCCTGCTCCTGACCCTGCAGCTCTGCGACATCGTCTGCCTGCTCCCCGCCGGCGTGCTCGCCGACCGACACGGCGCCTCTCGCGTGCTGGGGTTGATGCTCCTGCTGTTCGGGGTCGGCCTCGGCCTCGTCGCGTTCGGCGACTTCACTGCGCTGCTGGCGGGCTGCGCCCTCGTCGGGATCGCCATGGCCGCCTGGACCCTGCCGCTGAGCCTGCTGCGGGCCGAGACGCCCCCCGAGCAGATCGGCTGGCGGACTGCGGTTTATCGCGTCGGGGTCGACGGGGGAATGTTCCTTGGACCGTTCCTGAGCGGACTCCTCATCGGGCGCGCGCCCTGGCTCCTGCCCGGCGTCCTGATCGTCCTGCTGCTCGCGATCGGCGCGATCCTCGTGCGCCGGTCCCTGCTGGCCGTGCGCCGGCGAGCCGTCGCAGCGGAGCGCCGGTGAGACGGGTGAGGAGCCACTCGCGATGCAGCTCGGCGCCGAGTCGCCGGTAGAAACGGATCGCCGGGCGATTCCAGTCGAGCACGGTCCACTCCATCCGCCCGCAGCCCCGCTGCTCGGCCACGGCGGCCACGGCACGTAGCAACGCTCGTCCCACACCCCGGCGTCGCTCGGCAGGGAGCACGAACAGGTCCTCGAGGTAGAGCGTGGGCCGGGCCAGGAACGTCGAGTAGGTGAAGTAGTAGAGGGCGAAACCCACCGCGTGGTCGCTCCGCCGGCAGATCAGCGTCTCGAAGTACCGTCGGGGGCCGAAGCCGTGGCGGTGCAGGCGGCCCGCGGTCGCCTCGACCTGATGGGCCAGTCGCTCGTAGTGGGCCAGGCCGCGGATCAGAGCGAGAATCGTGGGCACGTCGCGAGGTGTGGCCCGGCGGATGCCGAGGCGTGGCGAGGGTATGGGGCGGCCTCTGGCGATCAGATGCCCCACTCGGCGGCGAGGGCGTCCGCGTGCTCGACGTAGCGGGGCACGCCGAGCGTGGCGAACAGCGCGCGAGCCACGGTGAGGTGCTTGCCGGCCCCTGGCGTGTCGCCCCGCGCGGCGGCCGTCGTCGCCAGGTCCAGCAAGGTCCGGGCCGACTCGTACCGCGAGTGAAGCGAATCGAAGGTTCGCCGGGCCTCGTCGAACCGGGCCGCGGCGGCGCTCAGGTCGCCCCGAGCCTGGGCGATGCGCCCCAGCGATTGCTGGGCCCAGCCCACCCCGATCCCGAACTTCGCCTGCGTGGCGATCTCGAGGGCGCGTCGGGCCAGCGACTCGGCCATCTCAAGCCGCCCTTCCCGGCGATGAGCCTCGGCCAGGAAGGCGGTGAACCAGGCCTCGAAGGTCCGGAAGCGGCAGACGTGGAGCAGCGGGATGGCCTGCTCGAGGGCCGGGATGGCCCTGGCCACGTCCCCGCTCTCGAGGTAGGAGAACCCCAGGCACCCCGTGGTGATCGCAATGTTGAGGGTGTCGCGGGCCTTCTGCACGGCGCGGCGACAGGTCTCGACGGCCAGCTCCTGCTCGCCCATCGCGGCCTGGACGATGCCGGTGACCCAGGCCGCCGAGGCGCCCAGCCGCTCGTCGCCGATGGTCTCGGCGATCGACCGGGCCCGCGCCTCCGCGGCCAGCGCCTCGGGGAACGCCGAAGTCTGGCAGCAGCACAGTCCCAGCGCCCAGTAGGCATCACCGAGCCACGCCCGGTCCCCGGTCTTCTCGAGCAGGGCGACCGCCGTCCGCCCGTTCTCCATCCCCTCTGTCGCGCGCCCCCCCAGGGCGGCGGCCAGGGCGAGCACGCTGTGGGCCTTGCCCTTCATGGCGTCGTCGCCGCACTGCTCGGCGGCCGCGATCGCGCGCCGCGCGCACTCGACGGCTTGCTCGTGGCTGCCGAGAATGTGGGTGCGGCCCAGGAGGAAGTAGTAGTGGCTCGTGAGGGCCGGATCCTGGAACCGCTCGACGCGCTCGCGCTCGCGCAGCAGGAGCTCCTGGATTTCCTCGATGCGCCCCAGGGGCACCAGCGAGTACGGCAGGCGCAGCACGAGCTCGAGGTGGCGGCGATCCCGTACCTCGGGGGCCAGGCGCTCGACGTGCTGGAGCGCCTCCTTCAGGGCGCGCACGGCTTCCTCGTGGGCGTTGCGGCCCACCTTCTCGGCGAACCGGCTCAAGTACTCGACGGCCTTCGCCGCCTCCTCCGTCCGCGCATAGTGATAGGCCAGGCGGTCGTAGGCTTCGTCCAGGCGGTCGGCGAAGATCGCCTCGAGGGTGCGCCCGGCCGCGACGTGCAAGGCGCGCCGCTGCGCCGTGGGCAGGCTCGCGTAGGCCACCTCCTGGGTCAGGGCGTGCTTGAAGACGTATACGCGATCGTCGCCGCTGGCCCGGTGGTAGAGGAACTCCAGGCTGGCCAGGGTGGCGAGGTGCTTGTCCAGCTCAGCCTGGTCCTCCCACAGGGCGCCGAGCAGCCGGAGCGAGAACTCCCGGCCGAGCACGGCGGCGGTCTGCAGGAGCCTTCGGGGTTCCTCGGGCAGCCGCTCGATCCGGGCGAGCAGGACGGCCTCCACCGTGTCGGGCACGGCGGGGATGGCGGCCAGATCCTCCTGCTCCTCGACGGTGCGGCACAGCTCCTCGAGGAAAAAGGGATTGCCTTCGGCCTTGTCGAGGATGAGCCGGGCCAGCGTCTCGGGGACCTCGCGCCGGAGGACCGCCCGCATCATCGCCCGGCTCTCGTCGAGCGCCAGGGGCGGCAGCGCGACCTGAGTCGCGAACGACTTGTCGATCCAGGGCGGACGATAGCCGGGGCGATAGGTCGCGACGAAGAGGATCGGCGCGCCGGGCAGGTCGTCGACGAGCGCCGCGAAGAGCTCCTCCGAGGAGCGGTCGATCCAGTGCAGGTCCTCGACCACGAACACGATGGGGTACTGCCGACTGGCGTTGAGGACCATCTGGCGGAGCGTCTCCAGCGTACGGAGCTTCAGAGCCTCCGGCGCGAGCGTGGCCAGCGCCTCCGTGCCCTCGCGCAGTCCGAGGAGCTGGAGCAAGTATGGGGCCCCCTCGTCAGGATTCATGCCCACCGTCTCCAAGCTCCGGCGCACTCGCGCGACGATGGTGTCGGCGCTGTCGGACTCGGTGATCCCGCAGTTCTGTCGCAGGATGGCCACCACGGGCAAGAAGGGGTTGGCCCCGCCGTAGGACTGGCAGATGCCCTCCCGGTAGGTCACGGGCTGGTCTCCCAGGCTTTGACGGAACTCGCCCACCAGCCGGGACTTGCCCAGCCCGGCCTCACCGACGATGCCCACGATCTGGCCCTGCCCGCGCATCGCGGCGGTGAGCAGGTTGTGCAGCAGCTGCAGGGAGTCCCGCCGGCCGACGAACGGGGCGGTGCGGGGTCCGACGCCCGGGGGCCGCTCGTGGCTAGCCAGGCGATAGGCCCGGCCGCGGGCGGGCTCCAGCAACCCCTCGGTCGTCAGCTCGAAGCGGCGCTCCAGGAAGGGCACCGCGGCTTCGCCGGCCACGATGGTATCCGGCCCCGAGCGGGCCAGCAGCGCGCCGAGGACGGTCCACGCGTGGTGCTTGGCCTCGAGATCGATCTCGACGGTGCTGCCCGCGGTGCCCACGAGGAGCCGCGCCACGTGGATCGCCAGCTTGACGCTCACCGGCTCGCCTTCGGCCCGCGCGCGGGCGATGGCCTTGTGCACGGCGATGGCGGCGTGCGCGGCGCGTCGCGGCGCGTCCTCCACCGGCTCGAGCCCGAAGACCGCCACCAGTCCTTGCGGGCCGCGCTCCACCACCCGGCCGCCAAAGGCGCTCACCTTGTCGGCCACGTCCTCCAGGGCCCGGCGAGTGGGCACGGCACGCTCGGGGGCCGTCCACGCGAGCGCGGCGCGGAGGAGCGTCAAGCGCCGAGGCTCCCAACGCAGGTTCACCCAGCCGGTCGTGCCGGCCTCGGGCCCACGCGACGCGGGCGCCGCCGAGGTCTCCGGGGGCGGCGGTCCGGGCTCGGTCGTCCCCGGGCGCAGTCCGTGCTTCTCGAGCCGATAGCGCAGCGTGTTGCGTGGGATGCCCAGGCGGATGGCCGCCCGCGAGAGGTTCCAGCTGGTCTCGCGCAGCGCTTCGAGCAGGTGCTCGCGCTCGACACTGCCGAGCTCCTGCTTGAGCGGGATCCGCTCGCGGCCCCGCTCCGGCAGGCGCGCCGTCGGCAGCTCCAGCATCGCGGCGCTGACCAGCCGTTCCTCGGAGAGCAGGGCAACGCGCTCCATCACGTTGGCGAGCTCGCGCACGTTGCCGGGCCAATCGTGGGCAAGCAGGGCCGCCCGGGCGTCGGCGTCCAGCGTCTTGGCCGGCAGCGAATAGTCCGCGCACGAACGGGCCAGGAAGTGCTCGGCCAGCAGCACGATATCGTCGCCCCGCTCGCGCAGGGCCGGCAGGTGGAGCGTGAGCACAGCCAGGCGATGGTAGAGGTCCTCGCGGAACCGCTGCTCCTGGGTGGCCACGGCCAGGTCGGTGCTGGTGGCCGCCATGACCCAGACGTCCACGCTCTCCGTCCGGGTTCCACCCAGGCGACGCACCGTCCGCTCCTCGATGACCTTGAGGAGCTTGGACTGCAGCACTTCGGGCAGCAGGCCGATCTCGTCGAGGAAGATCGTGCCGCCGTGGGCGAGCTGAAACAGCCCGGGCTTGGCCTGGCGCGCGTCGGTGAAGGCCCCGCGCTCGAAGCCGAAGAGCTCGGCTTCCAGCAAGGTTTCCGGGATCGCCGCGCAGTTCAGATCCACGAAGGGCCCCTCGTGACGGGGCCCGGTCCGGTGGATGGCCCGCGCCAGGAGGCCCTTGCCCGTGCCCGTCGCCCCTTGAATCAGGATCGGAGGCAGGCGACGGCCCTCGGGGTGCCGCTGGAGCAGCCGGTTCACGGTCTCCCGGACGGCGGTGATCCCCGGACTCTGTCCGAGCAGCTCCTCCAACGGCCGCATCTTGGCGAGATTCTACTCGATCTGCGTGCGGTAAGGGGGCGCGCTCGATTTTCGACACTTGCGATGGTTTCGACACATTCGAGGTGAGAACCGCTCGGTCGGGGAGGAAAAAGATAGGAGCGGCACTGACCTGCTGGCTAGGCTGGAATTTGCGCCATGAATCGTCGGCGATGGGTCGTGATGGGGCTGATCTTCGCCGCCGTAGCGCCGGCCTCGGCCTATGGCCAGGGCGTTAGCTGGGAGCAGCTCATGGCCGACGCGACGACCGCGATGCAAGCGGGACGTCTGGCCGAGGCTGAAGCCCTCTTCGTGAAGTCGGTGGCGGAGGCCGAGCGGCTGCTCCCCGATGATCCGCGCCTGCCGCAAAGCCTGACCGCGCTCGCGGGGCTCTACGATGAGCTGGCGCGCTTCGAGGAGGCCGAAGCGCTTCTCAAGCGGGCGCTGCAGGCCCGGGTGCGGGCGCTGGGCGGTGGGCACCCCGATGTCGCGGCGACGCTCGCCAGTCTCGCCCGCCATTATCAGCGGCGTGGCCGACCCAGCGAGGCGGCAGGCCTTTATCAGCAGGCCGTGGCGATTCTGGAGAAGACTCTGGGGCCCGCGCACCCCGAGATGGCCACCGTCCTCACCGGCTTGGGAGAGATCTACGTCGCCCAGGGCTGGTACCCCGAAGCCGAGCAGACATTGCGACGGGCGTTGGCCGTGCTGGAAAAGGCTCCGGGATCGGAGCCGCTGCTGGCCGCGCCCCTGTATCATCTCGGCGATCTCTATCGGCTGCAGGCGCGCTATTCCGACGCCGAGCAGGCGCTCTCTCGGGCGCTCGCGATCCTGGAAAAGCAGTATGGGGCCGAGCATCAGGACGTCGCCAATGCCCTCAACGCCATGGCGGCGCTTTTCGATGCCGAGGGGCGGTACACCGAGGCCGAGGCCCTCTACCGGAGATCGCTCGGCATTTTCGAACGAAGGCGGGGCGCGGGAAGCCTTCAGGCCGCCACCGTCCTCAACAATCTAGGCAGGCTGTTCCACATTCAGAGCCGCTACGCCGAAGCCGACGCCGCGCTGCAGCAAGCGCTGGCGATCCGGGAGCGGGCGCTCGGGCGGTCGCATCCCGGTGTCGCCCCGGTGCTCATCAACCTCGCGAACCTCCGCGCCACCCAGAGCATGCTCGCCGAGGCCGAGGCTTTGTACCGGCGCGCGCTGGCGATCCAGGAAGCCGTCGGAGGGCCCGAGCATCCCGAGGTCGCCATCGTCCTGAATCACCTGGGGGACCTGTACCTGACCCAGGGCCGCTACAAGGACGCGGAGGCCGCCTACCGGCGATCCCTGGCGATCCGGGAGAAGACTCTGGGGCCGCAGCACCTCGAGGTCGCACATGTCCTGGACAGCCTGGGGGCGCTCTACGACGATCAGGCCCGGTACGCCGAAGCGGAGCCGGTTCTCCGTCGATCACTCGCTATCAAGCAGCAGGTCCTGGGCGATCAGCATCCGGACGTGGCGAGAACCCTGCTCAGCCTGGGTAATATCGAGGTCGACCGGGGACGCTTCGCCCAGGCCGAGCCCCTCTACCAGCGCGCGCTGGTCATTCTCGAGAAGACGCTGGGGCCCGAGCATCCCTCGGTCGGCAGGACGCTGAATAATCTCGGTCGCCTGCTTCGCCTGCAAGGCAAGTTCGCGGAGGCCGGGCCGCTGGTGGAGCGCGCGCTAACGATCCAGGAGAAAGCGGTGGGCCCCGAGCACCCAGCGCTCGTCTCCCCGCTGGCCAACCTCGCGATCATCCAGCAAGGGCAAGGCCGACCGGCCGAGGCGGAAGCGGCCTTTCGTCGGGCGCTGGCCATTCAGGAAAAGGCCCTGGGGCCGGAGCACCTGGGGGTTGCCGGCCTTCTCACCTACTTCGCCGACCTCTATCGAGTGCAACAGCGCTACGCCGAGGCCGAACCCCTGTTCCGGCGCGCGCTCCGCATTCGGGAGCAGGCGCTGGGCCAGGACCATCCCGACGTGGCGATGACGCTCGAGCGGTACGCCGGGTTGCTGCGCGCCGCGGACCGGGGCAGGGAGGCAGAAGTGCTGGAAGCCCGCGCCCGAACCATCCGCGACTCCACGCCGAGGTGACGGCGCGTTCATCGCCCGGGCCCTGGCGTCACCGCGGGCCCGACCGGCGTCGCTCCTCCTCGGCCCGCCGCTGCTCTTCGAAGTAGGGAAAGGCGCTCGTCGCCCCCGCTGCCGCC
>DATIAY010000212.1:0-10898 GCA_035457825.1 Candidatus Methylomirabilota bacterium
TCGCCCTCGTCCCCGGAGGCCTTCCGGCGCAACCTGGCCTTCGTGCGGGCGCTCCTGAGCGGCGAGCGCGCGACGCTCGATGGGACCGCGACCCAACTGTCCAAGCTCGCCCGGCGCGTCCCCGTGTACGCGGCCGGCTCGGGCCCCGGCGCGCTCCGGGCCGCGGGCGCAGTCGCGGACGGCGCCTTCATCAACTTCGGCCTCGAGCGCGCCCACGTCGAGCAGGCCCGCAGCCTGCTGGACGTGGGCGCCCGTGCGGCTGGACGGTCGGGGGAGGACCTCGACGTCTGGTGGATCGCCTGCCTCGACGTCAGCGAGCGCCGCGAGGTCGCACTCGACACCCTGGGCAATATTCTCGGATTCGTCGCGGCCTACATCCTGGGTCCCGCGCCGGCGCAGCGTGGGGTTCCCCCCGAGCTGGTCCCCGCGATTCGCGAGCTGCGAGAGCGGTACACGACTCATCACTCCCAGATGGATCCGGGCCTCACGAAGCGCCTCGGCCTCTTCGACTACCTGCGTCGGCGCCTGGCGGTGGCCGGGACCCCTGATGACTGCGTGGCCCAGGTCCGCGCCGCGCTGGAGGCCGGGGCCCGTAACCTCATGTTCACGGTCAGCCTGGCCTCCGACCCCGCACGCACGGTCGAGCTCTTCGGCCGAGAGGTGTTGCCGGCGCTGAAGCGATGGCACAATGCTGATCGGAGGGAGTCCTGACATGATCAAGCACCTGATCCGCGCTTTCCTGGTCCCGCTGTCGCTCGCGGCGGTCGCGCTGGCCAACGACTCGCCGGAACCGACGGTGGCGCCTGGAGATCCCGACCTGGCCACCGCCCGTACCCGCATCGCGGCCAAGGACTGGCAGGGCGCCGCGCAGGTCATGCAGAAGGCCGTCGCGCGGGACCCGCGCAACGCCGACTATCACAACCTGCTGGCCTACGCGGTGCGCAACGGCGCCAACCCCGACATGGACGTGGTCTTCAAGCACTACCAGGAGGCGCTTCGCCTCGATCCCAAGCACCGGGGCGCCCACGAGTACATCGGTGAGGCCTACCTGATGGTCGGCAACCTGGCCAAGGCCAGGGAGCACCTGGCCGCGCTGAACAGGCTCTGCTTCTTCAGCTGCGAGGAGTATCGCGATCTGAAGAAGGCGATCGAGAGCTACGAGACTAAGAAGAAGTGAAGTAGGGCATGACGTCCTCGGCGAAGAGGCCGAGCGACGCGGTGGCCTCGGCCTCCCCGAGGTTGCCGAACATCATGCGGCAGACGAAGTACGTGCAACCGTTGGCCGCCACGTCGCGCGCGATCTCGTCACGCACGCGGGCCGGCGTGCCGGCGAAGGCCAGGCCCCGCTGGCGGGCCTCGTCGAAGTCCCGGGCGAAGCGGATGGGAACCGACCCGAAGTCCCGCCAGAGCTTGGTCAGGTTCGCGTACCACGCGGCGTAGTTCGGCCGCGCCCAGGCCTCGGCCTGGGCGTCGGTGTCCGCCACCACCACGTGCCGGGACACGCCGAGCCTGGGCATCTCCGCGCTCCCGTGCTTGCGCTGCCACACGTCGCGATAGCGGGCGAAGAGCGGCCGCGCCCCCTCCGCCGTGTGGTTCGTGATCACGTGCACCTTGTGGGTGGCTGCCCACTCGGCCCCCTCGAGGTGGCCCATCCCGTACCAGAGCGGAGGGTGCGGCTGCTGGTAGGGGCGGAGGACCATCGGGACCTTCCGGTACGTGAAGCGGGGGCCCCGGTGATCCAGCACGTCGCTGGTGAGCCCTTGCAGAATCACCTCCAGGGTCTCGCGATAAATCTCCTCGGTCTCCAGGTGGTGCAGGTCGAAGTAGGCCATCTCGTAGGGCACGATGCCCCGGCCCACGCCGAGATCGAAGCGCCCGTGCGTGAGCTGGTCGAGCATGCAGATCTCTTCGATGAGCCGGACCGGGTCGTAGAGGGGCAGGATGTACACGCAGGGCCCCAGCCGGATCCGCCGGGTGCGCTGCGAGGCGGCGGCCAGGAAGATGCCCGGCACCGGGGCCAGCCCCAGCGGCGTGGCGTGGTGCTCGGCCAGATGATAGGCGGCGAAGCCGGCGGCGTCGTATCGCTCCAGCAGACGCAGCCGGCTTTCGTAGTGCTCGTGGAGCGGTACGTCCCGGCGGTCGAGATGATCGAAGATCCCGAAGTCCATGGCGCGCCCGCGGCGGTGCCGGTCAGTCGGCCATCGACAGGGCGGCGCGCGACAGCCGGAGGCCATCGCCGCCGCGCTGCATCCAGTCGGCCTCCTGGAAGGCCTGGGTGATCTGCGCCAGCGGGAAGACGTGGGAGATCAGGCGGTCATAGGGGAAGCGTCCCCGGTTGCGGCGCAGGAAGGCCAGGGCCCGGGCCAGCGCCCAAGGCGAGTAGTTGGAGGCGCCCACCAGCCGCGCGTTGCCGCGCATGAGAGCCGTGGCGTCGTACGAGAAGACGTTGCCGGGCGCGATGGACCCGATCTCCAGATAGCACCCGCCGCTTCGCAGCATGCGGAGCCCCTCGGGTATGACCTCGGGGTAGCCGACGAAATCCGCCACCACGTCGGCGCCGAAGCCGCCGGTAAGGTCCATGACGGCCTGGATGCGGCGCTCGGGCGTCGGCAGCTCGACCAGGCTCAGCGCGTGGTCGGCGCCGAAGGCGCGCGCCAGGTCCAGGCGTGACGCCACGCGGTCCAGGACAATGACGCGGTCGGCGCCCGCGTCGCGGGCGACGGCCACCGCGTTGAGGCCGAGCCCGCCGGCGCCCTGAACGACCAGGGTGTCGCCGGCGCGCAGGCCGGCGCGAGTGAGCCCGTAGATGACCTGGGCCAGGGCGCAATTCGCGGGGGTGGCGACGTCGTCGGAGACCTCCTCGGGGATCCGGAAGATGAAGCCACCGGGACGCAGGTAGTAATAGTCGCCGTACGCGTTGTTGAAGTAGGGTCTGGTCCCGGCCACCCGGTTGGCGCGGCTCTTCCGGGGGCAGCTTCCCATCTCGTCACGCAGGCAGACCGGGCAGCGGCCGCAGGGGAAGAAGTAGAGGAAGGTGACGCGATCACCCTCGCCGAGCGGCTGGCCCGCGGAGTCCACGTTGACGCCAGCGCCCAGGCGCTCCACCCGGCCGCACATTTCGTGGCCGAAGGTGAGATCCCGCGGCAGCGCGCCGTAGACGTCTTTCATCTCGCCGCGCCAGATGTGCAAGTCGGAGCCGCACACGCCGGCCCGCGTCAGGCGGACCAGGATAGCGCCGGGCTCAGGGTCCGGCACCGGGTATTCCCGCAGCTCGAAGTCACCGCCGTAGGCCTTGAGTACGGCCACGCGTCCCGTCATGCCGGCACCTCGTGCCGGGAGCATAGGCGGCGAGGCGTGGCCTTGTCCAGCCACTCCCCGTCTTGACCCCTGCGGGCCCGCACGGTATAGACGGGGGCATGTCGCACGGGATTTCCTCTTGCGCCCGGCAGCGTCTTGCCCCTGATTTTCGCTCCCCGGAGGAACACGCATGGAACGATCACGTCGTCTGCTCGGTTCGGTCGTGGCCCTCGCCGTGTCATTGGGGATCGTGAGCCCCGCGTCCGCGCAGCAGGCCGCCACCGCTTATGTCGTGACCTACATCGAGGTGGCGCCAGCAGCCATGGACCAGGCCCGCGGCTTGCTCAGACAGCTCCGGGAAGCCAGCCGCCAGAGCACCGGCAACCTGCGCTTCGAGACCCTCCAGCGCACGGAACGGATGAGCCACTTCGCCATCATCGAGGCCTGGGCGGACGAGAAGGCCCGCGACGCCTACGCCGGGTCTGCGCCCCCCAGGCAGTTCCGGGAGACGCTGCAGCGGCTCCTCAGCGCCGCCTACGACGAGCGCCCGCACATCCCGCTCTCGGTGGGCCCGATGGCGGCGCCGGCCGCCGGGAAGGACGCCATCTACGTGGTGACGCACGTCGACATCGTCCCGACCTTCAAGGACAAGGGCGTCGCCGCGGTGAAGGACCTGGCCGAGACGAGCCGCCGGGAAGCCGGCAGCGCCCGCTACGAAGCGCTGACCCAGGCGAGCCGGCACAACCACATGACGCTCGTGGAGATCTGGAAGGATCCCAAGGCGTTCGAGGCCCACCTCGTGGCCGCCCACATGAAGAAGTTCCGCGACGAGCTGCTGCCGATGAGCGGGAGCCTCTACGACGAGCGCCTGTACCGGTCGCTCGACTAACCCCTGACGCACGCGGAGGGACGGCTCCTTTCGCTCGACGCGTTCCGCGGCCTGACCATCGCGGCCATGGTGCTCGTCAACAACCCCGGGACGTGGAGCGCGGTCTACCGGCCACTCACCCACGCCGAGTGGCACGGCTGGACGGTCACCGACCTGGTCTTCCCCTTCTTTTTGTTTATCGTGGGCGTCTCCATCACGCTGGCGCTGGGCCGACGACGTGCCGCCGGTGACGCCGAGGGCGGGCTCGCCGCGCGGGTGGTGCGTCGGGCCGTCGTCATCTTCGCCCTCGGGCTCGTCCTGAACGCCGTTCACCCGGATCTGCCCGGCTCCGGCTGATCCGCAGGGGCAGGGCGAAGGCCGGGTTGGCCTGCCGGCGCGTAAGGTGATCGTTCGAGAGCAGGGGGCTCTTGGCGGCGGCCGCGAGGTTCTCGGCGATCGTGGAACCCCGCTTGACCATCTGATCGGTGAGGCTCTGCTGCTGGCGGTGCAACAGGAAGGCCGCCACCAGCCCGACCGAGAGCGTCACCAGCGTCGTGATGAGGAGGCCGACCTTGACGGTGAGTGACGCACGCATAGCAGGAGAGAGCCGCCGGGAATTCTGGTCTTGTCAAGACAGCGGCCCGCGCGATCTATACCGCAGGGCACATCGGCCCTTGTCTTGATCGGCCGAAGGCACTACCCTCGGCGCCACCTGTAAGGATCTCTACCGCACAGGAGGGTCCCGTGAAGCTCCTCTTCTTCGACGACTTCAAGCTGGGCGTGCTCAAGGGCGACGCGGTGGTGGACGTGTCGTCCGTGGTGGCCGATGTTCCTCGAACCGGGCCCCACAACCTCATCAGCGGGTTGATCGAACGCTTCGCCGACTATCGACGGCGTCTGGAGGAGGCAGCTGGACGGGGAACGGGGGTGCCGGTTAGTCGGGTCCGGATCAGGCCCCCGCTGCCCAGGCCCACCAACATCGTGGCCATGGCCGTGAACTACATGGAGGACGGCACCCGGAGCGAGCCGGCCCCCATCAACGCCTTCCACAAGTCGCCCAACGCCGTCATCGGAGACGACGACACCATCGTGCTGCCCGACGTCCCGGCCACCATCTTCGAGGGCGAGGCCGAGGTGGCGCTGGTCATCGGCAAGCGAGCCTCGCACATCAGGGCGGCCCAGGCCATGGACTACGTCTTCGGCTACACCAATTTCATCGACGGGTCGGCCCGCGGCCTGCCTCCCGCCGGGAACACCTTCTACCAGATGAAATCACGCGACACGTTCGCGCCGCTCGGCCCCTACATCGTGACCGCCGACGAGGTTCCCGAGCCCCACAAGCTGCAGATCCGGCTGTGGGTGAACGGCGAGCTCAAGCAGAACTTCAACACGAGCGACATGGCCCACAAGATTCCCCGGTGCATCGAGTGGGTGACCTCCATCCACACCCTGGAGCCCGGCGACGTCCTCGCCACCGGGACCAATCACCGCGGCTTGAGCGCGTTCCAGGATGGTGACCGGATCGAGCTGGAGACCGAGCGGCTCGGCCGGCTGCGCGTGAACATCCGCGACGAGCTCAAGCGCACCTGGGCCCGCGAGACCCGACTGGATCGCCAGCAGAAAGGGCTGGAGGGGCAGACGCCGCAGCTGACGGGGCGGTACACGCCGGCGCCGCGCTAACGCAAAGATCCACGCACGGAGGACGAATGCCATGGCCTACGAGGCGCTGCTCGCAGAGACAGTCCTGTTGCCGGGGCACCGCGGGGATCGGATCGACGCATACCTGGCCCGACCGTTCGGGGGCGGCCCGCATCCCGGCGTGGTCGTCATCCACCACATGCCCGGCTGGGATGGGCCGAACAAGGAGATCACCCGGCGGTTCGCTCATCACGGGTTCGTGGCCCTGTGCCCGAACCTGCACTTCCGGGAGGGCAAGGCGACGCCGGAAGAGAACAGCGCCAGCGTGCGCGCGGCGGGCGGCATGCCCGATGACCGCACCATGGGCGACGTGCAGGGCGCCATCGATTACCTGCGGGCCCTGCCGTATCTCAACGGCAAGGTCGGAGTCATCGGCTACTGCTCGGGAGGCCGCCAGTCCTACCTGGCCGCCTGCACGCTGCAGGGCCTCGACGCCGCCATCGACTGCTACGGCGGGGGTGTGGTGGCCAAGCCCGAGGAATTGACACCCCGCCAGCCGGTGGCCCCCATCGAGTTCACGAGGGATCTCAAGGTTCCGCTGCTCGGCTTGTTCGGCATCGAGGATACCCGCCCGTCCCCGGACGACGTGAAGGCGACCGAGGCGGCCCTGCAGAAGTTCGGCAAAACGTACGAGTTCCACATGTACGAGAACGCTGGCCACGCGTTCTTCGCCGTCGATCGCCCACAGTATCGGCAGGCCGCGGCGGTCGACGGCTGGAAGAAAGTCTTCGCCTGGTTCGATAAGTATCTACGAGCGTGAAACGCCGCCCGGTGTAGCCCGCGCGCGAATGGGGAGGTCTGGAGGGGGCGCGCCTCGTGCCCCCTCCAGTTTCATAGTCGAGGCAAGACCTCGGCGGTGAAGCGCTCGAACTGGGCACGCTGGTCATCGCCCACGAACCGGATGCACAGGTCGGTGGCCCCGGCGGCGGCGTAGCGACCCAGCGCGGCGATCACGGCCTCGGGAGGTCCGAGGCCCATGGTCCCGCGCGAATGCACGCCGCCGCCGTAGTAGGTGGCCAGGAACTGGGTGGTCACCCGCTCGGCCGTGCGAACGTCGTCCTCCAGCCGCACCGTGGTGTACACGCAGAGGGGAAAGTCCGCATCGCTCCGGCCGTGACGGGCCAGCGCGGTGGCCGCGTGCTCGCGGACGAGCCGGCATTCCTCGGCGTGGAGGTACGTGGTGATGATGCCATCGCCCAGCCGGGCGAACCGGTCGAACTGCGCGGGAAGCATCTCGCCGCGGTTGCCCGCGGTGATGAGCACGGGCGGGCCAGCCGAATGCCACGGCAGCGGGCCGATGGTGTGCTCGACCAGGTCCACGTCGTCCCGCTGATAGGTCACCGGCTCGCCCCGCCAGAGCTCGCGCCAGATCTTGACGTGCTCTTCCAGGCGTCGGACCCGCCGCTTGTGATCGGCCCCGCAGGCCGCCCACTCCCGCTCGGCCGACGGCAAGCTCCAGCCCACGCCGAGCCCGAGGACCAGACGGCCCCGCGAGATCTGATCGGTGTTGGCGATCTGGTGGGCGAGGACGACGGGGTGGCGGAGGGCTGGCAGCAACACCGCCGTCCCCAGCCGCACCCGGGAGGTGGTGGCGGCCACATACGCGAGCGTCGTCAGCGGCTCCAGTCGCGGCTTGGCGACAACGCTGTCGCCCACCCACACCGCATCGTAGCCCGCCTGGTCGGCGAGCCGCGCCATGGCCCAGCAGTCATCGACGGGTGGTCGTCGGACCGACTGCATGACCACGCCGCGGGTGGGAAGGAGGATGCCCAGGCGCATTGGAGTGCCGGAGCCTGTGATACGCGGCGCGGGCGAGCCCGTCAAGGGGTCAGCGCAGCCTGAGCGACGGGAACCGGCGCTGGCCCAGGATCTCGCGGGCCGCGTTCAGGCCGGCGGCGCCGATGACGCCGCCGCCGGGATGGGCCGCGGCGCCGCAGAGGAACAGGCCCCCGATCGGTGTCCGATAGCCCGCGTAGCCGGGTACGGGCCGAAAGGAGAAGAGCTGGCTCGGGGTCATGGCGCCTTGAAAAATGTTGCCCCCGGTCAGGTTGAAGACCCGCTCGAGGTCGAGAGGCGTCAACACCTGGCGGGCCAGGACCGAGCGCATGAAATTGGGCGCGTACTCGTCGAGCAGGGCGAAGCAGCGATCGGCGAACGGCTCGCGGAGCGTATCCCAGTCGCCCTCGCGCAGGGTGTAGGGGGCGTACTGCACGAAGATGGACATGAGGTGCTGGCCCGGCGGGGCCACCGTGGGGTCCACCACGGAGGGGATGGTGCATTCCAAGATGGGGCGCACCGACGGCCGGCCGTACTTGGCGTCGTCGTAGCCCCGTTCGATGTAGTCCTGATCCGGGCAGATGTGGATCGTGCCCCGGTGCTGAGGGCCCGGGTCCGTTCCCGGGCAGGCCCGGAAGCTGGGCAGCTCGGCCAGCGCCACGTTGATCTTGAGCGAGGCGCTGTCGTAGCTGATCCGCCCCACCGCCTCCAGGAAGTCCGGGGGCAGGACCTTGGGATCGAGCAGCCGCGTGAAGGTCACGCGAGCATCCGCATTGCTGGCCACGATCGGCGCGTCGAACTCGTCCCCGCCGGCGAGGGTCACGCCGGTGACCCGGCCCTCCCGCGTCAGGATGCTCGCCACCTCGGCCTCGCAGCGGATCTCCGCGCCGAGGTCACGGGCCGCCGCGGCCAGCGCCTGGGTGAGCCCGCCCATGCCCCCGCGGACGTAGCCCCAGACCCCCCGCTTGCCATCCGTCTCGCCCATGACGTGGTGGAAGAGGACATAGGCGGTCCCTGGCATCGATGGGCTGGCCATCATGCCGATGATGGCGTCGGTGGCCAGCGTGGACTTGAGCTGCTCCGACTCGAACCAGCGATCAAGGATGGGACGCGCGGCCCCGGCGAGGATCTCCACCGCTTCGCCGGCCGCCGGCCCCAGCCGCTGGAACGCGCGTCCCAGCCCGTAGAGTTTCGTGAGGTCGCCCAGGCCGGGGCGGAGCAGGTCGGGTGGTGCCATGGTGATGGTGGGCTCGACCACCGCCGCCACCCGTTCCAGCATTGCCTCGTAACGCGGGTACCGCTCGGCGTCCCGGGGGCTGAACTTGGCGATCTCCCGGTGGGTGAAGCCGGGATCGGGCCCCAGCATCAGCGAGCGTTCGTCCGGGTACGGCGTGAACGAGGAAGGGTTGCGGGCCAGCACCTCGTAGCCGTAATCGGCCAGCCGGAGCTCGCGAACGATCTCCTTGCGGAAGAGGCTGTTGACGTAGGCGGCCGTGGAGACCTTGAAGCCGGGGAACGTCTCCTCGGTGACGCAGGCGCCGCCGACCACGTGGCGGCGCTCCAGGACGAGCACGCGGAGGCCGGCCCGGGCCAGGTAGGCCGCCGTCACCAGCCCGTTGTGGCCGGCCCCGACGATGATGGCGTCGTAGTGCACGGATTTGCTCGCCATCGTCTCCTCCTTCGTCGTGGGGCCGCGGGTGCAGCTCTCGTGCGGGATTCTAGCGCCAACCCCGGGCGAGAAGACCGGAGTAGTCACCGAACGTGTGACGGCAGGGGGCACCCTCGGCATAGAGCAGCCGGGACGCCGCCCCGCGCTCGACATAAATCGTGGAGGAGACCGTTCCGTAGCGCTCCTCGTGTTTGCAAATTGGCCGTTCCCCGTCGTGGGTCCGCAGCAGCTCTTGCAGGGCGGCTTCGTCCGGCAGCCGGGAGGTGACGCTGAAGACATCGACGGCCTTCTTCTCCGGCATGGCCGCGTCGTCGAGATCACGGTTGTTGGAGACAACGTGCAGCCCGGCGCCGAAGCGCACTGGTCTCAGCGTGCCGTCCCAGTGAAGACAGACGCCGGCCCCGCCGTTCACGGCCACGAGATTGAACCCGGCCAGAAGCTGCTCAGCGGTGCGTTTGGCTACGAGCGCTTCCACGTCGCCGAGCGTGCGGCATGTCAACGCGTCCAGCGCGAGCAGGCCGCGGGACTTGCTCTCCGGGGTGCGTTCGGGCTCACGGCGATTGGTGACGGCAATGAAGAGGCCGTCATCGTTCACTCCCAGCCAGGTCCCGCCGGCCTGAAGGTCCTGACCGGCGACGATCCCTGGCTTGATCCGGGTGGGTGGGGCGGTGGGCCGCCCGAAGAACTCGTCCCGATTGGCGGCGGCGATGAGCGGGACGGCGGGGTCGAGGCCAACCCAGAGTGCCAGCAGGCACATGGGTTCAGTGTAAGCGATTTGGTGGGAGGCGGGATCTCTAGGCTTTCGGCTCGGCTCGCGGTCGGTAGCGCTCGGGAACGTTCTCCAGCCGGTCAGTGAGCGTCGTCACCCCTTCGTCGTCTGTCCAGCGATAAATCTTGCCGATGCTGCGCTCCCCCCGAGCAGGCGGGCGAGATTCAGGTGCGGGATCGGGGGCGGCTTCCGGGGGCGGCGGCGGAGGTGGTTTGGGGATCCAGACCCACTGGTAGGCATAGGTGATGCCGTCGCCACGGAGCTCGTAACGTCCAGTCGGGTACTCCACCACCGTGGGCATTGGCGCGGGCGCCGCGTAGACAGCCGGGGGCGACGAATATACCACGGGCTCCGGGGCGTACACGACAGGCGGAGCATAACCGTAGACGATCGTTCCTCCACCGAACACCACGCCGGATGTCACGAAGGCCTGCTTGTGCTTGTGGAAGCCGTGATGGAAGTTCTTGCCCCAGAACTTCCACGGATCGACGGTGGTGGGAAACACGCTGGTCGCGGGGTGGGAGGATCGTGAGGCAAACGTGTGCGTGGACTTCACGCCCCGGAAGTGAGCATGCCCGGACCTGAAGCCTCCGCCGTGCGACTTCGCCCCGCCGCCGCTCACAAAGCCGCGGCCGTCCGCGGCCGACTGGCCGGGGACGGATACGAGCACGAGTCCCAGCAGGGCTACAGGCACCAGAACCCAATTTTGCGTGATTGCCTCCCCGTTGTCGCACGCTAGGGCTGGGTCATAGAGTGGGCCCGGGCCGCCGTCACGTCAAGTCAGCTGGCAATCTCAGCGGGCTGGGGCGGACCGGCGCGGA